>CAUZJY010000022.1:0-22877 GCA_963580305.1 Gemmatimonadales bacterium UBA6960
TGTACCGCGCGATGAAGGAGAAGGAGGAGCTGCTCGCGCACGCGCACGAGAGCTTCGATGCCGACCGCTTCGGCGAGCTCGAAGAGACCGTGCAGCACCACGACGGTTACACGGCCGAAGCGCGGGCTGCGATGATTCTGGAAGGTCTGGGGCTCCCCGGAGCCGTGCATGATCAGCCGATCTCGACGCTCTCCGGCGGCTTCAAGCTGCGCGTGCTGCTCGCGCAGGTGCTCGCGAGCGCCCCCGACGTGCTGCTGCTGGACGAGCCTACCAACCACCTGGACATCCTCTCGATCCGCTGGCTCGAGGGCTTCATGCGCGAGTTTTCGGGACCCGCTGTCGTGATCTCCCACGACCACCAGGTTCTGGACGGGATCGCGACGCACATCCTCGACGTCGACTACGAAACCGTCACCAAGTACCACGGCAACTACAGCGTCTTTCTCGAGTCGAAGAAGCTCGACCGTGAGCGGCGCGAGAAGGAGATCGCGGGACAGAAGAAGGAAATCGCGCGTCAGCAGGAGTTCGTCAACCGCTTCAAGGCGAAGGCCTCGAAGGCGCGGCAGGCGCAGAGCAAGGCCAAGATCATCGAGAAGATGCTCGAGGATGTGGTCGAGTTGCCACAGAGCTCCCGCCGTTACCCGACCTTCGACTTCGAGGAGTGGCGCCCGAGTGGGCGAGATGTGCTCAAGGTCGCGGGGCTGAGGAAGGCCTACGGTGACAAGCAGGTCCTGCACGGCGTGGACCTGCTCGTCCGCAAGGGCGACCGACTCGCGATCACGGGTCCGAACGGGATCGGGAAGTCGACGCTGCTCAAGATCGTAATGGGCGAGGTCGAGCCCGACGCCGGCACGGTGGAGTGGGGCTACGAGACCCATCCTGCCTACTTCGCGCAGGACCATCACGAGCAGCTGGGCGACCCCGGCACGACCGCGCACGCGTGGCTCGCGCGGTTCGCGCCCGACAAGGACATCGGTTGGATTCGAGGGCGGCTTGCTCTCATGCTCTTCACCGGAGACGACCCCAAGAAGAAGATCGGGTCCCTCTCCGGGGGCGAAGCCGCGCGGCTCGTGTTCGCCAAGCTGGCACTCTTCCGCCCCAACGTGCTCGTGCTGGATGAGCCCACTAATCACCTCGACTTGGAGTCGATCGAGGCACTGGTCGAGGGGCTCCAGAAGTACCCGGGCACGCTCATCCTCATCTCGCACGACCGCTGGTTCATTAGCCAGCTCGCTACGCGGATCGTGGACATCGAGCCCGAGGGAATCACCGACTATGAGGGCACCTATGCAGAGTACGTCGCGTTCAGCGGGGACGATCGCTTGGACGCCGAGCGGGTCGTGCTCAAGGCCAGGACGGACAAGAAGGCGAAGAAGTCCGCGGCGGCCGCACGCGCCGGCTCGGGTGGTTCGGGCGGCGCCACGGCGTCCGCGACCGAGCCCTCCGCGAAGACAGCCGCGCGCGACCGCAAGCTCGTGCAGGACCGGCACGCCGAGCTGATGCGCCTGATCGAGGCGGCGGAGGGGCGGATCGCGGAGATCGACCAGGTCTTTGCCGATCCCATCTTCTACGAGAGCACCTCGAAGGACGAGATCCGGCGCTTCGAGAAGGAGCGGAGCCGACTCCAGGCCGAGGTGGACGGCCTGATGGCCGAGTGGGAACGGACCGAGGAGAAAATCCGGGCGCTCGGCTGAACGAGTGTTTTATCCTGAGGAGAGGCTGGCATTCCCGCTGATCCCTCACCCCCGGCGTATTCATGGTAGCGCTTCGCGGCTGGCTCTGGCTCCTCCTCGTGGTGGCGGCCGGCGCGACCCAGGACCTGACGGCGCAGGTGGCCCCCGGGCCGGGTGCTGACGGCCTCGGCTCCTTCGCGCGCTACGTGCCGCTCTGGGGGCCGATGCGCGGTGAGATCCAGGTGGGCGTCGGGGGAGGAGCCCCGCTCGCGGTCACGCTTGCCGTCAAGCATCCAGTCTCGTACGAGCTGCTCCCGGAGCAGACCGAGGACCAGCTCTCGCCGGCGCAGCACCGCGCCCTCTTCACCGCCATCAAATCGGCGCTCGCCGAGATCCAAGCGGCGCCCGGCGGGCGACCGCTCTTGGTCGCGCTCCGACTGGAAGGACGATGCTGATTGTTACCGCGCTGAGACGCGCCGCGCCGCTGCGTGCCATGCCCAGGACCGTGCTGCTCGTGCTCGTGGCGTCCGCCGCGGCCTGCGACCGCGACGCCGAAGCGCGCCACACCGCCCGACGTCACCTTCACGGCCGAGACGCCGCGGGAGGTCATCCTCGACCACTTCCCCGAGATCCTGAACTGGAGCCCGGTTCGCGTCGACCGCGAGATGGTGCTCGGCCAGAGCCGGTGCGTGCTCACGGTCGCTCCGAGCGACAGCTCCAACGCGGCGGCGATCCGGCAGGCGTTCCTGCCCGTGGCGCGGGAGTCCGAGATCGTCACCTGTCCGGCGGTCGTCGCCGTCCGGCTGATGCCGTTTACGAGAGCGACGATCGCGCTCGCTTGCGCCCGACGCCGGGATCCCTGCAGCGTTGGTCGAGGCCGTCCGGCCCCGCGTCTGGATGAGGGAAGCGGATCATCCCCAGCCGCCCCCCCTCGCGGCCTACACCGCGATCCTCGCGAGTCAGTACTGGCACGCGGCCAGCTCTGGGACACGCGTGCGCGTGCTCCGCTCGACGCTGCCGCGGAGCTTCACGAGCCGCCAGCTCGCGGGCATGCCGATCGAGATCGTGGAGGAGGCGAACGCGGCGGACTACGTGATCCGCTTCGGAAGGACCGGGCAGCTCGAGGACGGCGTGTTCACGATCGGGGTGGCGGCGGGCCGCGGCGGCGCGGCCCCGGAGCGACCGGTGGGCGTCGACTGCATCGGGAACGAATGCTTCCTGGTGGACGTGGCGCCGCCGGGAGGTTAGGAGGACGGTACCGGGGCCATGCGCGACCCGCCGGCAGCGCGCCCGGCGCGGATCCGGCTGTCGCGTACCGGCCACGAGAAGAGCCGCCTGAGGGCGGCCCTTCGTCGGATCACGGCTGCGCGCGGCGCGCCTCAGGTGTGCTTGACAACCTCGTTCGCGACCGCGTCGAAGTGGGCGCCGGTGATCCGCTTGATCCCGTCCTTCGTCGTCTTGTAAATGGTCTTGCGCTTGCGGTCCGCGTCGTCCCGTTCCAGCCAGAAGTACGGGGTCGGCGATCCATCCTTCTTGGTGATCGGAATTCGTGCCATCGGGCGCCTCCACTGGCGCTGCAAGGAGCGATGCACCACTCTGGAGGAAGTGGAGATGGAGAGTGTGAAACCCCGCAGGGTATCGGCGGATCCGACCTTTCCGGGGCCTAGCCCTGTAGCAGGCATTGCGACAATCACTCTTTCTCCAAATCCCCGAAGTCCGATGTCCCTCCGCGCCGTCCGCGGCTCGTTGGCCGCCCTGCTCGCGCTCGCCCTGGGCTGCGCCGGCCCCCTCGGGTCGGCTCCGGCTCCCACGTCCGCGCCGCCTTCGCCCGAGGGCACACTCACCCACCACGTGATCGTGATCTCCGTGGACGGGCTCCGCCCCGACGCGATCGAGCGTTTCGGCGCCACCACCCTGACCCGTCTGATCGAGGAAGGGAGCTCCTCGCTCACGGCGAGCACGATCCTCCCCAGCAATACGCTGCCCTCGCACACCTCGATGCTCACGGGCACGGAGCCGGAGACGCACGGCGTCTACTGGAACCGCGAGGAGATGGAGGAGCATGGCCACGTGGCCACGCCTACGATTTTCGCGGCGGCGCGCGAGGCCGGGCTCCACACGGCCGCGTTCTTCAGCAAAGCCAAGTTCGAGCACCTCGCGGTGCCGAGCACGCTCGACCACGCGCACGTTCCGCGGGGGCTAGGCCGGGACCTGGCGGTGAAGACGGTGGATGCGGTCCAGGCGTATCTCATGCGCGAGCGGCCCAACCTCATGTTCGTCCACCTGGCCGACGCGGACTTCGCGGGGCACATCTTCGGCTGGATGAGCCGGCCGTACGGCTGGGCGGTTCAGTCCGTGGACTACGAGATCGGTGAGCTGCTCCGGTCCGCGGACCGCGCCTTCGGCCGGGATGGCTACACGGTGATCATCACCGCTGACCACGGAGGGCATGGGCGCGACCACGGCTCCTCCGACCCGCGCGACGTGCTCATCCCCTGGATTGCATGGGGGAAGGGCGTGGTCCCCGGCGAGACGCTCCCCGACGGCATCCGGACGCTCGACACCGCGGCGACCGCGCTCGCCCTGCTCGGGGTGAACGCGCCGGCCGGGCTCACCGGCACGCCCATCCGGTCCGCCTTCAGCAGCCTAGGCGCCGCGCCGGACGTGGCGGTGGGCGGCGGGAAGGACTGAGGTCAGATCCTCCGCAGCGCGCAATCGCGGCGGACCGACGTCGCGGGGCGCCGGGATGGCGCCCCGCGACGTCGGTGAGGGCGGCGGTTTCTTCCATTGATTCGAGTTATTGGCGCTGTGGATTTCCGCGGGGTAGATTGAGGCTTCCATTCCTCTCCCCTACTCCTGAGGTTGAGCAATGAGCCTCACCCGCCGCGACGCGATCGCCCTCTCCGGCTCCACCCTGGCCAGCGTCTCCCTCGGCTTCGTGGCCGCGGAGGAATTGGCCGGGCAGCAAGCGCCGCAGGAGTGGCCGTCCACCCTGGTGGAGCGCCCCCGCCGTGACGGCTTCCCGGCGAACCTGCCGCTAAACCCGGATGGGTCGGCACCGGAACACGACCCGAGCGAGGCTGGGCCCATCACCGAGGGCAACCGTCCGATGTGGCGGACTCCCGATCGCTCGACCCCGGTAATCGACTACAACTACCGGAACCTGGCGATCCGGGTGGATACGCGCGGGCTCGCGCGGCTGGGGGGCACGCTCCGCTTCTCGGACCTCGAGGCGCTCCCCCGCGTGAGCGGCACCTACCTCCTCCAGTGCGGCGCCCCGCGGCCGACCGGGATCGTGAAGTGGACGGGGGTGCGCTTCAGCGACTTCGCGGACATGCTGGGCGTCGTGCCCGGAGTCCACTACACGCGCTTCATCGCCTCGGACCGGTTCTACGTAGACGAGGACATGGAGGCGCTCCGACATCCGCAGGTGATGCTCGCCTGGCTCATGAACGACGAGCCGCTCGCGCCGCTGCACGGCGCGCCTCTCCGTCTGATCATCCCGTTCCGCTACGGCAACCGGAGCATCAAGGCAATCAAGGAGATCGTTTTCTCGACGCCCGGGCTCCCGACCGCACCGCTGCCGGCCTGAGGGGCAACCGCGATCTCGTGTGCTGAAGCTGGGCGGCGCCGTGCGCACCATGGCGCTAGAATGTCCCGATAATCGGAGCCCGGTGTGCCGCGGTGACAGCGTTGATTTCGTCGGCGTCCTGTCTCGCGGACGAGGCCGAGCGAGGTGGCGGGTACCTGGGTGATACTCCGACAGGTCATGACCGAGGCATTCCTGGGCTGGCGTCCGGGTGAAGTCGCGTTCGACCCCGAGGGTGTCCGACGGGAGGACATCGAGGGACGCCCCCTCAGCTGGACCATCGGCTTCAACGCCGTCCCGACCGGTGCGCTCCGGGTGGCGTGGCGGACGGCAGCGGAGCCGAGGGAGGGTGTCCCAGCGGTCGGCACTACGGCGGAGGGCGATCTGACCTTCGAAGCAGATCTCGGTGGAGATTGGATGTGGGAGTACCGCTGCCGAGCCCCCGAGCCCGACCGGCTGGTCTGCCTGCTACGGGACATCGAGGGTCACCGCGTGGAGTTCGTGAAGACTAGCGCCGCTCGCTAGCGACCCCACCGGCTTCGGCGGCCGCAAGCGGCCGCGCCAGCTCATCCTTGATTTCCTCCTTGCGGATGCAGGCGACGACGTGGTCCGCCTGCTCGAACGGCTCCAGCGGCGGCGCCGCCTTCCGGCAGTCCTCGATCACGAACGGGCAGCGCGGGTGGAAGGGGCAGCCGAGCGGGGGCGCGATGGCGCTCGGTGTCTCGCCCCCCACCGGTACCACGCCCTTCCTCCGCCTCGGATCCGGAAGCGGAATCGCGTCCAGCAGTGCGCGCGTGTAGGGCATGCCCGGGCGGTTGAAGATCCGGGCCACCGGTCCCTGCTCGACGATCCTCCCCAGGTACATGATCGCGACTGTGTCGCTCACGTGCTCCACGACCGCGAGGTCGTGGCTGATGAACACGTACGTGAGCCCGCGCTCGCGCTGGAGCTGGAGCATCAGGTTGAGCACCTGGCTCTGCACCGACACGTCCAGTGCCGAGACCGGCTCGTCCGCGATCACGAGCTTGGGATCGAGCGCGAGCGCGCGCGCGATGCCTATGCGTTGACGCTGCCCGCCCGAGAACTCGTGCGGGTAGCGCTCGAGCGTCTCGCTCCCGAGCCCGACCGTCTCGAGTAGCGCTCGCACCTCTTCGACCTGCTCCGCGCGCGTCCCCATGCGATGCACAACGAGCGGCTCGCGCACGATTTCCCCCACGGTCATGCGTGGGTTGAGCGAGGAGTAGGGGTCCTGGAAGATCATCTGGAGCTCGCGGCGGAGCCGGAACAGCTCGGCGCTCGAGGCGTGGGCGAGATCGGCACCCTCGAAGAGGATGCGCCCCTCGGTGGGCTCCTCGAGCCGCATCACGGTCCGGCCGAGGGTGGACTTCCCGCACCCCGATTCGCCGACCAGGCCGAGCGTCTCGCCCTTGCCCACGGTGAAGGAGACGCCGTCCACGGCGCGCACCTCGCCGATCTTCTTTCCGAAGACGCCCCCGCTGAGCGGGTAGTACTTCTTCAGGTTCTCGACCTGGAGCAGCGGCGCCCCCGCGTCCGGGCTCACGCGCCGCCTCGCTCGGCGTCGGTGACCGGGAAGTGACAGGCCGCCACACCTCCTCCCGGCTTTGGTTCGAGCGCGGGGTCTTCCTCCCAGCAGCGCCGCTGCGACGCCTCGTCGAGCGTCTGCCTCTTCCAGCAGCGCGGCGCGAAACGGCAGCCGACCGGGAGCTCGAGCGGCGAGGGCACGGTGCCCTCGATCGTCGGCAGTTGGGCCTTGTGCGCGATCCCGGGGCGCGGGATACTCTGGAGCAGCCCGGTCGTGTAGGGGTGGCGGCTCCGCTCGAAGATCTCGAACACGTCCCCGCGCTCCACGATCCGCCCGGCGTACATGACCGCGACCCGGTCGCACATCTCGGCGACCACGCCCATGTCGTGCGTGATGAAGAGCACAGCCGCACCGGTGCGCTGCTGGAGCTCGCGGATGAGCTGGAGGATCTGCGCCTGGATCGTCACGTCGAGCGCGGTGGTGGGCTCGTCCGCGATCAGGAGCTTGGGCTCCGAGAGCAGCGCCATCGCGATCATCACGCGCTGCTTCATCCCGCCGGACAGCTCGTGGGGGTAGGCGCCGAGCCGCGCCTCGGGATCGGGGATGCCCACCGTGCGCAGCATCTCGTTCGAGCGGGCGCGCGCCGCCCGCTTGTCCATCCCGAAGCGGAGGCGGAGCACCTCGCCGAGCTGCTTCTCCACCGTGAAGACCGGATTGAGCGAGGTCATCGGGTCCTGGAAGATCATCGCGACCTCCTGGCCCCGGACGCTGCTGAGCTCCTCGGCGGGCAGGCTCAACAGATCGCCCTTCCCGGCAAGGCGGATCGTGCCGTGGATGATCTGGCCGGGCGGGATCGGGATGAGCCGGAGCACGGAGGCAGCGGTGACGCTCTTTCCGCAGCCGGACTCGCCGACCAGGCCGAGCGTCTCGCCGGGCGCGATCTCGAGCGAGATGCGGTCGACGGCACGGAGCAGGCCGGCCTCGGTGTCGAAGCCAACCGCGAGGTTGTCGATCTCGAGGAGCGCCCCGGGTGCGGCCTGAGTCACTCGGGATTCTCGATCAGATCGTACGGATCCTTGTCGATCTCCTCGTCGAGGGGGAACGCGCGGCCGGTGCGCATGGCTTCCTGGAGAGCCGCGCGGCGGCCTGGATCGATCCAGAAGACCAGGTAATCAGTGTACGACTGCGTCCGCTTGGGCACCCAGAAGTCAGGGAAGCGGATGTAGTCCCAGTGGGCAAGTCGGATGTAGGGCGCATTCCAGAACGGGATATAGAAGGCTTCGTCGTGGACGATCTCGTCGATCCGCCACATCGCGTCCCTCCGGTCCTCGAAGTCGAGGTCCTCCTCGTAGACCTGGATCAACGAATCTACCTCAGGCGTGCCGAAGCCCCAGATGTTGTTGTTGTTAGTGGTCGCCTGAAACTCGGTATGCAGGTACTGGCGCGGCGACGGATAGAAGCCAGCGGTCCGCCCGGTGACGTGCATCTCGTACTTCCGCTCGAGCCCCCGCTCGAAGGCCGCCCCCGGCTCGAATAGCCGGAGCTTCACTTCGACCCCCGCCCTCCGGTATTCCTGCTGCATCACGGTCACGTGCCGCTCCAACCCCTTGCTCCCGTAGATGATCGAGAAGCTCGCCTTCTCCCCGCGATCGTTGACCAAAATGTCGTCGTCCGCCGACCGGACGACGACGAGCCCCCGGAGAGTACGGCGCGCGATGGCCAGGAGCCCGCCCCCGGCGATGTCGGCGGGACGCCGGTACCCGGCTCGCTCCAGGTGCTCGCGCGCCTTCTGCGGATCGAAGGGATACGCCCGCACGTTCGGGTTCGCGTACTCGGTGCCCTCGAAGAACGAGTTCTGCCGGAAGTACTCGTCGAACATCATGTTCCGGTTGAGGCGCTCGAAGTTGAACAGATACTGCATCGCCTTCCGGAAGTCCTCGTTCTGGAAGATCGGCGCCTCGAGATTCATGTGAAGCCCGTACACCCCCGACGGGTTATCCACGAAGATCCGCGCCCGCCTGACCCAGCCGTTCCGCACCGCGTCGAAGGTGTACTGCTCGTTCCACGTCCGGGCCGTGTTCTCCTGAACGACGTCGATCTCGCCCCTGCGCAGGTAGTCGAGCGCACGCTCGATCGGGATCACTCGCAGGTGGACGCGATCGAAGTTGAACATGCCGCGGAAGTACTGCTTCCCGTCGCCCCACCAGGCGTCCAGACGGCTAAAGGTGACCGACTCCCCGCGCACGACGTCGGTGACCACGTACGGGCCCGGCGCGATCTGGAACTCGTTGTTGGCGCGGTCAACCCAGGTCTCGTCCAGCGTGGTCGCGTGTGCGGGAGTGGGCCAGATGCCTGCATAGTCGGCGAGTGGCCGCCAGCTCGGGCGGGTGCCGACAATCCGCAGCATGTAGTCGTCGATCTTGTCGATCGACTCGTAGTACTGCTCCGCGTAGCTGTTGTAGAACGGATCGACGATGTGCGGGGAGCGCATCATCTCGAGCGTGAACACGTAGTCGTCGGCCGTGATCGGCTCGCCGTCGCTCCAGCGGGCATCCGGATCGAGCCGCACGTAGATGGTCCGTTGGTCGTCTTGCACTGACCAGGCGGTCGCCATGATCGGGATGAAGTTGTCCGTTGTCGGGTGCATCATGACCAGTGGGAGATACATGGTGAACGCTCGGTTCCACCCCGCGAACGCGTCGTTCGAGTTCGGTCCCATCAGGCGGAACGTGAGCGGATACGCGTCGATGAAGTCATTGAACGTCCCGCCCCGGATCGCCTCCGCCGATCCGATCGGCAGATCGTCGTAGTTAGTTTCCCAGACGATCCCAGGTGGAAGCCGAACAGGCGCCGCCGCCGCCGCCTCCGTCTGGGCACGGAGCGCGAGCGGCGCCGACAGCATCGCCACCAGCAGGATAACGGTCCTCATCACTTCCTCCTTCCGCTCACTCGTAACGAGCATACTGCTTCGGGTCGAACGCCTCTCGCACCGACTCTCCGATGAACACGACCAGCACCAGCGTGAACGTGAGCGCCCCGAATGGCGCCAGGGTGAGCCAGAGCTTCTCGCGGTTCTCCAGCTGAAGCGCCTGATCGATCATCTCCCCCCAGCTCGGGGTGGGGGCCGGGAGCCCGTAGCCAAGGTAGTCGAGCGCGGTCAGGGCAAAGATCGCTGCCACCACCGCGAACGGGGTAAAGGTCACGAGAGGGGTCAGCGCGTTGGGCAGAAGGTGACGGAAGACGATGCGCGCGTGGGACGCCCCGTAGGATCGCGCGGCCAGGCAATACTCGCGCGTCTTCTCCCGATACATCTCCGTCCGCATGTAGAAGGTGATCGCGGTCCACTGGAAGAGCGCCATGATCGCGAGCAGCAGCCAGAAGCTGGGCGCGAACAGAACGCCCATGATGATTACCACGTACAGGAACGGGATGCTCACCAGCACCTCGATCACCCGCTGGCTGATCAGATCGAAGCGGCCGCCCAGATACCCTTGGAGGCTGCCGATCGCCGTTCCGATTACCTGCGAGGCGAGCACGAGGAAAAGCGCGAAGAAGACCGAGATGCGGAAGCCATAGAGTAGCCGGGAGGCGACGTCCCGCGCCTGCGAGTCGGTCCCGAGGTAATGGCGCCGACGGAGGTCCGGACCGGTGGGAGGCAGGGCCGGCAGCCCGGCGAGCGAGGGCATCGCCCCGGAGCGGGCCAGCCCGATCAGGTCTCCGGTGAGCGACTGCTCGGGGTCGGTGAGCATCCCGTTGATGGCACCCGAGGCGATCGCATCACCGAGCTCTTCGAGCCCGTCGTGGCGCGCCAGCCGCTCCGCGCGTGCCGCGTCCCCCTCGTCCAGCTCTGCCTGGATTTCGTTCAGGATTTCGTTGTACCAGAAGTCGCTCTGGTACGGATCCCACGGGATCGGGGGCATGATCACGCGGTTGTTGCGGTTCGGGTATTTATCCGCCAGCGCGGCGAATGCCGTCTCGTCCCCCGCCAGATCCGCGGCCTCGCGCTGATACAGCTCCCGCTCGAGCCGCCACTCGCGCTGGAGCCGCAGGTACTCGGTCTCCAGGTCCCCCATCCCCCAGGCGGGCGGCGGCTCCTGCCCGAAGGTGTCCATGTCGTAGTACGTGAACGTCGGGAAGTACAGCCGGCCCTCGTAGCGCACGATCAGTGCCCGGCTCTCCGCCAGGAAGGACGCGAAGACCGAGAGCCCCATCGCGGCCAGCAGGATCACGAGCGAGTACCACCCGCGCTTGATGCGCCGGAAGCGCTCGAGGCGGCGGCGCGTGATCGGGTCGAGCTTGATCCAGGCCACGCGCTACTCGAACCGGACCCGGGGATCCACGAACGCCACCGCGAGATCCGAGACCAGGTTGCCCACCATCAGCACGATGCTCGAGATGACGAGGAAGCCCATCACGACGGGGAAGTCGCGCGCCTGGATCGCCTCGAAGGCGAGCAGCCCGACCCCCGGAATGTTGAACACCCGCTCGATCAGGAAGCTGCCGGTGAGGAAGATCCCGAGCAGGCCACCAATGCTCGTCGCCATCGGGATGAGCGAGTTCCGGAGTGCGTGCACGAATACCGCCCGCCGCCAGGAGAGCCCCTTCGCGAGCGCAGTGCGGACGTAATCCGCGCTCATGTTCTCGATCAGGCTGTTCTTCATGAGCATGGTCGTGACCGCGAACGAGCCCACCAGATACGAGATCAGCGGCAGTACCGAGTGCCATATCAGATCCTTGGCCTTCTCACCCAGCGACAGCTCCGCGAAGCCTACCGAGGTGAAGCCGCCGAGCGGGAAGATCTCCCAGCGCACGGCGAGCAGGTTGCTGAGCACGGCACCCAGCGCAAAGCCGGGGATCGCGTAGCCCAAGAAGATCAGCACCGAAGTCACGGTGTCGACCGGGGCCCGGTGCTGGATCGCCTTGAGGATGCCCAGGGGAATACAGATCGTGTAGGTGAAGAATGCGGTGAGGAGCCCATAAAAGATCGAGACGGGAAGCCGGTCCGCGATGACCCTGAGCACCGGCTCGTTGTACCGGAAGGAGTCCCCCAGGTCGAGCTGCAAGGTGTTCCAGAGCCAACTCCCGTACGCGACGTGCACCGGCTTGTCGAAGCCATAGTAGGCGTTGAGCTGCTCTAGCTGGGCCTCCGGGATCTCGAGCTGGACCCGTGCGCCACCGCCCCCTCCGACCTCCCCGCCTCCGCCCGCGCCCGCGAGCTGCATGCGGAGCTGATCGATCTGCCCGCCGGGAACGAACTGGAGGATCAGGAAGGTGACGAAGGTAATCCCGATGAAGGTCGGGACCATGAGGAGGATCCGGCGGATCATGTAGTCTCGAAGTGCCTCGCCGCGGGATTTCATGGTGTCAGGCTACGCGGGGCGTTGCAGGGAGGGAAGGGAAACGAACCCATTGACGCCCGCCCCACTGGCTCGACCGATTCACGGACCAGGGTTTCTCCTTCACGGGCGCGGTGAACTTAGCCGTGATGACCGAGCGGGAATACGAGAGGCCTTGGCGCTCGATCATCATTTCTCCGCGGCTGGCTTCCTGGTGGTGCCGAGCGCGGCCGTCTCACGAATTCCTCCTGCGGACGAGGATGGAGGGGGTGCGCTCGAGGAGAGCCGGGCGGACCGGGGCTGATGCCGTGGTCTACCTCGATACCTCGGTCTTCCTGGCACACCGGCTCATGGGATCTTCCAGCAGGTCTGTTGCTCGAGTGGATCGAGCCCGTCGTTCAGCGCGCCATGGCCGCGGCGGCCCTGGGGATCGAAGCGTACCCTCTGTGAGCGCTCAGTGCGTCATCCTGTGAGCACTCAGTGCGTCATCACCCACACGAGCACGTTCACCGTGATCGCATACGCCTCGGGCGAGAAGAGATAGAAGTATCTCTCGTCTTCGCCCTCCCGCTCCTACCCGTCCGCGATGTCGGTGTTGTGCGTGATCAAGACGATCATGCGGCCGTGCGAGTCGTAGGCCGCGCGCATGTGCGGAGTCGTGCTGTCGGCGCCGCGCTCCGAGGTGTCCTCGTCGCCGGCGCCCAGTCGATACCACCAGTTGATCGAGGGAATCTGCGGGATGCGCTTGACGCGGTACATCGCTGAGAGCATCGGATACTCAGGCGTGATGTCCACGATCTCGGCGTCGGGAACGACCCGAAGCAGCTCGCCCTGGAAGTCGTCCGCCCAGAGGAAGCCGCCCTTCTCCAGGTACTTCTGGAGCGCCACCACCTCTTCGTCCCGGAGCCCCATCGTGCCCACGTCGGAGGCGAACAGGAACGGGCAGCGGTAGAGGTCGGGATTGGTGGCGAGGACGATCGAGTAGGCGAACTCACCGTTCGGGTACTTGGCCATCCCGATCGTCGTGAGCTCCTCGGCGCGGAACATCAGGTTGTTGTCCGCGTTCGGGAAGTCGGTCGTCCACCCCTGCCCGCCCGCCTCCTGGACCACGCTTCGATACGCGAGCCGGCAGAAGGAGAAACCGGTACCGTCTCCCTGGAGCCCCTCCGGCATCCCCCGATAGGAGTAGCGGCCGCCCCCGCTGGTCCGCCCGCCGAACGGACCGAAGCGGATCTCCTGGGCCTCGGCCGCCGACACGGCCAGGAGGAGGAGCGCGCTGACGAGGGTGAGCAGGCGGCCGATTCGCATGGCATCAACCTAAGACGGGGATCCCCCGGCCGGCGACCAGCGTGCCAGCCACTGACCGAAACCCCGTGAGAGACACGGGGGATCCACCCGCCCGCTCCGCCCCCGGGTCGGGCCGTGATGCAGACCGGTACACCCTTGGCAGATATGACCATCCCGGAAGAAGTTTCCCTCTGGGAGGTGAGGGAAGACTATACTTTCAAATCTGCCCCGGACGGGAACGGCATCTACGGAGTCGTGATGTACCGCCTGCAACGTGAGACGAAATGAGCATGTCGCGACGCACCGCCCTTCTCCGTACGCTCACTCTCGGCTGCGCGCTCGCCGCCGGCTCTTCCCAACCGCTCTTCGCGCAGGTGTCCGCGCCGGCCGTCCGGATCGCGGACGAGCCGGTGATCGACGGCGTGCTCTCGGAGGCCGCCTGGTCGGAGCTCCCGCTCCTCTCGGACTTCGTGCAGCGCATCCCCCGCGACGGCGAGCCCGCCACGCTCCCCACCGAGGTGAGGATCGGGCACGACGAGAGCGCGCTGTACATCGGCGTACGCGCGCTCGATGACCAGCCATCACTGATCGTCCCGGGCGAGGCGCTCCGCGACTACGACCTCGCGCAGTCGGATGCGATCATGCTGATCTTCGACACGTACCGCGACGGGGTGAACGGCTTCGTCTTCGGGACGAATCCGGCGGGGATCCAATACGACGGACAGGTGGTGGATCAGGGCTCGGGCAGCGGCAGGCGCCGCGGGTCGTTGGGTAGCGGGGGCGGACGCCAGATGGGCGGCGCCGGCGACGGCTTCAACCTCAACTGGGACGGGAGCTGGGAGGTCGCGACCAGCCGCGACCGTTCGGGCTGGAGCGCCGAGTTCCGGATTCCCTTCTCCACCTTGCGCTACCGCGCGGGTAAGCAGCAGGACTGGGGCCTCAACGTGCTCCGTCGCGTGCGCCGCGTGAACGAAGAGTCAACGTGGTCGCCGATCCCGCGCGAGTTCGACTTCAACCGGGTGAGCGAGGCGGGCATGCTCACCGGGATCGAGCCCCCGGCGGTCCGCGCGGTTCAGGTCATCCCGTACGTACTCGGCTCTTCCGTGCGCAACTATGCGATCGGTGAGCCCGACTTCGACGAGACCGGCGAGATCGGCGGCGATGCCAAGGTCCAGATCACGCAGGGCCTTACTCTCGACCTGACATACAACACGGATTTCGCCCAGGTCGAGGTGGACGACATCCAGACCAACCTCACCCGCTTCAGCATCCAGTTCCCCGAGAAGCGCCCCTTCTTCCTCGAGAACTCCGGGATGTTCTCGGTGAGCGGGGGCGGGGCGGACCTCTTCTTCAGCCGGCGCATCGGGATCGCGCGCAACGCGAACCGCCTGCCGATCCAGGGCGGCGGCCGACTCTCGGGCAAGGCTGCCGGGCTGAACGTGGGGCTACTCCACATCCGCACCGAGGAGCTGGAGGGAGTGCAGAGCGCTCAGGCCTACTCGGTCGTACGGCTCGCACGCGAATTGGGTAACCGCACGAGCATCGGCGGCGCGTTCCTTCAGCGCGACGGACTCGACCTAACCGACGACTACAACCGCACCTACGCAGTGGACGGACAACTGGGGATCGGCTCGGCCTGGAACTTCAACGCGGTGGCGGCGCGCACCGAGACACCCGGCCTCGACGGGCGGGACCACATGGTGAGCACCAGCGCGAGGTACAGCAGCCGCAGCCTGAACGTGAACGCCAACGTCCACGAGGTGGGCGAGGACTTCAACCCGGAAGTCGGCTTCCTGCGGCGCTCGGGCTACCGTTCCTTCCGGGTCCTCACGATGACGTTCATTCGTCCAACCGACCTGTTCGGCCTGCGCGAGCTCCGGCCGCACATCAACTACAACACCATCCGCGATCTCGAGACCGGATTCGAGGAGACGGCGGAGGTCCACGTCGACAGCCACGTCGAGTGGGACTCCGGAATGTTCTTCAGCCCCGCCTTCAACTGGAAACGCGAGGGGCTCGAGCTGCCGTTCGAGATCGCCGACGGGGTGATCGTGCCACCGGGCACGTACGACGGCTGGGAGATGGAGTGGCGCTTCTACACGAATCCCTCGGCACCGATCTCCTTCGAGACCGCTTTCGCCAACGGAGCATTTCTCTCGGGGCACCGGCGCGGCAACTCAGCCGTCGTCTCGTTCCGGCACGGCTCCGCGCTCTCGACCGCAGTCCGCTTCGAGTACAACAATGTCGATCTGCCAGAGGGACACTTCACCACTCGGCTAGCGGGTCTGCGCGTGGGGTACTTCTTCACCCCGCAGATCTACCTGCAGTCGCTGGTGCAGTACAGCGACCAGGCTGATAACTGGTCGGCGAACGTGCGCTTCGGGTGGCTGAGCTTGGCCGGGAACGGGCTGTTCGTGGTCTACAACCAGGCCAACGGAGTGGGCGCGCTGGAAGGACCACTGAACAAGGCGCTGACCATCAAGTTCAGTCGCCAGTTCACGGTGTGGGGGGGCTGACGGGAGCGACGACGAAGTAGGCGTGGATGGCTGCCACGGCATCCCCGAGCTCGTCTTCGGCAGGCGGCTGGTCCAGGTGGAGGACGAGCGCGAGAGAGTTCTTGGTCGGTATTTCTCGACCCCAGGAGACGATGAACTCCTCGACGCGCGGAGCGAGATCCTTCCGGCTCGAGCGGGAGGGATCCATGGGGTCGAACAGTCGGCGCAGCTCGGGAATCCGGAGGCGGATCTCGGAGCCCTGCGGCGGCACCCTGGTCGACGAGCTGGCCTCCGCTGGACGAGCGGATCCCGAAGTCAGTTGCCCCGCTGCTCCCGCGTGGCGAGCACCTGGATGCCGCGCTCGAACATGGTACGAACGCGCGGGCTGGTGCGGTACTTCGCGAGGATCCGGCGGCTGCTGGGCACCCCCTGCATCACGTAGCCGAGCACGGTCGCCATGACCGCACCTTCCTCGCTGTCGCTCTGCTCGAAACGCCGCCGGAATGAGCTCAGGACCGCGGCGAAGGCCGGGTCGTCCCATTCCTCGGCTGTCACCCGGAGACGGACGAAGTCGTTCAGCACGGCGACGTAATCGGCCGGCGCCGGCCGATGCCAGAAGGAGACGTCAGGCCCGAACTGCTCGGCGCTCACGGGAAGGTAGAGGTTCGCGCCCTTCGGCACCTGGCGAACCAGCGCCGGGTTGAAGCGCTTCACCTCCTCGACCGACATCGCGGCCCGCTCGACCACCTGCGCCAGCGGAATGTTCCGATCGGCCCGGAAGGCATAGATCTGCCGCTGCGGAACGGTCTCGCGCACCCAGCGGACCGTTAAGGTGTTCCCGAATACCATCTCGGCGTACCGGTGGGAGCGTGGGCCGTACGTTCCGACCACCTCCCGGAAGGTACGCAGCGACATCGCGCGCAGATCGATCGCGAACGCCGAGCCGAGAAAGTACTGCTCGCGGATGTTCTGCCCGCCGAGCCGGAAGCCGTTGATCACGGTCCGGCCGACGTTGATGCCTCCCGCATGATGCTCCGAGAGCGCGGGAATGAAGGAGCCATACTTGGTCGCGAGCACCGTTAGGTGGGCCGCACAGTACGGAGCCTGCGTGGTCTGGTTCTCGGGCTCGATCGGGTAGGGGGCGAGCCGCTTCAGCCGATTCCAGTTGCTCGGCAGCCACTGGCAGAACCCGATCGCGCGCGCCTCGGACTTGATCCGGCCTGCGAGCCCCGACTCCACGATCGCCTGCGCGAGCCCGATTTCTCCGGGGACACCGAAGCGCTGGTAGATCGCGGTCCACTCGTTCAGGAACGGCCCGTAGCGGTCGACGTTCGGAAGCAGGAGGTCGCCGCGCGTCGGGTTGTGGACCACCGGTCCGACCCTGGCCTCGAACAGCTTGGCCACCTGGTCGCGGCGGTCGGTCAGGCGCCGGGCGAGGCGCACCTCGCTGATGAGCGACGCGAGCGCGCCATCATCGAAGCGAGCGCTGCGCGTCCAATCTCCCCGCTCGGGAAAGCGCGCGAGCACGTGACCGTCCTGAGCACTCGCATAGAGAACCGAGCCGTCGGGAGTGGTGAAGACGTGCTGCCAGAAGCTGTAGCCGGGGCGGAATCGACGGAGCGCCGCGACGTCTTCGGCCAGCCGCGCCTGCGTGACCGCGAGGATCTCCTCCTCGCCCAGGTCGCGCGCGAGCGCGGATGCGGGCGCGGCAGCCATCATGCAGAGCATGGCGAAGCCGAATGGAGCGGCTCGTCTCATCGGCGGAAGAGGCTGTCACGGTCAGGGGGACAACGGAAGCTTGCTTAAATGTGGCATTCCTGCCGTCACGTGATCAAGCCCCTCGTCGTGCTGCGGATCCGGTCGTCGCCGGATGTCACCCGAGGCTTTACACTCGCTCCGTGAAGCGAACGTTTCTTCCGACATTGCTGAGCAAACTCTGGACCCCGGGACGGGCCCGCCTGAGAAGCCCGAGCGTGGGCGCCGCACTCGGTGTCCTCGCGCTCGTCGGGGGGGGGCTCGCCGGGCAGGAGCCCACGGACTCCTTCCTCCCGCGTCCCGGCGGGAGCGCTTCCTGTATCGTCGAGCGGGTGATCGACGGGGACACCTTCGCCTGCGTGGGCGGGGAGCGGGTTCGCCTGCTGGTGATCGACACGCCGGAGCTCGCCCAGCGTCCCTTCGGCTCGGCCGCCCGCGAGGAGGCGGCGCGGCTCCTCCCGGTGGGCGGGCGCGTGCGGCTCGACTTCGACGTGGAGGTCCGGGACCGGTTCGGGAGGCTGCTGGCCTATGTCTGGCGCTCCGCTGCGCAGGGATCGACCGACTCGCTCATGATCAACCGCGAGCTGGTGCGCCGCGGAATGGCGGTCGTAGCGGTGTACCCACCGAACGTGCGGCACGTCGCGCTTCTCAGGGCCGCCGCCGACAGCGCGCGCGCCGAGCGGGCAGGGCTCTGGAGCGGCAGCGCGTTCGCGTGCGAGCCCGCGGACTATCGCGCCGGCCGCTGCCGCTGAAGAGGACGGATCAGCACGGCTCGGCGCGCGTCGCGGCCGCCCGCACGTCGACCCGCTCCGCCCACGCCATGCCGCTTCGATCGACCTCCACGTAGACGCGCACGACGTCTCCCGGCTCGAGCGCTTCGACCGTGTACTCCACCCGCAGATGGACCACGCGGGTGAATCGACCGACGTACACGGTGCGCATCCCGAGCCGGGGCGATCGCACCCGAATCCGGCCGCGGCGCGGGTGAGCTGCATGGCCGACGGGGTGCAGGCCTTCCGGACCGTCTGGTCGGAGGGGCTGTAGCGAATCGCTACTCTTCGCCCGACTGCCTGCGGACGATCGCGTCGGTGATCCGGTACTCGCCATCGAGCCAGCCCACCACCTCGCGCGCCCCGGCGTGGTCGAAGGCCGCGTAGCGCGCGCGCAGCTCCGCGGCCTTTTCGGCCAATCGATCCAGCCCCACCTCTTGGAGCTCGAGCAGGTCCCGCCAGAGCGCGTCGCCCAACTGCTCGCCCAACGCGGTGCGCGCCGCGTGCCGGGTCGCCGCGCCGTACTGGTACGCATCTCCGTTCGCGTACGCTTCCACGAGGGTGAGCGCCGGAATGCGCGTGAGGGTCGGCTGGAGGGCGGGATTGATCGCGTGGCCCGCGATGTGATCCGCGATCGCCGCCGGACGCCCGGTGAACCCGCGCACGTGGAGGAACTGCGACATGCGCTCGCCGTCGTTCACGGGATAGTTGTCCCAGAGGAAGGGCTTGCGGCGGAGCTGGCCACCGACCCGGCGCAGGTGACCGAGGGAGAGCTCGCGCGCGACCACCTCCTCTCCGGTCCAGAACACCTCGACGTCCGGATGCAGCAGCTCGCCCAGCCGCTCGAGGTAGCCGTCCGGGCGCGCCCCGAAGGCGCAGTCGAGCACCAGATCGTCCGAGTAGTAGGAGGGGCAGACGAAGATCCGTTCGGCCTCGGCGTGCTGCATCGTCCACGCGACGATCTCCGCCTGGCGGTCGGCGAGATCGGGCACATCCCCCTTCATGTCGTCGAAAAGGAGCGCAAGATCGTCGAGGTCGAAGGCGCCCAGCGCGGCCAGCTTGCACCCCAGCTCCGCCCTCGCCGGGCCGTCGAAATCGTGGTGGAGCCGGGTGGGGCTGAGCCCGATGCCGAAGCGCACGCCGTAGCTCCGGCAGTGGTCCGAGAGCCCGACGAGATGGCGGGCTATCTGGTCGGGGTGGGGCTCGCGCCAGAGCCGGCGCAGGTAGGGGTCGGCCTTGGGCGCGTAGAAGTAGAAGCCGTACCCGTGTCCGGCGAGAAACGCGACCGTCTCCGCGCGCTCCTCCCAGCTCCACGGCCTACCGTAGTATCCCTCAATGATGCCGAGCTCGGGAAGGGTCATCGAGGGGCCACCTACAGGAGAAGCACTACCGGAGTAGCGCCGCGACCAGGTCGAGCACGTCCGGCGCGTCGGTGACCACGAGCGCGTTGAGCGAGGGCAGCACCGACGCCGAGCCCGTCTCCGAGAGCATCGACTGTACGACCGGCTGCAGCTCGGCCGCGGGCACGTAGCTCAGCCGGAAGACGCGCGTGACGACCGGCGGGGGCGCCTCGGCGCTCACCCCCGGGTTCTCGACCAGGATGATGCCGCTCTCGAGCTCGCGCGCGTAGAGCCCCTGCGCGGCGAGGATCGCCTGGAGCGCGACATCCCAGGGCTGGCGCTGGATCTCGGCGGTTACCGTCCCGGTCACGCCGCTCCCCAGCACGATCGAACGGTCGTGCGTAGTCCGCGAAGAACCCGACCACGTCCTGGATGCTCGTGCCCTCGAAGGAGACGGTGACCGGGGCACGCACAGGGGACGGCTGCTGGGCGAAGCCAGGCCCCGCGGAGCCGGCGAGGAGAGCGGCCGTGAGCAGGACGGGCCGCATCCCGGGTATAGGGGTGCTCATATCGTGGTGATCCACTGGCGGACGCGCTAAAGATAGATTCCGGTAGGGCGGCCCACCGGAGATGTTTTCCTACTATCGTAGTGGATGACCGTGGTAGATAACCCTCCGGAGGTCGTTTGCTCCACCGGACGCACGGCGCAATCGAGGGATAGGGACATGATCGCTTCCGCCGCCCGTCAACCGGGCCGGTCGACGCACGCATTCCGGCGCCTGCTCGGGCTCTGCCTCCTGGTCGCGCTCGGGCCAGCCGGCCTCGCGGGCCAGCAGACCCCCGGGAACGGGTCCAACGGCTCCGGAACCGACGTGCCCATGGACCCGATCCGGGCCCGCGACCTGTACGTCAGCAACCGCTGGGAGGACCACCCGGTCGCCGACTACGCCCGGGACACGCGGGAGAAGGCGCGTATCGACAGCATCTACCACGCGGTCACCGAGGGCGTGGTGGACTTCCGGCGGATCACGTACCGGAGCCGGGTGGGGGACCTGACCATTCCGGCCTACCTGTTTCAGCCGCTCGACCGGCGTGGCCCGCACGGGCACGCGGCGATGATCTGGGTGCACGGCGGAGTGCACGGAAACTGGAGCCATGCGGCGTGGCCCTTCGTGCGCGAGGCGGTCGAGCGCGGCTATGTCGTGATCACGCCGGAGTACCGTGGGAGCACCGGGTTCGGCGCGGAGCACCACGATGCGATCGACTACGGCGGGTTCGACGTCGACGACGTGCTCACCGCGTACGACTGGATGGTGGAGAACCTGCCGCACGTCGATCCCGGGCGGGTCGGGATCATGGGATGGAGCCACGGTGGCCTGATCACGATCCTCGCGCTCACGCGCGACCGGCATCCCCTCCGGGCGGGCGCCGCGATCGTCCCGGTCACCAACCTCATCTTCCGGCTCTCCTGGAAGGGCCCGGCGTACCAGCGGCTCTTCGCCACGCAGCGCGACCTGCGCGGGCTACCCTTCGAGGAGCGCGAGGAGTACGTGCGGCGCTCTCCCTACTACCAGGTGGATAACCTGAGGACGCCTCTGCTCGTCCACGTCGCCACCAACGACCGGGACGTTGATTTCGAGGAGAGCTCGATGCTGATCCACAAGCTCCGAGCGCTCAAGCCCGATCTCGGCGAGACCAAGATCTACGTGGATCCGGACGGGTGGGGATCCACGGTGGGCCATTCCTTCAGCCGGCGCGTGGACACGAACACGCTCGAGCGGGTGGACTCCCCCGCGCAGATCGACTCGTGGAACCGAACGTGGACATTCATGGAGGACCATCTGCGGCCGTACGAGGATCCGAGCCGGACGAGGCCCTGAGCTGCTAACGGGTGGGCGCGACCACCCCTTCGGCCTCCGGGGCGAGCGGCGTCTCGCCCGCGGGCGCGCCGCTGCGCTGGAGCAGGTACGCCACGAGCGCGACGTAGGTCTGCTCGTCCAGCGATCCCGGTCGGTAGAGGGGCATGTTCTCCCGAACGAACTGGAGCAGCTGCCTCACCGGACTTCCCCCCCAACTGCTCGCGAAGTAGCCGCCGGTGAGAGGGGCAGCCTCGTAGCTCCCGCTCAGGTCGGCCATGTGGCACTCCGCGCAGTGCGCCTGATAGGCCTCGGCGCCCGCCTCGGCCTGGGCCGCCGTGTACGAGGCCGGCGCGGCCTGCGCCGCGAGGGCAGTGGGAAGCAGGGCGCACGCGCCCGCAACCACGAGGGTCTTCCGGAGTCCGCGCATCGAGTGGTCTCCTTTCGCAGGGACAGAGGATCCTGTCAATAATAATACTAAGGTCACCATCTTCATCCTCTCCCACAGCCGGAGGGACGCATGGTTCCGATCACCTCGTTGCTCCTCCCGATCCTGCTGGCGGCGGTGTTCGTCTTCCTGGCGAGCTTCGTCATCCACATGATGCTCCCTTACCACCGCACGGATTTCGAGCGGCTACCGGACGAGGAGCAGGTGGCGGCGGCGCTCCGGCCGATGGCGATCCCACCGGGCGAGTACCTGATGCCCTTCGCGGGTAGTCCGGCAGCGATGAACGACCAGGAGTGGGTCGAGCGGAGGAAGACCGGTCCCGTGGTGGCGATGACGGTGTTCCATCCGGGGCTGCCCACCATGGGCACGCAGCTCGTCCAGTGGTTCCTGTACTGCGTCCTGGTCGGGATCCTCGCGGCCTACGTGACGGGACGGGCGCTCGGTCCGGGCGCGCCGGGGACGGAGGTGTTCCGCTTCGCGGGGACCGTGTCCTTTATCGCCTACACGGTCGCGAGTTGGCAGAGCTCGATCTGGTACCGGCGCTCGTGGAGCACCAACCTCAAGAACACCTTCGACGGGCTGGTCTACGGGATCCTGACAGGCGCGGCCTTCTCCTGGCTCTGGCCTGCGTAGCCGAGGAGCGGACGGTCGGGCGGGAGACGCGCGGAAGCCGGACTCAGAAGCCCGGGCTGATCAGTACGAGATAAAGAACCGCCCCGAGCACGATCACCAGGGCCACGAAGACCCAGTGGCGGAATCCGCTCTTCGGGGTCGCCTTCTCTTCC
>CAUZJY010000023.1:0-21045 GCA_963580305.1 Gemmatimonadales bacterium UBA6960
CGACCAGGGAGGGTCGGGAGGCTCGGACGCGATCGAGCGTGACGCCTGGCCCGCGCGTCGGGTCGCCGCCGAGGCGCGGCGGGTCCTCCTGGAGATAGCGTCGGAGCGACTGGATGCGCCGGTGGCCGAGCTGGCCGCGAGCGAGGGCGTGATCACGGTGCGACGGAATCCGTCCAGGCGCGTCACGTACGGGGATCTCGTGGGTGGAGGGCGCTTCGACATTGCGCTGACGGGTAGGAACGTAAACGAGACGACTGGAACGGCGGACGTCAAGCGTGTGCAGGATCTGAGGCTCGTGGGCCGACCCATCCCACGCTACGACATTCCCAGCAAGGTGGACGGATCGCTCAAATGGGCCGTGGACGCCAAGGTTCCCGGCATGATCCACGCGCGGAACGTCCGGCCACCCGTGGTGGGAGCCACGCTGATCGGCATCGACGAGTCGTCGGTCCGGGACCTGCCGGGATTCGTGCGGGTCGTGAGTCGAGGCAACTACGTCGCTGTGATCTGCGAGCGGGAGGAACAGGCCATCGAGGCGGCGCGCCGGCTCGAGGTCGAGTGGCAGCCCCCGGCCACCCGACCGTTCCCCTCGTCGGAGGACCTCTTCACATACCTGCGGAGCGAGACCCCGGTCACCGCTCCGTCCGCCGACATGGAGGGGGATCCCGATGGAGCGCTGGCCACGGCGGCCACGATCGTGGAGGCTGAGTACGACTTCCCGTTCCAGGGGCACACCGCGATCGGTCCCGCCCACGCCCTGGCCGATCCGTCCGACGACCAGATGACGATCTACTCCAACGACATGAAGGCGTACAGTCTGAGAACCGGGGTGGCCGAATTCCTCGGCATGGACCGGGAGCAGGTCCGGGTGATCTGGACCGAAGGTCCTCAGCTCTACGGTCGCACGGCTGCCGACGATGCCGGGTTCGAGGCGGCGTTTCTGGCCAAGGAGCTCGGCCGTCCCGTACGGGTCCAGTGGATGAGGCACGAGGAGACGGCGTGGGACACCAAAGGGCCGGCCTTCGCGTTTACGCTGCGCGGCGGGCTCGACGCCGCGGGCAACCTCGTCGCGCTGGATTACCGCGCGCGGATCGCCAACTACGCCCACGTTGGGTACAACGAGCCCGACACGGTGCTCATCGCGCAGCTCATGGGGATCCGGCCGGACCGCCCTTCCGCGGGTGGCGCGCGCGGGCCCGACAACTCGTACGCCATTCCCAACCAGCGCACCGAGACGCACGTGGTGCGCCTCCCGCAAGCGTTCGAGACGCCGCTCCGCACCGGAAACCTACGCGACCCTAACGGTCCGCAGATTCACTTCGCTAGCGAGTCCTTCATCGACGATCTGGCCCACGCGGCGAATAGCGATCCCGTCGAGTTTCGGCTAAGGCTCCTTCGAGGAAGCCGCCAGGACGACGAGGCCTTCATGCGGGCTCGCTCCATTGCGGTGGTCGAGGCGGCGGCGACGGCCTACGGCTGGGACCGGCGGCCGTCGCCGAAGGCCGTGCGGACGGGGAGCACCCTGACCGGACGAGGCATCGCTTACTCGAACCGCAGCCGCACGACGGTGGCCGTGATCGCCGAAGTGGAAGTGGACCGTGCAAGTGGACGAGTCTGGACGAAGCGCATGCTCTGCGCCCACGACTGCGGGCTCGTGATCAACCCGAACGGGCTCGAGAGCGCTATCCAGGGAAATCTGCTCCATGGCCTGAGCCGCACTTTGTACGAGGAGGTCCAGTTCGATACCGAGAAGTTGACGAGTGTGGATTGGGTCAGCCATCCCACGCTCCGGCATCGGGACGCGCCGGAAAGGATCGACGTCGTGGTCGTGAACGGGGATCCGAACCCCGACCGACCTGACCTCCCCCCCTACGGAGCGGGTGAGGCGTCCATTCGGCCAGTGGTCGCGGCAGTCGCGAATGCGATCTACGACGCGACCGGCGTGCGGCTCCGGCGAGTGCCCTTCCGGGCCGAGCGCGTGCTCGCGGCGCTCGACGCCGCGGGGGTCTAGCCGCCGCGGGAGCCATTCGGCCCACCAGCGCCGTCCGGAAGCCCGGTCGTGGAGCCTGATTCCAGCGCGCGCTGCATGACCGGATTGACGTAGGTGGTGAGGAGCATCCCGTGCGGCTCGGTGCCGGCATAGAGCGCGCTCGTTCCCGGCCACATCGGCCAGGATGTGTAGTTCTGCTCCTGCAGGTACGCCCACACCGCATCCGGAGTGGTATCCGGGAGCGCGGCCTCGGTCGCCGGGGCACCGCCGGCCGGCACCTCGTCGGCGTCCTCCGGGGTCTCGCGCCCGCGCCCGCAGGCACCGAGGACGAGAACCACTGCCAGGGCGACGGCGCCGGGGATGGAGCGGGAGAGGCTGGTCATGATCTACCTCCTTGGGAATCGGAGAAGCACGTCCGCACGGACCGAAGGTGGTCGTCGCTCCGGTGGGTTCCCCGAAGCGCACGAAACCACGCCCGCGCCGAAGGCACTACGCTGTGCCGCGACCTCCGTCGAGACCACGTTCGGAAAATCCGTCCTACCCCGTGCGCCACGAGCGGTCTGTGTGTGCGGGAGACCCTGAGGTCTCGTCGGGTGCGCGCCCGAAGCTGCGGCGCAGGGCAGAACGGGCGGCGTGGTACCCGCACATCCCGTGCACCCCGCCACCGGGCGGTGTCGAGGCGGAGCAGAGATAGAAGCGCGGATTGGGCATGGCATACGGGTCCCACTTCAGTACCGGCCGCGCCAGAAACTGGCGCAGCGTATTCGCTCCGCCTGCGAGGTCCCCTCCGATCATGGCCGCGTTGTGGCGCTCGAGCGCGCGCGCCGTGCGCGCGTGGCGTGCGAGGATGCGGTCGCGAAAGCCGGGGGCGAACCGCTCGATCTGCCGCTCGACCGCGTCGGTCATGTCCACGTCCGATCCGTGCGGGACGTGCACGTACGCCCATCCCGTGTGCTGGCCTGCCGGGGCGCGGGTGGAATCGAAGAGGCTGGGCTGGGCGACGACCACGAACGGACGCTCCGGATGCTCTCCCCTGCAGCTCTGCATCTCACTGAGGGCGATCGCCTCGTACGGGCCGCCCACATGCACGGTCCCGGCCTTGCGGCATGCCTCCGCGTGCCATGGAATTGGGCCGTCGAGCGCCCAGTCCAGCTTGAAGACGCCCGCGCCGTGGCGGTAGCGCTCGAGCGCGCGCCGGTAGCGCGGTGGCAGCTCGCCTCCGGCGATTGCGACCACCTGGCGCGGGCTGAGGTCGAACAGCACCGCCCGCGACGCGGGCACGTCCGCCAGCGTGCGGACCGGGTGGCCGACCTCGATCTCTCCCCCCAGCCTCCGCAGGCAGGCCGCCAGTACTTCAACGATGCGCGCCGACCCGCCGCGCGCGCAGGGCCAGCTTACCAGGTGGGCGGAGAGCAGGAGTGCGAGCGCGAAGGAGGCGGTCCCGGGGGAGTCGAGCGGAAGGAGCGAATGGCCCGCGCATCCTCCGAACAGCGCGCGAGCGCGCGAGGCGCGGAAGCGCCGCGCGACCGCGTCGCTCGAGCGGAGCGCGGCCGTGCCGAACCGGGCGAGCAGGAACGGGTGGCGCGGAAGGCGGATCGGGCGCAGGATGTCACGGAAGAGCGCTTCGCCGCGCTCCAGGAAGGGCCGGAGCAGCCGATCGTACGCCGGCCCGTCCTCCCCCAGCTCGCGCGCGGTGTCCTCGAGGCTGCGACGGAGCAGCGCGGGCTCGTCCTCCTCGAGGGGATGTGCAAGCGCGATCTCGGGTTCGAGCCACTGCACCCCCCAGCGCTCGAGGGCGAGCTCGCGCCAGAAGGGGGAGAGCGCCCCCATCGGATGGATGCCCGAGCAGAGGTCGTGAACGAAACCCGGCAGCGTGAGCTCCGCCGATCGCGCTCCGCCCCCGATCTCCTCGGCGGCCTCGAGCACCCGGACCGAGATGCCGGCGCGCGCCAGCTCGATCGCGGCGCTGAGCCCGTTCGGGCCGGCACCGACCACGACGGCGTCAGGCACGGCGGGGCGGGCCGCCCTTCAGCCTTCGTGCGGCTGTGCTACCTCGTGCCGGATGCGCACGTGGCGAGTTTCCCGCAGCAGGAGCGAGCCCACCGCCAACGTCACCACCGAGGTCACGATCGGATGGTAGAGGCCGGCGTAGATGTTGCCGCTGGCCGGCGGCGAGATCGTGGTCGCAAGACTTCCGAAGATATGGAAGTCGTACCACTCACCGCTCCGGCTCCGCTCGTGCCTTGCTCGCGACCCAGCGTTCGACCCCCTTCCAGTCGTTGTACGCGCGGAAGACGTCGTAGTAGCGATCCACCCAGGCGCGCGGCCGAACCTCGGCGAGCGCCGCGCGCGACTCCTCGTCGTAAGCCATCGCGTCCTGCTCGGCTTGGCCCTGCGAGAGTGCCTGCCGGACCCGCGCCTCCAACCGATCCAGCTCCTCCTGCAGCCGCTGCGTGCGCACCTCCACGTCGGGATGGAGCCCAAAATGCGCGACCCCCGCGCGCTCCGCGCCGATCGCCCTCAGCGCGACCAGCGTCTGCCGCCACGCGTCCAAGTCTACGGCCGGGGGAGGTGTCGGGGCATGGGTGGCCGCCGCGGGCGCGAGCACGATGCCGAGCGCGTCGCCCGTGAACACTGTACCGTCGCCTTCGTGCAGGTACGCCAGGTGGTGCGCGATGTGCCCCGGGGTGGGGAACGCGCGCACGCGGCGGAGCGGACCGCGCATCCCGGGCTCCCACGTCTTGAGCGCGTCTCGCGGCACCGGGCGGGTCACGCCGAACAGCTCGTCGTGCACCGCGCCGAAGGTACGACGCGTGCTCGAGACCAGCCGCTCCGGATCCGCCATGTGGGGTGCCCCGTCCCGGTGGACGTGCACGCGGAGCTTGGGGTTCGCGGCGGCGAGGTCGCCGGCCGCGCCCGCGTGGTCGAGGTGCACGTGGGTGAGCAGCACGTGGCGTACGTCCCCGAGCCCGAGCCCCAGCTTCGCGAGCTCCGCGCGCAGCCGCGGCAGAGTGGAGCTCGGGCCCGGGTCCACCAGCGCGGGCTCCTCGTTCAGGACCAGGTAGCTCGCCACCGCGCCGGCCAGCCCGTGGTGGTTCAGGTCGATCGCCTGGACGGTCATCGGCGCACTCCGCGCCCAGTGGATACGCGGAGGGCGCACTCCGACCGGAACGCCCCCCGAGCCGAGCCGCCGTGTGGCCGCGTCAGCCGCGCTTCTCGAGCGGTACGAACTCGCGCTTGTCCGATCCGACGTACACCTGGCGCGGCCGCGCGATCTTCTGCTCGGGATCGAGCACCATCTCCTCCCACTGCGCGAGCCACCCTGCAGTCCGCGGAATCGCGAACAGGACCGGGAACATCTCCTCGGGAAAGCCCATGGCCTGATAGATGATGCCCGAATAGAAGTCCACGTTCGGGTACAGGTTGCGCTCGATGAAATAATCCTCGCTGAGTGCGATGCGCTCCAGCTCGAGCGCGATGTCGAGGAGCCGATTGCGTCCCGTGACCTCGAACACTTCGTCGGCGGTACGCTTGATGATGCTGGCCCGCGGATCATACACCTTGTACACGCGGTGGCCGAAGCCCATCAGTCTCTCCTCCTTCCTCTTTACCTTTTCGAGGAAGTTCGGAATCCGGTCCACGCTGCCGATCCGCGTAAGCATCCGCAGCACCGCCTCGTTCGCTCCCCCGTGCAGCGGACCGTAGAGCGCTGCCATCGAGCCGGCGAGCGCAACGAAAGGATCCGCCTCGGAGGATCCGATCACGCGCATGGTCGTTGTCGAGCAATTCTGCTCGTGATCGGCGTGCAGAATGAAGAGCACGTCGAGCGCGCGCTCGAGTACGGGATTCGGCTGGTACTCCTTGACGCCGATCCGGTACAGCATGTTCAGGAAGTTCGCCGTGTAGGAGACCTCCTTCTCCGGATACACGTACGGCAGCCCCTTATGGTGGCGGAATGTGAACGCCGCCAACGTCGGGATCTTCGCGATGGCACGCACGACCTGGATCCAGCGGGTCTCGGCGTCCCGCACCCGCTTGCTGTCGGGATAGAACGTCGACAGCGCCGCCACGGAGCTGCACAGGATCCCCATCGCGTGCGCGTCGTAACGGAAGCCATCCAATACCTTCAGGATATTCTCGTGCACGTAGGTGTGGAACGTCACCTGCTGCACGAAATCGTCGAGCTGATTCTGGGTCGGCAGTTCGCCCTTGAGGATCAGATACGCGACTTCGAGATAGCTGGCACGTTCGGCGAGCTGCTCGATCGGATAGCCCCGGTACCAGAGGACCCCCCTGTCCCCATCGATGAAGGTAATGGCGCTCCGCGTCGAGACCGTGTTGGTGTAGGCCGGATCGTAGGCCATGATCCCGAAGTCGTCGTCAGTGACCCTGATCTCGCGCAGGTCCATCGCGCGAATCACGTCGCCTTCGAGGATATCGACCTCGTAGTCCCTCCCCGTCCGGTTGTCCCGGATCGACAGGGTGTTGCGCGCACGCTTCCCTTTATCTGCCATTGCTCCTCCGTCGAGGCGATCTCGGCGCCCGGTGCCGGGCGCTGCAGTTCTCCGGCACCGTGAAAACGCGATAGTATAGGGCGCTGCTCCCGACGCCCCAAGCCGTTCGGCTACGTAAATTCGGATCCCCTCCTCCGTCACCGGGCGTACGGGCCGACACGCGCCGCCGGGCAACGGTTCCTCCGCTACCGGATCAGCTCGTCCGTACTCGCGTATCCCCTCACCCGAGGAAGAGCCGGTACGCGTCGTTCTCGGGCTCGCACACGCAGGGGTAGCCGAGGCTCTGAAGGAAGCGCTGGAACTCGCCGCGCTGCTCGGGTGGGACCTCGAAGCCCGCGAGCGCGCGGCCGAAGTCGGCGCCGTGGTTGCGGTAGTGGAAGAGCGAGATGTTCCATCGCCCACCGAGCGTGTCCAGGAAGCGGAGCAGCGCGCCCGGGCGCTCGGGGAACTCGAAGCGACAGGCGATCTCGTGCTCCACCTCCGCCGGCGTCGGCCCCCCGACCATGTGCCGGACGTGGAGCTTGGCCATCTCGTTGGCGGAGAGGTCGACGGTCTCGTAGCCCGCGTGCCGCAGCTGGCGTGCGAGTGCGTCCGCATCCTCGCGCGACTCCACGCGGACCCCCACGAAGATGTGCGCCTCCTCGCGGCCGCTCAGCCGGTAGTTGAACTCGGTCACCACGCGTCGGCCGATGGTTCCGCAGAACGCGCGGAACGAGCCCGGGCGCTCGGGGATCGTGACCGCTAAGATAGCCTCCCTGGCCTCGCCCAGCTCGGCCCGCTCCGCGACGAAGCGGAGCCGTTCGAAGTTCATGTTCGCGCCGCTCAAGATGGCGACCAGGCGCCGTCCACGCGCTCCGGTATCCTCTACCCAGCGCTTGAGCCCTGCGATGCCGAGCGCCCCGGCGGGCTCCATGATCGTGCGCGTATCCTCGAAGATGTCCTTGATCGCGGCGCAGATCTCGTCGTTCGTGACCCGGAGGATCGTGTCCACGGTCCTGCGCGTGATCTCGAACGTCAGCTCGCCGACCTCCTGGACCGCGACGCCGTCGGCGAAGATCCCCACCGTGTCCAGCGTGACGCGGCGATTCGCCGCCAGCGAGCGGTACATCGCGTCCGCCTCGAACGGTTCGACTCCGATTACCTCGACCGACGGTGCGGCGTGCTCCAGGTAGCCGGCGATCCCCGCGATCAGCCCGCCCCCGCCGACCGGCACGAAGACGGCGTCGAGCGGGCCGCCGGCATCGCGCAGCAGCTCGTCGGCGATGGTGCCCTGGCCGGCAATCACGAGGGGGTCGTCGAAGGGATGGATGGGCGCGAGCCCGGAGCGGACAGCGAGCTGGTCGCTGTGCGCCTTGGCTTCGGGATAGGTGTCCCCGACCAGCACCACTTCCGCGCCCATGCTGCGCACCGCAGCGACCTTGATCTGGGGGGTGGTGTTGGGCATGACGATCACTGCCCGGATCCCTAGCGTGCGCGCCGAGTACGCGACGCCCTGCCCATGATTACCGGCGCTCGCCGCGATCACCCCGCGGGCGCGCTCTGCCTCGGAGAGGTGGGCCATGCGGTTGTAGGCTCCGCGGAGCTTGAAGCTGAAGACGGGCTGGAGGTCCTCGCGCTTGAGCAGGACCGTGTTCCCGAGCCGCCGCGAGAGGAGGGAGGCCTCCTCGAGCGGGGTGTGCCGGGCGATGTCGTAGACCCGGCTGGAGAGGATGTGGCGGTGAAGTTCGTCGGTCAGCACGGCGCGCAATGTTAAAAGAGAAGGGGTCCTATGGACGAGCCCCCCACGTTCTTCACGGTCCGCCACTCCGCCCGGTCGCTCCGCGAGTTCCTGGAGCTGCTCTGAGACGTACCAAGGCTGTCGGGTGCCCCCCCCGCGGTCGCGGCCGAAGGGCTGCTCACCGCACCAGGTCCCACGATGCCAGCGCCGACTTACCAGGTCGGGTGAGCACGGGCGCGCTCGCGCGCTCGCCCGTGCGCAGGTGCAGCCGGACCGGTCGGTCGGTGGAGACGCGCACCCAGGCCTTCCCGCGCGGTGGAAAAGGCGCGCGCAGCTCGAGCTCGACGGGGGCGAGAGCGGCGCAGCCGTGATAGCGGGCCGGCACGTCGAGCGTCATCCCGGCCGCCGAATCCCTGCGCGCAATCTGAGTGGATCCGACGGTGCCCTGCTGGATCACCGTGTTCACCGCGTGCTCGATGCGGATCACGTTGCGCGTGGGAGGGAAGCGCGGCGTCGGCTCGGCCGGCGCGGAGAGCGCCGCCTCGACCTCCTTGATCCCGGCGTGCGTGATCGCAATGCTCCCCGCCATGTCAGGCGCTCGGCCAGTCCCTCGGTCGCCTCGTAGAGGGCGTGCAGGAAGCGGAGGCGGGCCGCCTTGCGCGCGACCAGTCGCACCAGGACGTCTCCGGAGGCCGGCGTCCAGTCGGAGCGGGCTGGGGCAGGCGGCGATCCGGGCGCCGGCTCGGGCGGTGGATCGGTGGGCGTTGCGTCCATGGAGCTGTCCATGGGGTAATGATTCCCCCCAGATCTCCGCCCACACAAGTCCGGCTGGAGGTCACTCCTGAGGGACGCGCGCCGCGTGCTCGGCAGCGGCTACCGCGGCGCGCACGGCCTCCCCTCCGAACCCGCGTCCGCGGAGGAATACCGTGAGCCGGCGGATGGCCGCGGCACGTGGAGAGGGGGCCCCGAAGCGGCGCGCGTAGCGCGAGCCCTCGGGCGCTTCACCCGCGAGCGCCCGCCGCACGTCCTCTCCGCTCCGCTCCAGCCAGCGCAGCGCCGCCGCGACCGCGAGGGCCTCGTCCGCCGTGCCCGCGGCGCCGAGCCCCCGCTCGACCGCTGCGGTTGCCGCTGCGGGGTCGAGGCCGCGGCGGCAGAGCTCGTCGCGCAGCCGTGCCGCCCCGCGTGGATTCCTGCGCAGCCGCTCGCGCACGAGTACCTCGGCGAACGCCGCGTCGTCCAGCAGCCCTTTCGCGGTCAACTCGTCGAGGCAGCCTTCGACGACCGCCGCGGGGAACGATCGCGCGCGCAGCCGCCGGCGCGTCTCCGCGCGGCTCCGCGGCCGGTGGGCGAGATAGGCGAGCGCCGCGTCACTCGCGCGCCAGCGCAGGTCCGCGTCCGCCAGCCACGCGCGCAGCGCCTCGTCCACCGGATCGCCCGCGCCCAGCCCTACGCGCTCGACCACCTCGAGGGCGAGCTCGAGCACGTCGTTCTCGCCCCTGGCGTCGAGCAGCACGCGCACGCGCCGTCCGCGACGGTCGAGCGGCTCCAGCGCGCGGACCCGCGGGGCCGGCGCGGGGTCTGGCGGCTGATCGGCTGTCGAGGTCATGGAGGAGACGATCGGGGAGTTGCTGGGCTCCGCCATGGCCGGGCGGGTCGCGAGGCCGCCGACCGGACGCGCACCGCGCGCGCCGGTCTCAGTGACCGTAGAGCTGGTCGATCTTGGCGGCGAGAATGAAGTCGTTCTCGGAGAGGCCGTCGATCGCGTGCGTCCAGATGCGGAGCGCGGCCTTCCCCCAGTTCACGCAGATCTCGGGATGGTGCCCTTCCTGATCGGCGATCTCGCCGACTCGATTGGTGAACTCGACCGCGCCTGCGAAGTCGTTGAACTTGAAACGTGCGGAGAGATGGTGGTCGTCGATCAGCTCCCAGCGCGCATCGATCTCTCCGAGCAGCCGCCGCGCCTGCTCTCCCTCGATGGGCGGCGTTTCGGCGTCGCAGGGCTCGCAGTGCCGGCTCGCTAGCTCCTTGGACATCGTTCCCTCCCTCCGCTCGGAATTCGGCCGGGTCCGTGACCCTCATGATAGAGCGCCAGCGTGCGGGACTGTAGGGGGGCAAGAGAGGTGCCGCCATGGCTCACCCTTCCTCGCCCTGGACCCACCAGCCGCCTTTGACCAGGTCCAGAGGGTGAGGGGACGGCCATCGTCGAGCACCACGACCGCATAGTCGCGGGCCAGCGGGGTGCGCCACCACTCGTCGTCGATGCGCCAGCGCTCGCGGACTGTGCTTACCCGGCGGGTACAGCGGCCCACCACTACCGCGGTGGGGGTCCCTTCCGCGTTCATGCTCACCCGCACCTCGCGGGTGGTGCCGAGCGGACGGATGCGCTTTCCGCTCACGGGTCGAAGCTCAGCAGGGCGTGCCGGCGCTCGGGGATGCGCGACATCGGATCCACCTCCACCACCCGGTATAGGGGTGAGTGCCCGAGGCGCAGCTTGAGCTCGCGGACTGCGCTTCGGAGCGAGTACGGGATCTCGCCCTCGGAGAGCTCGCGTCCCGCGTCGTCCTTCCGGTCGAACAGGGCGCCCTGATCGGCCGGCGGCCCGAAGCGGTAGAACTCGACCGTCAACGTCTCGACCGCGCGCGGCGGTGGCGCGAGCCCCATGCGCGTGCGCAACATGAACGCGAGCGCTTCCCGGTGGCCGCTCGGATCGCGCAGCACCGCCTCCACCATCCAGGAACCGCCTCCATCCAGCCGTCCGACCACGCGCGCGGCGGCCACGCTCCGCCCCCGCCGCTCGGACTTGGCGAGGGCGCGCTCGAGCAGCCGGTCAAGCGCGCCGTGGAGCGTCTCGACCTGTCCCACCGGAACGGGGAAGTCGAGGGTCGCGCGCACCGGGCGCGGCCGGTGCCACGGGCGCACCGGATCGATCCGCTCGCCGGCCGCCCACGCGCGGGCGCGCGCGCCCTGCTCGCCGAACTGCGCAACCAGCGCCGGTGCGGGGATGCACAGCAGCTCTCCCAGCGTAGGCGGTCCAGACGCTCGAGCACGGTCTCGTCTACGGGCAGCGCGCTCACCGGTCGGCCGGCCAGGAAAGGGCGAAGCGCATCCTCGGGAACGATCACGGGCTCGCCGGGGCGCGTGCCCGCGGCGGCCACCCAGGCGGCGAACCTGCCAGGCGCAAGCCCGGCACGGGTGGCGGCTACGAGCGGCGCGGGGAGGACGCGGAAGAGCGCGGAGAGCACGCGGCGCACCTGGTGCCGGGGGGAGCCGTAGAGCCGGCCGAGACCGTCCATGCCCAGGAAGATCCGACCGCGGCCGGCCGGCTCCACCACCGGCGTGAGCGCGGAGAGCACCTCGAGCAGCGCGTCCTGCGCGGCGTCGTAGTGCGCGGGATCGGGCTCGAGCAGGGTGAGCGCCGGGCAGAGCGAGACGGCCTGCGAGACGAGCTGCCCGGGGTGCACCCCCGCCTCGGCGGCGCGCTCGGAGACCTGCCACAGGGTGCGCCGCGTCCCCCCCTCGGAGGAGAGGAGGGCGACCGAAGTGCTGTCCAGGGCGGGAGAGCGGACCAGCTCGAGCCGGAGCTCGAAGGTGGGAAGCCAGAGGCAGAGGGCGCTCCGGCTCCCTCGGCCCGTTCCTTGGTCGGTTCTTTCCCACGCTCTCGCCGGTCCACTCCCCGGCTCCAGGGGAGAGGAGGGCAGGGCGGCGGCGCGGGTGCGGATCGAACGCATGCGAGAGCGCGGTGCGGGACGAGAATTAGGACTGGAGATCTGACAGGGACCCGAATATACACCGAAAGTACCATGCCAGGCAAGCACGGCTTTCTTTTGATCTCGCCGGGGTACCTATTCTAAGTTGAAAAAACCCCCATCCGAGCCGGCGCCCCCAGGCTGCCGGATCATCCCGCATTGAACCTGGAGATGGGCAATGGCTGCGTGGATTCCGGTAATTCTCGTCGTACTGGTCATCGCGTGGCTGGTCGGGATCTACAACCGGCTGGTCTCCCTCCGGAACCGGTTCAAGAACGCGTTCTCCCAGATCGACGTTCAGCTCAAGCGCCGCTACGACCTGATCCCCAACCTGGTCGATACCGTCAAGGGCTATATGAAGCACGAGCGCGAGACTCTTGAGGCGGTGATCTCGGCGCGCAACCAGGCGCGTTCGGTCGAGCAGCGCGTGGCCGAGAACCCCGGCGACGCCGCCGGCATGCGCGAGCTGCTGGCGGCCGAGCAGACGCTCACCGGTTCACTCGGCCGGCTGTTCGCGCTCTCCGAGGGCTACCCCGACCTCAAGGCCAGCCAGAACATGCAACAGCTCCAGGAGGAGCTGGCCTCCACCGAGAACCGAGTCGCATTCGCGCGCCAGGCGTACAACGACTCGGTGATGTCCTACAATACCTACCACGAAAGCTTCCCCCACAACCAGATCGCGGGCGCATTCGGGTTCAAGCAGGCGGAGCTTTTCCAGATCGAGGTCGAGGCGCAGCGCGAGGCGCCGCGCGTGTCATTCTGAGTTGAGCGGTCCGCGGGGCGATGGATTTCTTCGAGCACCAGGAGCTGGCGCGGAAGAGCACCGAGAATCTGCTTTTCCTCTTCGCGCTCGCGGTGGCCGCGATCGTGGGCACGGTCTACCTGGCGATCGTCCTCGCGTGGCAGATGTGGGGGCCGCAGAGCTACGGTCCACTCATCCTCTGGGAGCCCCGCCTGTTCAGCTGGACCGCCGCTGGTGTGCTGGCGGTGATCGCGCTGGGCTCGCTCTGGAAGTCCCATCAGCTGCGCGGCGGTGGGGCGGTGGTGGCGCAACGGCTGGGCGGCCGGCGCATCGACCTCGGCACCACGGATCCGCACGAGCGTCGTGTGCTCAACGTCGTGCAGGAGATGGCGATCGCCTCCGGAACCCCGGTTCCGGAGGTGTATCTGCTCGAGGACGAGAGCGGGATCAACGCGTTCGCCGCCGGTCACGGGGATGGCGACGCGGTGATCGGGGTCACCAGGGGCGCGATCCAGAAGCTCAGCCGCGACGAGCTCCAGGGCGTGATGGGTCACGAGTTCAGCCATCTGCTGAATGGCGACATGCGGCTCAACCTGCGCCTGATGGGCGTGGTGCACGGGATCCTTCTGATCGCACTCGTCGGGCGCGGGCTGATGCACCCCGGCCGCACGAGCCGCCGCAGGAAGGACGGCGGTGCCCAGGTCGCGCTGGTGGGGCTCGCACTCCTTCTGATCGGCTACGTCGGCGTGTTCTTCGCCAACCTGATCAAGGCCGCGGTCTCGCGGCAGCGCGAGTTCCTCGCGGACGCCTCCGCCGTGCAGTTCACGCGCAACCCCGCGGGCATCGCGGGCGCGCTCGAGAAGATCGGCGGCTTCGCGACCGGCTCGCGCATGGTCACCGCGCGCGCCGACGAGGCCAGCCACATGTTCTTCGGGGACGGCAAGGTCCACCGCATCACCGCGGCAATGGCGACCCATCCGCCGCTCACCGAGCGGATCCGGCGCATCGATCCCTCCTTCAAAGGACGCTTCTCCGTGCTGGCCGAGAGCTATGTGGCGCCGACGGAGGAAGAGCTGACGGCCCCGGCCGCAGCGCTCGCCTCCCCGGGCTACGCCCGTGGGCCCGCGTCGGCGCTCGCGGAAGCCCCCGGGGCCCGTGCCGCGGCGGACGTGGTCACGGCCCCGCCGCGCCGTCCCGCGCCGCCCCCCGCGCGCACGGGCACCGCGCTCGACCGGATCGGACAGCCGGGACCCGAGCACCTGGAGCGGGCGCGCGCTCTCTGGGACTCGGCGCCCGCACCCGTCCGCGAGGCGGCGCGCACGCCGGAGGGCGCGACCGCGCTCGCGTACGCCCTCCTGACGGCGCCCCCCGGTCCCGAGCGCGAGCGCCAGCGGGCGGTGGTGCGCGAGGACGACCTGGACGCCGCACCGGCGGTTGATACGCTGCTCGACGCCTGTGGACAGCTTGAGCCCGACGCTCGGCTTCCGGTGCTCGAGGTGGCCGCCGCGGCGCTCGGAACGCTCCCGCCCGAGCGCTTCGCGGCGTTCTCGCGCACGGTGCGGGATCTGGTCGAGGGGGACCGCCGGGTCGAATTGAGCGAGTGGCTGCTGGGGCGGCTGCTGTTGCGGCAGGTGAGCGCGCGGCTGGAGCCCGCCAAGCCCGCGAAGCCGCGCTACCGGTCGGTGCGGGCGTTCGCGGGCGAGGCAGCGGTGCTGCTGTCGGCTCTGGCACACGCCGGCCACGACGATCCTTCGAGCACGGAGCGCGCGTTCGAGGCGGCCGCACGTGAGTTGAGGTTCCCGGGCGCGCGGCTCTGCGGCCCCGAGGCCTGTGCCCCGCGCGCGCTCGAGGCCGCCCTGGAGACGTTCGCGCTGCTCTTCCCGGAGGAGAAGCGGAGGCTGCTCTCGGCCTGCGCCGCTTCCGTCGCGGCCGACCGGCGCGTGCTCCCGCGCGAGGCGGAGCTCTTCCGGGTGGTCTCCGATTGGCTGGGGGTTCCCGTCCCGCCCCTCCTGCCGGGTCAGCTCCTGGCCTGACGAGCGGTGATAGCATGGCGCTCGCCGGTGAGCGGGCGAAACCCGTTCTCGATCCACGTACAGGAGCCGGCCCATGAGGACCTGTGAGATCTGCGGGAACAGCTACGACAAGGCGTTCACGCTCACCACGCACGAGGGGGAGACGTACACCTTCGATTCCTTCGAGTGCGCGATCCAGGGCGTGGCGCCCACCTGCGAGCACTGCGGGTGCCGGATCGTGGGACACGGCATGGAGTCCGATGGCGCCATGTACTGCTGCGCGCACTGCGCCGAGGCGGTCGGGGTGACGGGAGTCGCGGACCGCGCGGACTGATTCCGCGACCGAACTGATTCAGCGGCCGAACTCGAGGATCGATCCGGTAAGGTGCCGCGCCTCCGCCCCGAGGAGCCAGCGGATGGTCTCGGCGAGCTCGCTCGGGGTTACCCATCCGGAGCGGTCCGCCGCCGGCATCGCCCGTCGGTTCCCCTCCGTGTCGATCGTGGTCGGCGCGAGTGCGTTCACGGTGATTCCCGCGTCCGCCAGCTCGTCCGCGAGCGCGCGCGTGAGCGCCACGACCGCGGCCTTGGCCGCGACGTAGGTCGCCATCCGCGGCCTCGCGATAAGCGCGCCGGCGGAGGCCACGTTCACGATCGCGCCGCCCCCCGTGGCCTTCAGGCGCGGCACCGCCTCCCGGCAGCACAGGAACGTGCTGGTGGCGTTGCTTGCGATCATCCGCTCCCACTCGCCCGGTGTGGTCTCCTCGACGGTACCCCCAGCGAAGCCGCCGGCCAAGTTGCAGAGGGCGTCCAGCCGGCCCGAGCGCCGATCGACGGCGGCGAAGAGCCGTGCCACCTCCTCGGCACGCGCGAGATCTGCGCGCGTCAGGACGAGCCCGCTCGTGCGTCCCGCGAGCGCGGCCTCGAGCGCGCCCGCGTGCGCCTCGCTCCGCCACGGGACGTGCACGGTCCAGCAGCCCTCGTCGAGCAGTGTCGCCACGACCGCGCGGCCGAGCGCTCCCGTTCCTCCCGTGACCACGGCGACGCGCGCCTGCGCATGCTTCGACATGGAGGACAAACTAGGGCGAAGCGGGCTCTCGCGCAGCCGTTCCACGACCTTGTTCCGCCCCTGGAGCCCGTCTAACTTGCGCCACGCGATTACGTGTCCGACGTGTGTGCGGCGCAGGTGGGGGCTCGGCATGGCCTCCGGCGCGAACGTCGGCGACGACGTCGCCAACTTCGAGGCGACGCATGGCACCACGCACGAGTACGCGAACCAAGACGTCGTCAACCCGGGGGCGCTCATCCTGTCCGCTGTCATGATGCTCGAGCACATCGGGGGGCAGGAGGCGGCAGACCGGGTGGTGTGCGGGCTCGAGGGAGCCATATGCGCCAAGCAGGTCACCTACGACCTCGAGCGTCAGATGGAGGGCGCCCGCAGGGTGTCCAGCTCTGGACTCGCCGGAGCGGTGGTCGCGCACATGGGGAACTAGCCGTGGACGTGCGGCTGGTCGCCCTGGACCAGCTCCAGCGGCACCGCACCCCGCTGCTCGCGGTACCGGTCCACGACGGCGCGGGGGGCCGCGTTCGGCCGGAGCTGCCGGGGCTCCCCGCCTCAGTCCTGACGGACGCCGGCGCCCTCGCCGAGGACGTCCGCGGCCGGATCGGCCACGTGGTGGTCGCCGGCACGGCCCTGCCCGATGGTCCGCGACGAATCGCGTTCATCGGCGTGGGCTCGCCGGACATGTGGGACGCCGAGGCGATCCGGCGCTTTGCGGGCCTGGCGGTCCGTACCGCGGAAGCACGCGAGCTGGACGCGGTCGCGGTCGCGCTCCACCCCGGCGCGCTCGATCCTGCGACGGCGGCGCAGGCGGCCTCCGAGGGTGCCGTGCTCGCCGCGTGGCGCTTCGGGGAGCTCCGCACGCAGGATCCCGAGGAGGAGGGCGGTCCCCGGGCCGAGGTGCGCGGGCTCGATCTCGTCGTGGATCCCGCGCACCGCGAGGCGGCCGAGCGCGGCGTCGCGGTCGGCCGAGCGAGCGCGGCCGGCCAGAACCTCGCGCGTACCCTGCAATCCCGTCCGGGCAACCTGGCCACTCCCCTCCATCTGGCCGAGCAGGCAGAAGCGATGGCGCGCGAGGTCGGCCTCGAGATCGAGGTGTTTGGGATGGAGCGGATCCGCAGCGAGCGGATGCACGCGCTGCTCGCGGTCAACCAAGGCTCGGAGCAGGAGGCGCGCTTCATCGTCCTGCGCCACGCTGGCGCGCGCGCCACGGACCCGTGGGTCGCGCTGGTGGGGAAGGGGCTGACCTTCGATGCCGGTGGCATATCTATCAAGCCCGCGCAGGGGATGGAGGACATGAAGTACGACATGTCCGGCGGAGCGGCGGTGATGGGCGCGATGCGCGCCGCCGCGGAGCTCCGACTCCCGCTCAACGTCGTCGGCCTGATCCCGTCCACGGAGAACCTGCCCTCGGGCAGGGCGCTCAAGCCGGGGGACATCATCCAGACGCGCGGTGGCAAGACTGTCGAGGTCATCAACACCGACGCCGAGGGGCGCCTCATCCTCGCCGACGCGCTCGACTACGCGAGAGGGCTCGGGGTACACGCCATCGTGGACCTGGCCACGCTCACCGGCTCGGTGGTGATCGCGCTCGGCCACCACGCGATCGCCGTGCTCGGCACCGACGAGGGGCTGGTCGAGCAGGTGCGCAGCGCGGGCGACCGGGCGGGGGAGCGGTGCTGGCCGCTGCCGCTCTGGAGCGGGTACCGCAAGCAGCTCAAGAGCGAGGTGGCCGACCTGATGAACGTGGGCGGACGGCCGGGGGGGACGATCACGGCCGCGTGGTTCCTGCGCGAGTTCGTCGGGGACGTGCCCTGGGCGCACCTCGACATCGCGGGCACTGCGTACGGCACCGAGCCGACCCCCTATCAGCGCAAGGGCGCCTACGGGGTGCCGGTCCGCCTGCTTGTGGAGTGGCTCCGGGGCCGAGTCGCGTGAAGCTCGCTTGGGCGGTCGCGGCCCTGCTGGCCGCGGCCTCCACCCTGCAGTCCCCCGTCGAGGCGCAGCAGCCGGACACGCTGCGCGTGCCCCCCGAGCCTGCGCGTGACACTGTCGTCCTCCCCGACAGCGCCAACCTGGTGGTGACCACGGACACGCTGCTGGGGCAGCCGGTGGCCGACACCATCCCGGACTCGCTCCGCGTCTACCGGGTGCCCGAGGTCGAGGGACGCCCCCCCGCCGGGGTCGCGACTGCGGTCTGGATATTCGAGCGCGCTGACCTGCTCGCCCTGCGTGGGCTCTCGCTCGCCGATCTGCTCGCGCAGGTGCCCGGGATCACGCGTCTGCGCGGCGGCGACTACGGGGCGCCGGAGACGGTCACTGCGTACGGGCTCGCCGGGGGAGGCATCCGCCTCTTCTGGGACGGCTTCGAGCAGATCCCGCTGCACGGGTCGGTCGCCGATCTCTCCCTGATCGGCCTCGGGGGCGTCGAGCGCGTGCGCGTCGAGCGGCACCCGGGCGAGCTGCGGGTGGAGCTGACCAGCTTGCACGGCGACGAGGAGCCCCGTCCGGTGTCCCTCATCGAGGCGGGCACCGGCGACCTCGATACGAACTTCTTCCGGGGATCGTTCGTGCACCCGCGCGCGCTGGGCGGCAGCCTCGGCCTCGTGTTCGACCGTGTAGACACGAACGGCCCGAATCGGGAGGAGGGAAACCGCATGGGCGGATGGCTCCGCTACACTAGGCATTGGGGCGACGACCTCGCGCTCACGGCCGAGGCGCGACGCATGAAGTCGGGCGCGGCGATCGATGGCTTTCCCGGCGAGGCCACGCGCACCGATTGGGTGATGCGCGCCCGCTGGCGCCCCCTTTCCGGGCTGGTCCTCCAGGGCTATACGGGTCGCTCGACGCTGGACGGGCTCGAGCGTCCGGAGCGCTTACCGGTGGTTCGCGGCCGCGCGCAGCACGGCATCACGGCGGACCTCGTGCGCGGACCCGTGCGGGCGAGCGGCGCGCTGCGTGCCCTCGGCGGAAACGACCTCCCTTCGTTCTCGGGCGACCTGTCGGTCACGGCGGAGCTCCCCGAGCTGGGAGGTGCCGTCGCGAGCACCTCGCAGGAGCTCTGGAACGAAGCGACCGTCGGGCGGGTCCGCCTGGCCGCCTGGAGCCGCCCCCTGTTCGGTGTCTCGATCTTCGGAGGCTGGGAGTCGGGCACGCGTGGAGTGCCGCTCTACCCGCTGCCGCCGGAGATCCCGGAGTTGTCCGCGACGGTCGTTCCCGAGCCGGAGCCGGGAGTCCGCTTCCACGCGCGCACCGCTCTTCGAGCGGGGGCCCGGTTCGCCTGGCGGAGCGTCGATCTGTCCGCCGCGCGCGTGGCGCTCGAGGGCGACAGCCTGCCGCTGTTGGGGCTCCCCATGGACCGCGCGGGGGAGCTGCTCGGAGGGATCGAGCGGACGGGAGTGGAGCTATCCGTTCGCGCCGGGATTCCCTTCGTGTCGGACGGCTTTGCGCTGTTGGGTGCGGTCACGCTCTGGGACGAGCCGGCCCGTTATCTCCCGGAGCGCAGCTACCAGGCGGCGGTGGTCTTCCACGACCTGTTCTTCCCGAGCCGTCAGCTCGAGGTCTGGGCATCGCTCGGGGTCGAAGGGAGGGATCCGATGCTGGTTCCGGTCGCCGATCCGGAGCTTCCGGACGCGGTGCCTGCCACCGTTCCCTTCTATCAGAGCTGGCACGGATTCGTGCAGGTCCGGGTGCAGATGTTCCGGATCTTCGTGTCGTGGGAGAACTTCACGATCCGCCGCAACAATCAGGACTTTCCCGGACGGGTATTGCCGATCACCCGCGCCACCTACGGCGTGCGCTGGAGCCTCTTCGACTGAGACGCTATACAGGCAGAGTGCGGGGAGCGCCGCAGAGCACGAGCCGGTGCTGCACGTGGCCTTGGACCGGGACGACGAGGGCTGGAAGCTGGGACTCACGACCGGGCTGCAGCGTCCGAGGGAGCGCACGCGGTATCTGGTGTTCGGCATTCCGCCGGCACGAGCACCTCCCCTCTGGGGGCGGCCGCGGTTAGCTTAAGGCCGGCCTGCACGGACCACCGGAGAGCGGGAGCGCGATGATCCGGAGCATGACCGGCTGGGGGGAGGCGGAGCGGGAGACGCCCGCCGGACGTCTCCGGGTCGAGATCAAGACGGTCAATCACCGGCACTTCAACGCCAACCTGCGCACGCCGTACGGGTTCGACCGGTTCGAGTCGGACATCCAGGGCTGGCTGCGCCCCTGGATCGCGCGTGGGCACGTGAGCTACTCGCTCTCCCTCGAGCGAAACGGTGGGCTGGCGGCCGAGCGGCTGCCGGAGCTGGATGTGGTGCGCGCGAACCACTACTGCGACCTGATCCGGCGGCTGAAGCAGGAGCTGGGGCTGGCTGGCGAGGTCGAGGTCGGGCACCTGGTGCGTTTCGCCGAGGTCTTCCGCGTCCCCGACCAACGCCCCACTGACGCGGACGTGGACTCCGAGGCGCTGCGCGGGGTGACGGAAGAGGCGCTCCGCGCGGTCGTGGCCATGCGGGAGAGCGAGGGACGGCGGCTCGCCCGGGATCTCGAGGCCCGGCTGACCGCGATCGCGGCCGAGCTCGACCGCATCGCGGAGCGCGCGCCGGAGCGGCTCGTCGCGGAGCATGACCGGCTGCGGGCGGCGGTACGCGAGCTGATCGGCCAAGAGAACGTGGACGAGGAGCGGCTCGCCCGTGAGATCGCGTACCTCGCGGAAAAGTGGGACATCAACGAGGAGTTGGTAAGGTTCCGCGCGCACGTGGAGCATTTCCGCGAGATGTTGGCCGCGCCGGTCGAGGAGCCGGTCGGCAAGCGGCTCGGATTCCTGGTGCAGGAGATGCACCGAGAGGCGAACACGATCGGAGCCAAAGCGAACGACGCCGCCATCGTGCGCGCCTCGGTCGCGATCAAGGAGGAGATCGAGCGCTTGCGCGAGCAGCTGGAGAACGTCGAGTGATCGACCAAGGCTATCCTCAAACGAAGCGCGCACGGCCGATCGTGCTGGCCGCCCCGAGCGGGACGGGCAAGACCACGATCGCGCACCGACTGGTGGAGGGCACCGACGAGTTCATGTTCTCGGTATCCGCCACCACGCGCACCCCCCGCAAGGGTGAGCGCAACGGGATGGACTACGAGTTCATGGCGTGCGACGAGTTCGAGGCCGTCGCCCGGCGCGGCGGCTTTGCCGAGTGGGCGGAGGTGCACGGCAATCTCTACGGCACGCCCCGCCGCACTCTAGAGGAGGCGACCGTGCGCGGAGAGTTCGTCGTGCTGG
>CAUZJY010000024.1:0-20357 GCA_963580305.1 Gemmatimonadales bacterium UBA6960
TCGTGCGGTACGGCAAGGAGCAGTGACGACGGATCAACCGCGCCGGTCCCCTGCGCCCATTATCATGAACGAGATGATCTTACGGGTTGCGGGTTACCAGCGGCACGGCCCCATCTCCGTCGCTCCATCACACACGCGGCACGCTGCTGCCTGAGGATTACCCTGCCGAAGGCAAAGTCACCTGTCTGGACGGACTCTCGAGCTCTCACCGCCCGATCCGGGCGACTGCGTCAGGTCGCATGGCCCTTCGAGGCCGATTTTCAGATTGCAGCGCCCCCTCGGAACAGATCCCAACCTGCACCCGGCGTTCTGCAGCCCGATCAGAGTGCGAATGGAAGCGTCGCGGCTGAGCTCGCGTCCCCAGAACGGGCGCCACGTCGCCCTAGACAAATAGGCTTTCTCATGGAAGCGACCTGCTAGGGGAGCGACTCTCCTACCGCGACGATCGCCTGCTCAGGCACGAGGTGCAGGTCGTCCTCCACCAGGCGCGTGGCCTCGGCTAGCACGATCACCATCGACCCGGAGACGAGGCCCTCGTCCTGTCCGGGGGGGACGTCGTAATCCTCGCTCGGATTGTGCAGCACCACCTGGCCCCGGCGGAGCGTGCGGTCGGCACAGGTCCCGACCAGCCGTACCGTCGCCCACCCCGGCCGCGGCGACCACGCCATGTTGGTCGGCGCGCGCAGCCGGTGCCGGTTTCCCTCCCTCCTCTCCATTGGTCCCTCCTCGATCACTCCTTGAGCGTCAGCCTGCCGCCCGCGAGCAGGTCGTACGTCGCGCGCTGCGCTCGCGACAGCTCCGCCGGGATCCCCACCACCACGCCCCGGCCGCGCCCGCCTTTAGGAAGGTGCAGCACCAGCCGGTCGCTCGGAGCGGGCACTTCGTAGGGCACGGCCACTCCGCTCCGGTCCACGATCACCGTCCGTCCGGGCGCAGCGAGGGCGGCGAGGCGCCGGCCGTACTCGGTCCAGGCCGGAAGCGGGTCTGCGCCTCCCGCGACCGAGGGGACCAGCGTGTTCCGGTAGTACCCCACGGCCTCCTCGTATGCTGCCCGGTCGGCCTGCTTTAGCGCGCGCAGCCACTCGCGGTAGAACTCGCGCGGATCGCGCGCCCCGCTCGCGGCGAGCGCGGCCTCGAGCCGGCGCTCGGCCTCGGCCTCGGCGTGGAGTTCGTCGGGCTCGGATTTCGCGTCGGCCATGCGATTGCAGCTTCACGCTCCGGCGCGGGAGAGTCAAGCGCGCGGCCGCGCGCGCCCTTCCACCCCCCCTTGCCGGAACGCGAATAGGGCGTGGCAGCGGGCTCAGCCCGCCGCCATGCTGTCCAGGAACTCGTCGTTGGTCTTGGCCCGCTTCATCCGCTCGAGCAGGAACTCGATCGACTCGGTAGGCGGCATGTCGGAGAGGAAGTTGCGCAGCAGGTAGACCCGGTTCAGCTCGTGCTCGGAGAGCAGCAGCTCTTCCCTGCGCGTGCCGGAGCGGTTGATGTCGATGGCCGGGAAGATGCGCTTGTCCGCGATGTGGCGGTCGAGCACCAGCTCCATGTTCCCAGTCCCCTTGAACTCCTCGAAGATCACCTCGTCCATCCGGCTGCCGGTCTCGACCAGCGCGGTGGCGATGATCGTGAGCGAGCCGCCCGCGTCGATGTTCCGGGCGGCGCCGAAGAAGCGCTTGGGCTTGTGCAGTGCGTTCGCGTCCACGCCGCCGGACAGGATCTTGCCCGAGTGTGGCACCGTCACGTTGTACGCGCGCGCCAGGCGGGTGATCGAGTCGAGCAGCACCACGACGTGGCGGCCGTGCTCGACCAACCGCTTGGCCTTCTCGAGCACCATCTCGGCCACCTGCGTGTGCCGCTGGGCGGGCTCGTCGAAGGTGGAGGAGATCACCTCCGCCTTGACGTGCTCCTCCATGTCGGTCACCTCTTCGGGCCGCTCGTCGATCAGCAGCACGATCAGGTGCACGTCCTCGTGATTCTCCACGATCGAATTCGCGATCTTCTGCAGGATCGTGGTCTTGCCCGCCTTGGGAGGGGATACGACCAGCCCGCGTTGTCCCGCCCCGATCGGCGACATCAGATCGATCACGCGCATGGTGATGTCGCCGGCCTTGTTCTCGAGGTGGAGCCGCTTCTCGGGGTAGCGCGGACGCAGGTTGTCGAAAGCGATCCGGTGCTTGGCCTTGTCCGGATCGTCGCCGTTGACGCTCTCGACCTTGAGCAGGGCGAGATAGCGCTCCCCCTCCTTGGGGGGCCGTACCTGTCCGAGGATGGTGTCCCCGGTGCGCAGATCGAAGCGCTTGATCTGCGACGGGCTCACGTAGATGTCGTCGGGACTGTAGAGGTAGCTCCAGTCTTGGGAGCGCAGGAACCCGTATCCCTCGGGCAGGATCTCCAACACGCCCAGACCGCGCAGCACGACGTCGGAGTCGAGCAGATTCTGCTCGATCCGGAAGATCAGATCTTGTTTGCGGAGCCCCGAGAAGTTGGCGAGGTTCAGCTCCTCGGCCAGATCCTGCAGCTCACCAACGCTCTTGCTCTTCAACTCGGTGATATCCACGGACGCTCCCTAAGAGATCGATATCGACGTTCGAAATGCCCGTGAGAACGGGGAGTGTGAAAGAACTCAGGAACCCGTCACCGGGAGACTGGGGAGAACCGAAGCGGAAGGGGGTGGGAAGATTCCCGGCCGAGCCGGCCAGGTTTGGATAATCGGGCAATTTGCTGAGGACTTAACAAAAGTCTAATGGTCCCACCAGTCCCAGGCAAGCCCGATGCCACGCTGGACGGCTCCCTCTACCGCCGTGACCCGACCGCGTTTCTCCAGCTGGTGAGCGACTACCGGATCGCACTCCAGGGCGACGTGGAGGTGGTCCGGGCCCGCCTGCTGCCCGGGCTGGACGGGCACGATCCAGCGGTGCGGGCCGCGCTCGCGGCATGGGGCGGCGAGGCCTACGTCCAGGACGACGAGTCGGGAACCGAGGTCGTGCTGGTCCGCCCGCTGCCGGGGCAGCCGCCCCGGTGGCGGCTCCCCACGTGGCTCTTCCTGCTCACCCTGTTCACGACGCTCTTGGCGGGCGCGCTCATGCAGGGAAGCGATCCGCTCGCGACGCGATTCACCGCGGGCGGGTGGCTCGCCTATCCGACTGGGATCGATGCCGGGGCGCTCTGGAAGGGGGCGACCTTCGCGCTCCCCTTCCTCGCGATTCTGCTCGCGCACGAGTCGGGGCACTACTTCGCGGCACGGCGCCATCACATTCCCGTGACCCCGCCCTACTTCATCCCGATGCCTCCCTGGCTCTCGCTGGTCGGAACGATGGGGGCGTTCATCCGCATCAAGGGGCCGACCGTGCGGCGCTCCGTGCTCTTCGATGTGGGCGCGGCCGGTCCCTACGCGAGCTTCCTGCTCGCGCTCCCGGCGCTGCTGGTGGGCCTGGCGCTTTCCGCGCCGGTTCCCGGAGCGGCCGACGCGGCCACCCCCTTCGCAATCCGCTTCGCCGGGGAGACGGTGTGGCTCGGGAACACCCCACTGCTCCATCTGCTCGGATCGCTCTACTTCCCCGAGTTCGGAGCCGAACCGGTCCTCCTCCATCCGCTCGCGTTCGCGGGCTGGCTCGGGATGTTCGTGACCGCGCTCAATCTGATGCCGCTCGGCCAGCTCGACGGCGGGCACATCCTCTACGCGCTCTGGGGCGAGCCGGGTCAGGAGCGGACAGCCCGCCTGTTCGTGCTGGCACTGATCCCGCTCGGCATGCTCTGGTGGGGGTGGTGGCTCTGGGGCACCGCGGCGCTGCTCGTCAACCGCGGTCGCCTCCGCCATCCGCCCGTGCTCCAACCGCGCGTCCCCTTGGGTCCGCGCCGGCGGCTGCTCGCGCGGCTCGCGATCCTCATGTTTTTCTTGACTCTTCCGCCCGTTCCCCTCGCGCTCTAGTTCCGGGATTTTCGCCCAGCGTGAATCGGGCAAAGAGGCGTCGGAGATGCGCTCCATTCCCCCTTCGCAGCGGAAAGAACTTGACATTCTCGGACCCGATAGAAAACATTCGTTTCCGTGGTTTTTCGTGGTCCGGGAGGGGGGAATGGCGCGACACAACCGGGACGGAAACGGGGCGGACCAGCGGGGCTTCGCCTACCAGGTCAATTACCAGCCCGATTGGCTGCGCCACGTGAAGGTCACCCGGGTGCTCCAGACCGGGCGTCAGTCGACGAAGACCCTCTTCCGGAATCCCGCCGACCGGCAGGAGGCCCCCCCGGGGGAACGGATCCGCACCCGGATCACCTCGCCTGACCAGGGGATCGACTTCGAGGTCGCCGTGACTGACCCCCGGGGTACGGTGGCGCGCGTCCGGGTGGCCTACGTGGTGACCAACGAGCGGGGGGAGCGGGAGGAGATCGAGTTCACCCTGGAGAACGACCTCCCTCCTCCTCCCGGTGACCATCCCTCACGCCGTCCTTCAGAGGGGAACCGCCCCGAGCCGATGCCCTGAGGGGCGCCGCTGGCACCGGCGGACCCCTTCGCCTGGTCCCGGAGCGCGGTCTATACTTGCTTGTTATGGCCCGCTTCCAGTACGGCGCAGAGGATGTCGGCTTCCGGCCCAGGGATCTGTTGACCCCTGTCCAGGCCGTGGGCCGCGGGGCGCTCAGCGGGGTCGCCTCGGTAGGTAAGGGCGGGTTCCTGGCGGTACGCGCCGTCCAGACGGTGCGCCTGGTGGACATCTGGGCGCCCCGCTTCGTCCCGATGCTGATGAGCATCGGCGTCGCCTCTATCCCGATCGCGCTCTTCATCCTGACGTTCACCGGCGTGGTGATGGCGATCCAGGCGTCGTACACGTTGACGGGCACGGTCCCGCTCTACTTCGTGGGCGCTCTGGTGGGGAAGACGGTGATCCTGGAGCTGGGTCCGGTGCTCACCGGGCTGGCCCTGGCGGGCCGGGTGGGCGCGAGCATCGCCTCCGAGCTCGGGACGATGCGGGTGACCGAGCAGATCGACGCGCTCGAGTCGCTCGCCTACGATCCGGTAGCCTATCTGGTCGTTCCGCGCGTGCTCGCGGGGATGATCATGTTCCCGGTCATCACCGTCTTCTCGATGGCGATCGGCATCATCGCCGGCTGGCTGACCGCCCTGGCCATGCTCGACATGACCACGCCCGAGTTCGTGAAGGGACTCAAGCTCTTCTTCGACAACTACGACATACAGTTCGCGCTCATTAAGGCGTGGAGCTTCGGGCTGGTGGTGACCGGCGTGGGGTGCTTCTACGGCTTCCACACCGTGGGCGGCGCCGAGGGCGTCGGCCACGCCACCACACGCGCCGTGGTCGTGGGCAGCATGATCATCCTGGTGCTCGACGCCTTCTGGGCCGCCACCCTGCTGTGACGGCTCCGTGATCGAGATCCGCAACCTCCGCAAGGTCTTCGGCAGCAAGCAGGTCCTCAACGGGTTCTCGCTGACGGTGCAGGAGGGCGAGACGCTCTCCATCATTGGTCCCTCGGGGGCGGGCAAGTCGGTCTTTCTCAAGACCGTCATCGGGCTGATCGAGCCGGATGCGGGAGAGGTGTGGGTGGACGGGCGGAACGTTAATGCGCTGCCGCGCGACGACCTGTACGAGCTACGCCGGCGGGTGGGCTACGTCTTCCAGTTCGCGGCGCTGTTCGACTCCATGACGATCCGCGAGAACGTGGCCATGGGTCTCCGCCGCATCAAGACGATGAGCGAGGCTGAGATCCAGAGCCGGGTCTCGGCCTCCCTCTACCTGGTCGATCTGGAGGGCGCAGAGAGCCGGTATCCGTCCGAGCTGTCGGGGGGGATGAGGAAGCGCGCGGGCCTCGCCCGGGCGATCGCCACGCAGCCCAAGTATCTGCTGTACGACGAGCCCACCTCGGGGCTCGATCCGGTCACGACGACCACGATCGACGAGCTGGTGATCCGCATGTCGGAGGAGCTCAACGTGACGGCGGTCGTGGTCACGCACGACATGGTGAGCGCCTACCGGATCTCCGACCGGATCGCCATGCTACACGATGGGGCTATCCGTCTGGTCGGCACGCCGGACGACCTGCGCGCTACGGACGATCCGATCGTGAAGGGTTTCGTGGAGGGGCGTCCCGAGCTGACGCGCGTGGCACACGCGTGAACACATCAACCGCCGCCACCAGCACGAGGCTGCCGGAGACGCCCCGATGACCCAGGGACGGGAGCTGGTGGTCGGGGCGGTCATCATCGCGGCGCTGGTCGTCGTGGTGGCGGGCACCCTCTGGCTCCAGGGGACCAACTTCGGCCGGGGGACCACGCGCGTGGAGGTGCTGGTGCGCGACGTGGGCCAGCTCACTGAGCGCAGCTCGGTCAAGTTTCGGGGCGTGCCGATCGGGCGGGTCGCCGACATCCTCGTGGCGCCCGGCGGCACCGCGGTGCGGGTCGTGATGGAGCTCGAGGGCGAGGTCACGATCGCCGACGAGGCCGCGGTGCTGATCGCGCCGGAGTCGCTCTTCGGCGACTGGCAGGCGGAGATCGTGACCCGCGCGGGGTCCCCCGAGTTCACCTTCCTGGAGGTCCCTCCGGCGGAACGCCTGCGCGACACCCTGGTGCTCGGTGGCTACGCGATCCCCGACATCTCCCGGCTGACCGCCGCCGCCGATCAGATCTCCCAGAACCTGCGGCGGCTCACCGACCGCTTCGACCGCGCGTTCACCGAGGAGACCGCGGACCAGCTGCGCGAGGCGATCGCGAATGTGGAGGCGATGAGCAGCGACATCCGCGAGCTGATCAGCCAGCAGGCGGCCACGTTCGCGAACGTGAGCGCGGACGTCGAGCGCGCGATGGAAGAGATCAGCGGCTCCGCCACCCAGGCGCGCGTCACCCTCGAGCGCATCGATCAGACGCTGTCGGGGGGCGCGGTGGACTCCATCCTGGTGAACGTGCAGGACGCGACCGCGAGCATCGAGCGGATCGCGAGCGAGTTGGAGGGCTCGGGAAACAACCTGGACGCGACGCTGGCGCGGGCGGACTCCACATTCCAGAGCGTGCAGCGGCTCGCCACCCGCATCGAAGCAGGTGAGGGGGCGGTGGGTCGTCTGCTCACCGACTCGACCCTCGCGCTTCGGCTGGAGAGTGCGGCCGCCCAGCTGGACTCGCTGCTCGCTGACGTCAAGGCCAACCCACGCCGCTACGTGCGGCTGTCCATCTTCTGAGCGCGTGAGCTCCAGCCGGGCCGTGGAGGAGCGCAGTGCGGGTGGAGTGGTGGTACGCGCACAGGGGGGCACGCCGCACGTGCTTCTGATCCGCGATCCCTACCGCAACTGGGGCCTCCCCAAGGGTCACCTGGAGGAAGGGGAGGACGCCGCCACGGCTGCGCTGCGCGAGGTGCGCGAGGAGACCGGGCTCGAGCGGATCGAGCTGGGGCCGGCGCTGGACTCGATCGACTGGTACTTCCGTCGGGATGACCGGCTGGTGCACAAGTTCTGCTCCTTCTTCCTGATGATATCGAGCGCCGGCAACGCGATCCCCGAGGTCTCCGAGGGGATCACCGAGTGCGTGTGGCTCCCGCCTGAGCAGGCCATGGCGCGGGTCACCTACGACAACGCCCGCGAGATGATCCGGATCGCCCTCCAACGGCTCGGGCCGGCTCCGTCGGAGGATGGCCACGCGCGCGCGGCTGCTCCCTGAGCTTACGGCGGCCCGGTGCGGGGGAGCCCCCTGGGAGCCCTCCGGCGACGTCGTTAAACTACAAGTTTCGACCCCTCCCGTTCCCGAATCAGGCATGTCGGACGACGTCATGGACATCACGATCATCGGGGGCGGCCCGACCGGCCTCTTCGGGGCCTTCTACGCGGGGGTCCGCCAGGCCAGCTGCCGGATCATCGATTCGCTTCCGGAGCTGGGTGGGCAGCTGACCGCCCTCTATCCCGAGAAGGACATCTTCGACGTGGGGGGCTTCCCCCGGATCCTCGCCAAGGATCTCGCCCACAACCTCATCGAGCAGGGCACGCAGTTCGGCTGCGACGTGGTGCTCGACGAGGAGGTGCGCACGCTCGAGCGCGAGGGCGACCTGTACCGTCTGGTGGGCCGAGCGCGGACGTATCTCACCAGGACGGTGCTGATCGCAGGAGGGAAGGGGGCGTTCGAGCCGCGGCACCTGGACGTGCCGGGCTACCGCGACCTGCTGCACCACGGGATCCACTACGCAGTCAAGGACCCGGAGACGTTCCGCGACAAGCGGGTGCTGATCGTGGGCGGGGGCGACTCCGCTCTCGACTGGGCGCTCATCCTCAAGGACAAGTGCGCCGCGCTCACGCTCATCCACCGTCGTGAGGGATTCCGCGCGCACGAGGCGTCGGTGGCCCAGCTCGAGGAGGCCACCGCCTCTGGACGGATCGACCTGCGCACCTTTCACGAGGTGCGGGCGATCCACGGGAACGGCACCGTCCAGGGTATAACCATCTACGACAACCGCACCGAGGCCGATACCCTCCTCGAGGTGGACGCCGTGCTCTGCTTCCTCGGTTTCAAGCCGGACCTGGGGCCGATCAAGAGCTGGGGGCTCACGGTCAACAGGAACCGAATCGTGGTGAATCAGCTTATGGAGACGAACCTGCTGGGCATTTACGCGGCGGGTGACGTCGTGGAGTACGAGGGGAAGATCGAGCTGATCGCCACCGGATTCGCCGAGGCGACCATCGCGGTGAACAACGCGGTCCACTACATCGACCCGTCAGCCCGGGTGAATCCGGGGCACTCCACGAATCTGGCCATCTTCAAGGACAAGTAGGGGAACCCTGCACCCATGACGGATCGCAACAGGGAACGGTTGGTCATCATCGGCTCCGGCCCGGCCGCCTGGACGGCGGCGATCTACGCGGCGCGCGCCAACCTCGAGCCGCTCGTCTACGAGGGCGCCGGCAGCCGCACGATGATCCCGGGCGGTCAGCTCATGTTCACCACTGACATCGAGAACTACCCGGGCTTCCCCGAGGCCATCACCGGCCCAGAGATGATGGCTGCGTTCCGGAATCAGGCGGAACGCTTCGGCACGCGCATCGTGACCGAGGACATCGTGCGCATGGACTTCGGCGCGTACCCGCGGCGGCTCTGGAGCAGCGGCGGCACCGAGATCGAGGCGGACGCCGTGATCGTCGCGACGGGGGCGAACGCGAAGTGGCTGGACGTGCCAGGCGAGGAGCGCCTCGCTCGCTCGGGCGGGGGGGTCTCCGCGTGCGCGGTGTGCGACGGGGCGCTCCCCTTCTATCGCAACCGCGTGCTGGCGGTGATCGGGGGTGGCGACACCGCGATGGAGGAGGCGCTCTACCTGACGACCTTCGCCTCGGAGGTGGTGATCATCCACCGGCGCGACGAGCTCCGCGCCAGCCGCATCATGGAGGAGCGCGCGCGCGCGAACCCCAAGATTCGCTTCTTCTGGAACACGGTGGTCGACGAGGTGCTCGGCGAGGAGGAGATCACCGGACTGCGCCTGCGTGATAGGCTAACTGGCGAGATCAGCGAGCTGGGCGTGGGCGGAATGTTTGTCGCGATCGGCCACGAGCCGAATACGAAGTTTCTGGCCGGGGCGGTCGAGCTCGAGCCGAGCGGCTACGTGAAGCTACCCGTCGGGTGGCGGACGCAGACCTCGGTGCCAGGTGTGTTCGCGGCCGGCGACGTGATGGACGCGTACTACCGGCAGGCGGTCACCGCCGCGGGCACGGGATGCATGGCCGCGCTCGAGGCCGAGCGCTGGCTCGCGCACGGGGGGCTGAGCGTCGAGATCGCGGAGCACCAGGAGGGCGCGACGGCCTGAGGGCGCGACCGTCCCAGGACGGTCAGATCGTGCCCGTCCCTTCCGCGCTCCGCGTCTCCCCCGTCCGTCCCACCGGCCCCTACGGATTCGGGCCGGGCGCCGCCTCCTTGGGTTGGCTCGGGGGCTCCGGCTGCTGCTCCGGCGCGGGCGCTCCGGGTCCTCGCGGGGCGTCCGCCTTAGCGTCGGCTCCTCGGGGCTCCTCTCGATCGGCGTCGTCCTGCTGGGCGGGCGACACGCATGAACTGACCTCACACGGCGCCGCGAGATCGCCGCCACCCACGTTGGCGACGATCGTCCGGGGCCGGTCGAACCCCAGCCAGACGCCCGCCACCAGCTCCGGGGTGAGCCCGATGAACGACACGTCCCTGGAGTCGTTGGTGGTTCCGGTCTTGCCCGCCGCAGGGACGCCGATCCCGCTGGCGGCGGTTCCCGTGCCGCGCCGCACGACGCCGCGCATCATGTCGAGCACGACGAAGCCGAGCTGCGGGTCGACCGCGCGCGTGCCGGCCGACGACTCCCACTGGTAGATGGGGTTGCCCTTGCCGTTCTCAATCCGGGTGATGAAGTACGGCTCGATCGTGTGTACTCCGTTGCCGAAGGTCGCGTAGTTGGCGAGACCGATCAGGAGCGCGGCCTCCGCCACGGTCACATCCGCGGCCGACTTCCCGAAGTAGTGCTGGGCGGCGGTCTGGACCCCGCACACGCCGTCTCCGACGTAGATCATGTTCAGGTACAGCTCGAGAATCTCGTCCTTGTCGAGCTGGTCCTCGATCTCGCGTGCGGTCCGGATCTCGGTCGCCTTGCGGTGCCAGCGGTTGTACTCGAGCACCTCCTCGCCGAAGACGTTGCGCGCGAGCTGCATGGTGATCGTGCTCGCAGTCGGGGAGCAGGAGGTCGCGGATCAGGAGGGCACCGCCCACGGCCGCGATCAGGGAGATCCCCATCACCTTCAGCCACCGGCGGTTGCGCGGGTCCTCCGCCAGCTCCTTGCGGTTGGGCCGCTCCCCCGCCCGCCCGGGGCGCCCGCGGGCGCGCGCCGGACTGTCACCGTGCGCGCGCGTTCCGCCTTCGGCCGGGCCGCGTTCCTGATCCATGCCTGGGTCCTCTATAAGTGGATGAACGACACCCATGGTAGAACAAGACGCATGCTAGAGAGTGCCCGATGGATTCTGGCTAAGTCATTGATGGAAGGTAACTTGTCGGACGGATGACCCCTCCGCCGACGTTTGAGGCCTGGAGGGCTCCCGGATTGAGGGGGGACTCGGTCAGGCCAGGCTGCGTCCTCCGTCGACCACGATCACCTCCCCGGTGATGAAGGGGCAGCCGGCCAGGAAGAGCACCGCGCGGAGCACGTCCTCCGGAGCGCCCATCCGCCCGAGCGGGGTGCGGCGCTGCTCGCGCTCGGCGAAGTCCGCGCCCAGCCCCTCGGGGAGGAGGACCGAGCCGGGGGCGACCCCGTTCACGCGCACCCGCGGCGCGAGCACGCGCGCGAGGATGCGGGTGAGGTGGAGGAGCCCGGCCTTGGAGATCGCATGGTGGGGGTGGTGGGTCCACGGCTCGCTGGCGCCCAGGTCGAGCACGTTCACGACGGTCCCCTGGCTCGCGCGCAGCAGCTCCGCGCTCGCGCGCACGAGCAGGAAGGGGGCGCGCAGGTTGAGCGCCATGACGCGGTCCCACGCGTCCGCGTCGACGTCCAGCAGGTCGGCCTCCTCGAAGGAGGCGGCGCTATTGACGAGCAGATCGAGGCGGCCGAAGCGCTCGCGCACGGAGCGCGCAAGCCGCTCGGCAGCCTCCGGGATTCCGAGATCCCCCTCGATCAGGAGGGCCTGCTGGCCGAGCTCCTCCACGCGTCGGCCCACCTCGCGTGCGGGCCCGGCCGAGCTGTGGTAGTGGACCGCGACGTCGTAGCCCGATTCGGCCAGCCCCAGCGACAGCGCGCGTCCTACGCGCACCGCGCCGCCGGTGACGAGCGCCACCTTGCGCGAGTTCGGCATGGAATCCTGAACCCCCCGGATCGCGCGAAGGGTCCGGGGGTGCAAGGGAGCCTCCCACCCTCACGCGCGGAGCACTCATGGCGGAGTTGAGCGGCAGGACAGCGATCGTCACCGGCAGCACCCACGGGATCGGATTCGCGATCGCCGAGCGGCTGGTCGAGGCGGGAGTCGACGTGGTGGTGAGCGCGCGCACGGAGGCGCGCGTGCACGCGGCGGCCGAAGGGCTGGCGCGACGCGGTCCCGGCCGCGCCCTCGGGATCCCGTGCGACGTGCGCGACCCGGAGCAGTGCGCCCGGCTGGTGCAGGAGGCGGTGGACGGGTTCGGCCGGCTCGACGTGCTCGTCAACAACGCGGGGGTCGGTCACATGCGCCCGGTCCACGAGATGTCGCTGGAGGAGTGGCGCGATCAGATCGAGACCAACCTGGGCGGGGTCTTCTACTGCTCGCGCGCGGCGGTGCCGGACCTGTGCGCGAGCGGCGACGGATGGATCGTCAATATCGGCTCGCTGGCCGGCCGGAACGCGTTCGCCGGCGGCGTGGCGTACAACGCGAGCAAGTTCGGGCTGCTCGGGATGAGCGAGGCGATGATGCTCGACCTGCGCTACGAGGGGATCCGGGTGAGCATCGTGATGCCGGGAAGCGTGCAGACCGAGTTCGGCGGGCGCTCCTCCTCGGAGAAGGGCTGGGCTCTCCAGGCGGAGGACGTCGCGCACGCCGTGGTGCACCTAATCGGGTTCCCGGATCGAGCGCTGGTGAGCCGGGTCGAGCTGCGTCCCACGCGTCCCAGGAGGTGAGCGTGCCTGCCTGTGCCGACCGCGGGGCGGGAGCGGGCGTGGCGCCGAAGCTCGCCCCCCTGGTCGAGCGCACGCGCGGGCTCCAGCCCTGGCGCCGCGCCTTCCACTCCGCCAACGGCGTGGCCGTGGCGCTCCTGCCCGCCGCGCTCGGGCTCGGCAAGGCCACGGTGCTCATGGTGCTCGGTATGCTGCTGGTCGTGGTCCTCGCCGCGGACGTCGCACGTCTGCGGGTCGCGGAGCTGAACGCCCTCTTCTTCCGGCTGTTCCCCTCCCTCGCGTCGCCCCGCGAGGCGGTCGGGATCGCGTCCTCCACCTGGTACCTGATCGGCGTGTTCCTCACCTACGCGATCTTCCCGATGCGCGTGGCGGTCCCGGGGATCCTCGTGCTCGCGCTCGCCGACCCCGCGGCCGGCACCGTGGGGCGGCTCTGGGGAAGGCGCCGGCTTGGGCAGGGAACCTGGTTTGGAAGCGCCACCTTCCTGGCTGTGGCCTTCGCGGTGCTCGCGATCGGTCTCGGGCCGGCGGCGGGGCTCACGGCCGCGCTGATGGTCACGTTGGTGGAGGCGGTGCCGTGGAGGCTCGACGACAACCTGACCGTGCCGCTCGCGGCAGCGTTCGCGGCCTGGGTGGTCGGGGGGTGAGGATCCTGTCTCTCCGCTCATGGCGATGCAGAGTCAGGTCTACATAGCCGCACAGACGAGAGTATCCCGCTGCTCCACTGGGACAGTAACTTCGCTCGCTTCCGCGCGCTGGCGGAGTCGAGCGCGTCTGCTCACTCCGGCGCGGAGCTCTGGCGCCGGCTCGAGCTGCACCCCGCGTCGCGCGCCACCTGAGCCGCGCAGCGCGACCGGCGCGCCCTTCCGCGCGCTCCGCGCGCGGCCCAACTTTGCTGCTCTCGGCGCCTCGCGTTCCCATCAGCTGCGCGGCCGATTGACGCGGTCCATCCCCAAACGATCGACGGAGGCCCCGATGGCGAAGGGCTACAGGGTCGAGAAGGACTCCCTCGGCGAGGTGCGCGTCCCCGAGGACGCGCTGTACGGCGCTCAGACGCAGCGGGCATTCGAGAACTTCCCGATCAGCGGCCAGCGCTTCGGCCGCCGCTTCATCCAGACGCTCGGAGTGATCAAGGGCGCGGCCGCTCAGACGAACAAGGAGCTGGGGCACCTGAGCGGCCGGGTCGCGGGCGCGATCGTGCGCGCGAGTCGCGAGGTGGCGGAGGGCGAGTGGGACGACCAGTTCGTCCTGGATGTCTACCAGACCGGGTCGGGTACCTCGACCAACATGAACGCCAACGAGGTGATCGCGCACCGCGCCAGCCAGCTGCTCAAGGGCGGCAAGGTGCACCCGAACGACCACGTGAACTTCGCCCAGTCCTCGAACGACGTGATCCCGACCGCGATGCACGTGTCCGGCCGGCTCGCCATCGAGGAGGATCTGATCCCCGCGCTCGAGCACCTGGAGCGCGAGCTGCGCCGCAAGGCGCGCACCTTCGACCGGGTGCTCAAGTCCGGGCGCACGCATCTGATGGACGCGACTCCCGTGCGGCTGGGGCAGGAGTTCGGCGGCTACGCCACCCAGGTGGCGCGCTCGATGGACCGGGTGGCGAGCGCGTCCGAGGAGCTGGCGGAGCTCGCACTCGGCGGCACCGCTGTGGGCACCGGCATCAACACCGACCCCAAATTCGCTGCGCGCGCGATCGCGCGGATCTCCAAGGAGACGGGATATCGCTTCCGCGAGGCGGACGATCACTTCGAGGCGCAGGGGGGGAAGGACGCCTTCGTGAGTGCATCCGGAGCGCTCAACGCGACCGCGGTCGCGCTCACCAAGATCGCAGACGACGTCCGCTGGCTGGGCAGCGGTCCGACGTCGGGGATCGGCGAGATCTTGCTTCCCTCGGTGCAGCCGGGGAGCTCGATCATGCCGGGAAAGGTGAACCCCGTCCTGTCCGAAGCGCTCATGATGGTGGGCGCCCGGGTCATGGGAAACCACGTGACCGTGACGATCGCGGGGAGCCGCGGCAACTTCGAGCTGAACGTGATGATGCCGGTCATGGCCCACGCGTTCCTCGAGTCCGTGACCCTGCTCGCGAACGCGGTGCGTATCTTCACCGACCGCTGTATCGTGGGCATCGAGGCCAACCGGGCGCGCGCCCAGGAGCTGCTCGAGAGGAATCCCTCGATCGCCACCGCCCTCAACCCCACCATCGGATACGACGAGGCGGCCAAGATCGCGAAGCAGGCTGCCCAGGAGGGTCGCTCGGTGCGCGACGTGGTGAGGGAGAAGGGGCTGCTCAAGGGTGCGGAGCTGGACCGCGCCCTCGACGTGCGTGCGATGACCGAGCCGGGGTTCCCCGATTGACTTCAGCGACCTGTTAGGCCTCGGCTCAAGAGCACGCGCGCGCGCATCCCTCGATCGTGGCCCTCACCGCTCAGGGCGGCTCCGTAAACGATTCGCGGGCGCGCGGGGAACTCCCGCGCGCCCGCTTCCGTGCCCTGGTCGGCGCGGCCAGCTCGGTTCCGGTCAGGCGGTCTTCACGTCGAGGCGGCCGTAGTCCACCCGGCGGCTCTCGATGTCCGGCGCGGGCACGCCGCCCAGGGGAATGACCCGGGTCACCTCGCCGTCCAGGTAGATCGGGTACGCCCACACGCCGCCGTAGTGGATCACCTGGACGAGCTCGGGCTTCCGCGGATTCCTCGGCGGCATGACGGGCTCGGTGATATTCCGCCACACCCGGTCGACGTAGGCCATCCGCACGGCGACCGAGTCCGCCCAGAGCGCGAGCCGCACGTTCTTGCGGTCTGTCTCGGTCATCGGCCGCACCACCCGGTGATGGCCCGGGAAGCTGTGCGAAAGCAGGAAGTAGAGCGCTTCCGCCTCCGGCATCGGCTCGATCCCCGCGTCCGCGGCCCCTGGCGTCTTCACCCGTCGCCGGTCCGACAGATCCATGAATCCGTCGGCGCTAATCCTCATCTGGCGCCCCATCGTGCCTCCCCTGGTTGCTCGGGCCTGACGTCACCTGACTTCACCGGCTCGCACGTTCTCGGGTGCGCTCGGCGGCGCGACGATCGGGCCTTGGGGCCACGCGGGAGCCGCGTACCGCTTCTTCGACACTCATTACGGGATTCCCGGCGGCTTCGTGGGTGGACACGAGCGCGGCGTCGACATCGAGATGCGGCGCCACTCGTTTCGCGGCGAGGCGGAGCGGCATTACGAGGAAGAGCGCTTCGTCAACACGCTGCGTGCGGCCGGCTCGTACACCTACTACCACCATGTCGAGCTGGAGCAGAGCGGCAACATCGGCGCCGAGTACACTCAGAACATGAGCAATCTGGACCTGCTCGCGCACCACGGCGCGGCGGGCCTGTTGGCGCTCGGGGCGGTGGGCGCGCAGGCGCATTACCGCGACATCCAGACCGGGGGCTCGCTGCGCACGCCATCTACGTATGACTTGGCGCTGGCGGCGTTCTTGGTGGAGGAGATCGGCACCGGCCGGCTCCGGCTCCAGTTGGGCGCGCGCTACGACTGGGCCCACTACGTCCCGCGTGATACGACCGCGTTCATCTTCGCGGGCGGACAGCGGATTCCGGTGCGGCCGCGCACGTTCGGCGCCGTGTCGGGCTCGGCGGGGCTGCTCTTCGCGGCCACTAACGCCGTGCGGCTCGGCACGAGCGTGAGCCGTGCGTACCGTACGCCCGACTTCAACGAGCTCTACTCGAACGGGCCGCACCTGGCGGCCAACTCGTACGACGTGGGCGATCCATCTCTGGGGCGGGAGACGGGGCTGGGGGTGGACGTGTTCGTGCGGGTGACGACCGAGGGATTCACGGCCGAGCTCGCCGGATTCAGCAACTGGCTGAACGACTACGTCTTCCCGTCCAGCCGGGGGTGGGCGGAGCTGGGCACTCAGGGGGGGCGCCCCCGCTTCCAGTACACGAACGAAAACACGCGCTGAAGTGGGCGTCGAGGCGGAGGCTCAGGTGAGCCTCGGGGGCGCCTGGGTCGCGGAGGCAACAGCCTCCTACGTGCGCGACCGCTTCATGTCGGAGCGCGCGTCGGTCCCGATCATCCAGGGGACCGACACGACGTTCGTGCTAGCCTCGCCGTATCCGCCGCTCATCCCACCGCTCACTGGGCTGGTGGGGCTCCGCTACGAGAACCCGCGCGTGTTCGGGGGTGTGAGCATGCGCTGGGCCGCGGCCCAGGAGCGGCTGGGCGACTTCGAGACGCGCACCCCGGGATACGTGACCGGAACGCTGGACGTAGGCGTGCGCAGGCTGATCGGCGGACAGTTCCACACGCTCAAGTCGCGCGTGGAAAACGTCACCGACACGGAGTACCGCGACCACTTGTCTCGCATCAAGGACATCATGCCGCAGCCCGGGCGGAACTTTGTGCTCATGTACCGGCTGTCGTTCTATACGTCCAGCGACACACACACATCCCACAAACACAGCCAGAGGAGAACGAGCCATGCAGACCAGAACCCGTTGGATCCGCGCGCTCGCTTTGGCTCAGCTCTTCGCTACCGCCAGCGATGCTGGCCGCATGTGACGACGATTCGACGGACGAGGACGACGATCCGGCAGAGGCGATCGCGACGATCCAGCTCACCGTCGGGGCGAGCACCGTGACGTTGAACACGAGCGGCACGGTCATCGCCGGCCCCAGCCCGATCGTGATCCCCACGGGCACGCACAACGTCACCGCCGCGTTCCTGGACGATGCGGGCGCCTCGGTGAATGCGGATCTGGGAGAGTTCGAGCTGCGTCTCGCTCCCGCGAATGCCTCTCTGCTGACCTTCTCGCGCACAGGCGGGTTTACGGTCACCTTGACCGGGGTCGCCGCGGGCAGCACGAGCCTCGATTTCGTGCTGTGGCACAAGGTGGAGCAGCACGAGGATCTCGGACCATGGCCCGTGTTCGTCACCGTGCAGTGATCGGCGCGGCGGCAGCGCGATCATGCGGCGATGGACGGCACGGGTCCTGCTCACTATATTCCGAGTGTGCTTGGGGGGCTCGTTTATTGAGCCAATGCGAGTGAAGCCGGGACCGAGCTCCCGAGGTGGACGTCACGCCTTCGTCGTGAGGAAGGCGGAAGCCGAGGGGAGGTCGCCAGACGTATTGACCCGGGCTTCAATAAAAAAACTCTCCAGGTACACCTGTGGGGTCGGCGCTTCACGGCGCCGGCCTCACTGCTTTTCGGGCCTATCCTTGCCGGCAAGCGGAAACGATCCCATCGGCCATGGGTATCGCCTGCGCACGGTCCGCCGCATGAGCGCGCGGCCCGGTGGGCGCCGGCGGTCCTCGGCCGCCTCGCCGCGCTCCCGCTCGATCCAACCCCGGAGGCCACTGGATGCCCGAGGTCCGGGTCACCCGCCGGCTCCATTTCAGCGCCGCGCATCGGCTGTTCCGCAGCGAGTGGTCCGACGCGCACAACGCGGACGTGTTCGGGGACTGCTCAAGCCCGAACTGGCACGGCCACAACTACGAGCTCGAGGTGACCGTGCGCGGGCCGGTGGATCCGGAGACCGGATACGTCATCGACCTGAAAGAGCTGCGGGACCTGGTGCAGGCGCGCGTGGTGGACGACGTCGACCACCGGAACCTCAACCTCGACGTCGCGTGGATGAAGGACGTCCTCCCGTCCACGGAGAACCTCGCGGTCGCGATCTGGAACCGTCTGACGGACGGGCTGCCCGCGGGCGTTCGTCTCGAGCGGGTGCGGGTGGAGGAGACCCCTCGCAACTACGTGGAATACGCGGGGGGCTAGGCGGAGAGAAATGGCAAAACCGACGAAGGCGCGTGCGTCCGATCCCGACCTCGAGTCCGAGGGACCGGCGCTGATCGAGGACCTGGACGACGAGGGTGCGGCGCCTCCGCGCGCGCGCGCGAACCTCGCGGAGGCCCCCTTCGAGGACCTGGTGTTCGAGATGATCAGCCGGCTCGGCGACGACCCCACCCGGGCGGGCATGCTCAGGACCCCCGAGCGAGTCGAGAAGGCGATGCGCTTCCTGACGCAGGGATACGGCCTGAACGGGGCGGACGCGGTGGGCGACGCGCTCTTTGCCGAGACGTACAAGAACATGGTGCTGGTGAAGGACATCGAGATGTATTCGTTGTGCGAGCACCACCTCCTGCCCTTCTTCGGCAAGGTGCACATCGCGTACATCCCGAACGGCAAGATCTTGGGCCTCTCCAAGACCGCGCGCCTGGTGGATGTGTACGCGCGGCGCTTCCAGGTGCAGGAGCGGCTCACCGATCAGATCGCGCAGTCGCTCTGGGAAACGATCGAGCCCCAGGGCGTGGCGGTCGTGATCGAGGCCTACCATCTGTGCATGATGATGCGCGGCGTGCAGAAGCAGAACTCGAAGACGATCACGTCCGCGATGCGCGGCACTTTCCTCGACGATCCACGCACCCGCGACGAGTTCCTGCGCCTGACGACGTCGGTGCACGAGCCGCTGTGACGGGCGGCGCGCTCGTGGGCGGTGAGCGACCGCTCGCCGGAACGTCGGCTCTGGTCACCGGAGCCACCCGCGGGATCGGCGGCGCGGTCGCGCGGCGGCTCGCGCGGGCGGGCGCGAACCTGCATCTGCTGGCGCGCTCGCGGGCGGCGCTCGAGAAAGTCGTGGGAACGGTGGGCGGCTGCGCGTGGCCGGCCGACCTCGAGGATCCCGAGGGGCTCGAGGAGACGCTCGGGCGCCTGCTGAGCTTGCGGGGCGCGCCGGACGTGGTCGTAAACGCGGCCGGCGTGTTCGATCTGGCGCCCTTCGTCCAGACGTCGCTCGAGATCTTCGATCGCGCGCTGGGGGCGAATCTGCGCGGCCCTTTCCTGGTCATCCGCGCGCTGCTCCCGGCCATGCTCGAGCGGGGGAGCGGAGTGATCGTGACCGTGGGATCCGTCGCGGGCTACCGCGCATTCCCTAGGAACGCGGCCTACTCCGCCTCGAAGTTTGGGTTGCGCGGGATGCACGAGGTGCTCTCCGAGGAACTCAGGGGTACCGGGGTGCGCGCGACCCTGATCGAGCCGGGAGCGACCGATACCACGATCTGGGACCCACACCGTCCCGAGGAGGGGGCGGATCTGCCCGACCGGGCGGACATGCTGCGGGCCGACGACGTTGCGGACGCGGTGCTGTTCGCGGCCACCCGGCCCGCGGATGTGGTGCTCCCACTCCTGCGCATCCAGCGAGGCTGAGCACGACGATGTACACGGTCAGCGTCCAGGCGCACTACGATTCGGCGCACTTCCTCCGCCACTACAAGGGCAAGTGCGAGCGGCTGCACGGCCACCGCTACGTGGTCGAGGCCGCCGTCCAGACGGAGATCCTCGACCGATCAGGGCTCGCCTTCGACTTCGTGGATCTGAAGCGCGAGCTGCGCGCGCTCGCGAACGAGCTGGACCACCAGAACCTGAACGAGCTGCAGCAGTTCGCTGACCTGGAGACCAGCGCCGAGAACCAGGCGCGCTGGTTCTACGACCAGCTGCGCGCCCTGCTGCCGGGTCCAGAGGCGTCGGGGCTCCTCTACGTACGCGTGTGGGAGACCCCCACCCAATGGGCGCAGTACGCACCGGGCTCGTTCTTGGCGCCCGCTCCGCGCACGCCGCCGATTCCTTGAGGTGCGTCCGCGGCCTTCGTTCATGCACCTGCTCCTCACGGACCGGCTCATCTGCCCGCGCTGCGGGCCGGGCTTCGGATTGATCCTGCGCGCCGACCAGCTGCTGGAGCGGCGCGTGCTCGAGGGCGGACTGGGCTGCCCGAACTGTCGCGACCTGTTTCCGATCCGTGGCGGATT
>CAUZJY010000025.1:0-19900 GCA_963580305.1 Gemmatimonadales bacterium UBA6960
CCGTCTCGCCTCCCTCCGGATGCTCCTTCCACCCCCGCTGCCCGCATCCGGGGAAGGACGTGGAATGCGCCCGCATCGTGCCGCCGCTGGAGGAGAAGGCGCCTGTCCAGTTCGCGGCCTGCATCACGGCGGGGCGGGGGGGAATGGGGTAAGGCGGACGGAGCAGAGCGCGTCAGACGGGGCTGAGCCGGCGGGCACGGAGGATCTCGGGACCCTCGAAGGGAGGATGGCCGACGCGCTCCCGGAACGCTTGCCAGTTCGCGGCCGTGTACCCTAACTGCCTGAAGAATCGAGCCTTGTGTCGCCCCAGGGGATAGAAATGGGGACAGGAGATAGCCTACGAGCTTCTCCTGCGAGACGACCGCTGGGTCTCCGCTCGGCAGCTTCACGGCGCGGCCCGGGTCGCCGGTGTCCAGAGGGTGAAGCCCATTCTCGTCGGTCGCGCGTGCCTTGTGGATGCCGGGAGGGGACGCCGTACGGCCCGATGCCCCGACATCGCCCTGGCGCTCCTGGTCTCCAGGGCACAGGGTGGTGCCCAACTTGCATGGCTCGTCGGATGTGCCGCCGCCCCAGGGGGGAGCCCATCGCATGAGCTGGAGCCGCATCATCCCGATCTCGCTGGCCGTGCTCGTCGCGGGGTTGGGCATCCGGAGCGGGGTCGGGAGCGGCGGGGGCCGTCTATTCCCCGCGGGCGGCGCGGACGGCCGGGCCGCCTCCGGCGGTGCGCCGATGCCCCGGCGCGACGCGGATCCTCGGGTCGATTCTGCGCGCGCGGAGCTCCAGGCCGGCCGTCCCTGGCACGCGAGCGAGATCCTGCGGAGCGCCGCCCGCACCGGGCTCGCCCTGTCGGCGGAGGAGGTGCTCCTGCTCGCCCAGGCCGACGCGGGGTGGCGCAACTGGGCGGGCGTGGTGGAGCGGCTCGCCGGCCAGAGCTGGATCGACGATGTCGGCCCCCCCCAAGGCGAAGGGGAGGGCAGGCTCTTGCTCGCCCGGGCGCACGAGGCGCGGCAGGACTGGAGCGCAGCCGCCGCGTCGTACGACCGCTACGTGGCGACCGCGCACGCGGCGGCCAACCCCCTCCGGCCCGGGATCGCCGCGCGCCAGGCGCGCTCGCTGGCTCGCGCGACCCGGACCGCGGATGCGCGTGCCGCGCTCGACCGGATCGACGTGCCCGTCGTGACGAGCTGGGCGGCGCTGGATGCGGCCTCCGCGCCCGCCGACTCCGGCCGGGTGGCCGACGTGCGTGCGTTCGTGGAGAGGATCACCGACCCCGGCGCTCGGCTGAACGCATGGGAGCTGGTGCCGCGCGCGCTGCTCGCCTCCGGCGACAGCACCGCCGCGGAGAGGGTGTACCGCGAGGTGGCCGGCACGGTGATGGGGAACCGGCGGGCTCGGGCTTGGACGGTGGCGGGCGACCTGGCGCGCGCGCGTCGTGACTCGGCCACCGCGCGCTCCGCCTACCTGAGCGCGCTCGCGGAGGGTCCGGCCACGCCAGCCGCGGGTCGCGCGGCCGGCGGGCTGCTTGCGGTCGGGGCGAGCACCCTCGACGCGGACCAGGTGCTGGTGGCGGCGCGCGCGCTCGACCGCGCCAACGACTACGGTCCCGCGGTGAGGGCGTACGACCTGCACGTCCGGCTCGAGGGAGGCGTCGCCAACGTCGTGGAGGACGTGCGTTTGGCGCGCGCGTCCCGGCTCGCCGCCACCCCCGGCCGCGAGAACGATGCGGTCGAGGAGTTCCGGGCGCTCGCGACGTCGGCGGGCGAGCGGATCGGTGCGGTCGCCCTCGATCGCTGGAGCGGGTTGCGGGCGCGCCAGGGGCGGGCTGGCGACGTGCGCACGATCGAGGGCTGGCTGCTCGAGCGCTACCCGCAGAGCCCGGAGGCGGCCGACGTGCTCTTCTTCCGCGCGGATGCGCCGCACGACCGCAACCAGCTCGACGCGGCGGCCGCCGCCTATCGCCGGCTGATCGAGACGGTGCCCGCGCAGGACCGCGCCGGGCTCGGCACGATGCGCCTCGCGCAGATCCACCTCCTCCGCGGGGAGCATAGCCGGGCCGCCGAGATCTACGAGGACTATCTCGAGCGCTTCCCGAACGGCCGGCGCTGGCAGGAGGCCTCGTACTGGGCGGCGCGCATCCACCGGGAGCTCGGCGACGACGCCCGCGCGCGCGATCTGATCGCCCGCCTCCGCCGCGATGATCCGCTCTCCTACTACACGGTGCTGGCCGCCGATCTCGTGGGCGAGGAGTTCCGGCTGGATCTCCCCGCGGGGGCGGAGCCGCCGATGCCCGCGTGGCTGGAGGAGGGGATCGGCCGCGTCGATCTGCTCCGGGCGGCCGGGCTCGTGGAGGGGGAGACGGCGGAGGTCGATCGGCTCATCGCGCGCGCCCGGGGGGATCAGGCCTCGCAGATCCGTCTCGCCCAAGCGCTGATCGAGCGGGACCACACGATTCCGGCCATCCGCCTCGGGTTCGATCTCCGGCAGAGCGGGGCCCCGTGGACGCTCCGGCTGGCACGGATCATCTACCCCTGGGGGTACCGCGAGGTCTTCGTGCGCGAGGCGCGGGAGAGCGGGGTGGATCCGTTCTTGACCGCCGCACTCGCGCGGCAGGAGTCCGCTTTCGACCCCGACATCCGGTCCGTGGCCAATGCAGTCGGGCTCATGCAGCTTCTCCCCTCGACCGCGGCCCAGGTAGCGCGCGAGGTCGGGCCGCGCGACTTCCGCGAGGAGCTGCTCGAGGTCCCGGACGTGAACGTCCATCTGGGCACCCGGCACCTGGTGGATCTGCTGCGCCAGAACCAAGCGGACACCACCCGCTTCCTGGCCGGTTATAACGCGGGGCAGCACCGCGTCGTGCGCTGGCGCGACTTCGCGGAGGCCGGCGACCTGCTCACTTTCACCGAGCGCATCCCCTTCGCCGAGACGCGCGACTATGTCAAGCAGGTGCGGCGGAACGTGGCCATCTATCGCATGCTGTACGGGGCGGGCCGTTGAACAGATGTTTACCTTGACCACTCGCCGCGCCGCCGCCTAACCTGTCCTCTCCGACCCACAGTTCCCGGGCACCGCGGACACCGCCCTGAGGTCGCCTGCCTTGCTCAGGGGCCAGCGTCCACCTGATCGGAGGGTGCAGGAATGAAGGGTACCGTGAAGTGGTTCAACGACGCCAAGGGCTACGGCTTCATCACCCAGCCCGGCGGAGACGACCTGTTCGTACATTTCTCCGCCATTATCGGCGACGGCTTCCGAACCCTCGCGGAAGGAGAGGTGGTCGAGTTCGAGATCCAGCAGACGGACCGTGGCCTCCAGGCTTCGCAGGTCATCCGGGCCTGATTCAAACTCACTCCGCCTCCTCCGGGCGTCCCGCGGCACCTGCCGTGGGACGCCCGGGTTGTTAGAACCATGGAAGTCCCCCCCAAGACCGCCCCGCGTCTGTTCCTGATCGACGCCTACGCGCTCATCTACCGCGCCTTCTTCGCGTTCATCCAGCGGCCGCTCATCAACTCCAAGGGAGAGAACACCTCCGCCCCCTTCGGCTTCACCAACTTCCTGCTCGAGGTGCTCGAGAAGTACGAGCCGGACTATCTGGCGGTCGTCTTCGACGCCGGTACAAGCCAACGCGAGGAGGTCTACGCCGACTACAAGGCCACCCGCGACAAGATGCCCGACGAGCTGCAGTGGAGCCTCCCGCGTATCGCGGACGTGATCTCTGCGCTCGGGGTGCGGCGGATCGCGCTCGAGGGCTGGGAGGCCGACGACGTGATCGGCACCCTTGCCCAGCAGGCGCAAGAGGCCGGGATCGAGGCAGTGATCGTCTCCGGGGACAAGGACTTCTATCAGCTCGTGGGCCCGCACGTCGCGCTTATGAACCCCGGCCGCGGCGGTGCCACCAGGGTAGAGGCCGAGTGGGTCGACGAGCTGTCCGCGCCCAAGAAGTTCGGAGTGCCGCCCGCCCGCGTGGTCGATTATCTGGCGCTCACCGGCGACAGCTCCGACAACGTCCCCGGTGCGCCCGGGATCGGCCCCAAGACCGCGCGCTCGCTGATCGAGACCTATGGGTCGGTCGAGGATATCCTCGCACACGCCCAGGAGGTGAGCGGCAAGCGGGCGCGCGAGAGCCTGCTCGAGAACGCGGACACGGTGCGCCTCTCGAAGAAGCTCGTCACCATCCTGACCGACGTCCCGCTGGACGGGCTGCGGGTCGAGGACCTCAAGATCGGCCGCCCCGACTATGCGCGGCTACGCGAGCTGTTCGTCGCGCTCGAGTTCCGCGTGCTGGTGGAGAAGTACACTCAGGCCGCGGTCGCGACCGGCGAGGTCGAGCCCGAGCTCTCGACCGAGCGCACCAGTTACCTGATCGTCACAGACCCGGTGCGCGTGCGCAAGCTGGTGGAGCGGACCCGGGAGCGCGGTTGGGCCGCCATCCACTGTGAGCTCTCGGGCCTCGGCCCGATGCGCGCGAGCCTGGTCGGGATCTCGCTCGCCGTCAACGTGGGCGAGGCGTACTACCTCCCCTTTGGCCACTGCCCGCCCGGGGAGCTGGACCTGGGACGCGATGCGCAGGCAATCTCCAACCTGCCCGCGCTTGGCGATCCGCGCATGGCGCCCCTCAAGGACCTGCTCGAGGATCCCACGGTCCGGAAGGTCGGCCAGGACCTGAAGCGTGACCTGCTCGCGCTCTGGAACTATGGGCTCGAGCCCGCCGGGCTCTGGTTCGACACGATGGTGGCGTCCTACGTGCTCGATCCGGGCGGGCGCGCACACTCGCTGGAGGCGCTCGCGCTCGACATCCTCGCGTACAAGACCACCACGTACGCGGAGGTCACCGGGCGGGGACAGAAGCAGATCTCCTTCGCCGAGGTGACGCTCGATCAAGCGCGCGACTACGCCTGCCAGGACGTGGACTGCTCGCTGCGGCTCTACGAGCGCTTCCAGCCGGACCTCGAGCAGCAGGGCGTGGAGCCGCTCTTCCGCAAGCTCGAGATGCCGTTGATTCCGGTGCTCGCGCGCATGGAGCGGCGCGGAATCCGGATCGACGACGGCTTCTTCCGGGAGATGAGCGAGAAGCTCAATCGGGAGCTGGAGCTGATCCAGCAGGAGATCTGGAAGGAGGTGGGGACCGAGTTCAACATCAACTCCACTCCCAAGCTCCGCGAGATCCTCTTCGACAAGCTGGGGCTGCCCGTGCTCAAGCGCACCAAGACGGGACCGTCGACGGACGCGAGCGTCCTCGAGGAGCTGGCCGTCCAGGGCTTTCGCGTACCCGTGCTCCTGATGGAATACCGGGAGATGGAGAAGCTGCGCGGGACGTACGTGGACGCCCTCCCCGCGCTCGTCAACCCGCGCACCGGCCGCATCCACACCTCCTTCAATCAGACGGTGGCCGCGACCGGGCGGCTCTCGTCCTCGGACCCGAACCTCCAGAACATCCCTATCCGTACCTCGCTCGGACGCGAAATCCGGAAGGGCTTCATCGCCGACCCCGGTCACCTCCTCCTCGCGGTGGACTACTCGCAGATCGAGCTGCGCATCCTCGCGCACTTCTCGGGCGACGAGCCGCTGGTGCGCGCGTTCCGCGAGGGGATCGACGTCCACCGGCAGACCGCTGCGGTGGTCTTCGACGTCCCGATCCATCGGGTCACCGCGGAGCAGCGGGCGCGCGCCAAGACGATCAACTTCGCGACCTTGTACGGTCAGGGCCCGTTCTCGCTCGCTCAGCAACTCGGGATCTCGCGCGAGGAGGCGAAGGCGTTCATCAGCGCGTATTTCGAGCGTTTCAGCGGGGTGCGCCGCTACCTCGACGGGATGATCGAGATGGCGCATGAAAAGGGCTACGTCGAGACGCTCCTCGGGCGGCGGCGCTTCATCCCGGAGCTGCAGAGCCGCAACTGGAACATCCGGCAGTTCGGGGAGCGCGTGGCGCAGAACACGCCCATCCAGGGGACCGCGGCGGACCTGATCAAGAAGGCGATGATCGACGTGGACCGGGCGCTCGAGGCGTCGAGCTGGGGAGCCCGGCTCCTCCTCACCGTCCACGATGAGCTGCTCTTCGAGGTGCCGGAGGATCAGGTGGACGAGGTGCGTTCCATGGTGGTCGAGCTGATGCAGGGCGCCATCAAGCTCGAGGTGCCGATCGATGTCGACTGGGGAGTGGGCAACAACTGGTATGGCGCGAAAGGGTGATGGCAGAGGGTGCGCCCCTCCAAGATCGATGGCGTGCCGGCTTCGAAGGGCCAGTTCATGGCCTTTTCAATCGGATGCGGGATGGGGAATAATCAAAGAGCAGCAGCTCGCCGGGGGGAGCGCATCGAGGCGCACCCGAATCCGGAGCAGCTGCTCCGCTGTGCCCCCGACCTCGCGGTCGAGATCGATCTCACGAGCGGCAAGAAGCCGTACGGACAGCAGCGGATGGTCGACTGCCTGGAGGCGGGCGTTCGTCTCGTGTGGGCGATCGATCAGCACAGCCGGACGGCGATGGTCTATCACCCGGACGGCTCCGCGCGACTGCTCCGACCCGGCGAGGCGCTCGACGGAGAGGGCGTCGTTCCGGACTTCCGCCTGGAGCTGAGCGAGCTGTTCGGCTGAGACCGGCGCCCATTGACGGGTGCCCCGCGCGACGGCCGCTAGCGTCGTCCCCCCCTGCCATCCTTCCGCCCATCACCGTCCGGCATCCTCCCTCCGAGCCGGGACGAGCCCCGGCATCCATCCCCGACCGGAGGAGGCACGATGTCCCGCTGCGTGAACCGAGTCTTCCTGATGGGCAACGTCGGACGTGAGCCCGACATCCAGCAGACTCAAAACGGCACCAAGGTCGCCCACCTCTCGCTGGCCAAAAATCGCCGGATCCCCAGCGGGAGCGAGGAGACGAAGGAGCGCACGGATTGGCACCGCATCACCTGCTGGAACCGACTGGCGCAGTTCGTTGAGGAGCACGTCACGACCGGCGACCGGATCTTCGTCGAAGGTCGGATCGAGTACGACTCCTACGAGCGAGACGGAGTGACGATCCCGACGGCCGAGGTCATCGTGCGCGAGCTGGTGATGCTCACCCCGAAGGCGGTCGCGGCCGGAGTGGGCGCCGAGGAGTAGCTGTCCCAGGCGGGACACTTGCCGCCGGAACGGGAACGGAGAGGGTGGGAGCGGGAGCGGTGGAAGAGCGCCCCGGGCGTCAGAGCCATCCTCGGAATCGGCGGTCCACCGAGACGACCAGCTCCCATTCTCCTCCGTCCACCCCCCGCCCGAGCTCCAGGTGCACGACGTCCCAGCCGAGGCCGAGCCCGGGGCCCACAGAGACACGCGTGCGCCCGCCCGCGACCTCACCGGCGGCGACGAAGGCGCGGAGCGAGGCCCAGGGTGGCAGCACGGGAAGGCTCGCGTCCGCCCGTGCGAGCCAGAACGCATCGCCTGCCTCTGCGCGGTACGCGTGCCCGGGCAGCGTTCCCCGGCCGCCCAGATAGAAAAGCTGCTGCGGGGGCAGATTCCCGAGCCCCACGCCGCCGTCCACGCGAGCGCCGAGATCGAGGCCGGATCCTGCGCGCGCTCTCTCCCAGGCGAACGTTCCAAGGAGCGCCGCGACGGCTCGGGGGCCTTCCGGGCCGGCGCGATCGAAGATGCCGATGCGGCCCATCAGCTCGAGGCGCACGTCCGGGCTCGGCGCCTGCGTGCGCGTGAGCTCCAGCGTGCCCAGCCAGCCCTCCGCGACGCGCGGGAGCGGGCGGAAGTCGTCGACGTCCTCCGGGTCGAGCACTGTCCGCGCGGAGTCGTGGCGCTCCCAGTGAAGGGAGAGCCGCGTGGGCTCGGTCGGCGCGCCGAGGAACGCTTCCACCCCGGAGCTGAACCACCCGTCGATCCAGTCGCCCCCTCCGGTCAGCCCGGAAACGCTATTCACGACTCCGGACACGCCGGGGAACGGCCCCAGATCGCGGAGCTCGTTCCAGGTCCCGCGGATCCCGATCCGCCCGCCGGCCCCCTCGAGCGACACGGTCGCGGCCGGCTGGTCCGGGCCGAATGCCCACCCCGCATGCGCCTTCAGCACCAGCTGGCCCTCCGGTCGCCAGGCGAGGCCGAGGCCGATGAACGAGCGCTCCGCGCGATTCCAGCGGAAGACGTGCGACGCAGAGGGTGCGTGCACGCGCAGCCGTGCGAGCCCGCTCAGGTACCGCCCGGCGGTGAGCTCGCGCGCGCGCGCGTGGATCTCCTGGAGCGAAGGAGTGGGCGTGAGCTCGGCCGCCGCCTCCTCCGGGATGAGCGGCTCCTCGAACGGATAGCTCTCCCGCTCGGCCTCGGGGGCCGCCGTCACGGCAGATCCGATGAACAGCTCGTTGGGCAGCTCGAGATTGAACTCGTAGTCGGCGATCTCGAAGCGGCCGCGGATCACGCTCCCGGCGAGGAAATCGAGCGCGGGCATCTCGCGCCGGATCTCGGCCTCCTGCCGGAAGGGGAGCCACCAGCGCCCCTCCCACAGCGAGTTGTCGAGCGAGATGCGGATGTAGTCGAGATGGTGGTCGACGTACGAGGCCGGTGTGAAGGTGAAGGTCATCCGGACAATCGCCGCGCTCGTGCGATCGAGGTACACGCTGCCCACGAACCCCGGCCCGTCCAGCCGTTTGGGGCGCACCTGCACCTCGCTTACCCGCACCTCGAGGCCGGTGCCGAGGAAGGTGATCGTGAGCGAGTCGCCGAGCCGGTAGTCGTAGACCGCCTCGGCACCCGGCGCTGCGGGATGCACGACCGCCTCCACCTCGTCGCCGTCGCCCAGCCGGATCTGGTCGCCGAAGTTGTCCTGCACCACGGTCAGGTGATCCAAGTGGTAGCGGATGTTGGTGGGGAGCACTTCCTGATCGCGCCGTCCTACGATGCGCTGGCGGGTCTGCAGCGGCGCGCGCCAGTAGACCTCCAGCGCGATCTGATCGGCCTTGACGAGCGTGCGCCGATCGGTGTCTGGCCGGTCCACCAGAAAGAAGACGCGCCCGTGCGCGCGCGCCTGGTAGGAGCGCAACCCCGGGTTGCCCGCGATACCCTGGCGCGCGGTACGGGCTCGCGCGATCAGTTCGAGCGCCCCAGGCGCGTTCCAACCTTCGGCGCCCTCCGGCGCCTCCTGCGCGCGCGTGGGGGAGGGAGAGAGGAGCGTGCAGAGCAAGAAGAGCGCGATGCGGCGCGATGCGGCCATTGTCGTTTGGTACCGGACCTCGGTGGGGCGGTTCCGGAAACACGAGGCCCGTCCGGCAAGCCGGACGGGCCTCGAATCACGCGCTCGGTACGGGACCGGTCAGTTGGAGATCCAGAAGCCGGAGAGCGAGTCTCCGTGCGGGCTTTCGCGCAGCTTCTCGAAGGCGCGGTTGCGGATTTGGCGGATGCGCTCGCGGGTCACGCCCAGCAGCGAACCGATCTCCTCGAGCGTGCGCTCCTCTCCGTCGTTGAGACCATAGTACAGGTAGAGGATCTTACGCTCGCGCTCCGTCAGATACGACTCGAACATCGACTCGAGGAAGTCACGCCGCGCGATCGCCTCGACGTCCTCTTCGATGTCCGCGCCGTCCACTCCCGCGAAGCGCTCGCCGAAGCTCGCGCTGTCCCGATCGCTCCGGTCGATCGGAGCGTCCAGCGACAGCTCGCTGGCAGCCACCCGGCGGAGTGCGCGGATGGTCTCGACCGGCTCGCCCATCTCTTCGGCGATCTCCTGATCGGTCGGGGAGCGCCCGAGCTGCTGGGTGAGCAGCGTGTCGGTGCGGGCCAGCTTGGCGAGGTTGGAGTTCTGGTTGAGGGGGATGCGGACGGAGCGGGTCTGTTCGGCGAGTGCCTGGAGGACGGTCTGGCGGATCCACCACACGGCGTAGGAGATGAACTTCACGCCCTTGTCGGGATCGAACTTCTTGACTGCCTTGAGGAGCCCTTCGTTGCCGATACAGACCAGCTCGGCGAGCCCCAGACCGCGGCCCTGATACTTCTTCACGTAGGAGATCACAAACCGGAGGTTCGCGGTGACCAACCGCTCGGCGGCTTCCTTGTCTCCGGAGCGGGCGCGGCGGGCGAGGGCTCGCTCTTCGCCGGGCTCCTGAATCAGCGGGTACTTTTCGACGTCCTGCAAGTACTGATCGAATGAGTCGAGACCGCGGGAGGGGGAGAACATCCGTTTACTCTGCCTCGCAAAAAGGGCCAGAAGGAGTCCTGACATTTTCGGTCCGGAGACCGGGTAGGCCGAGCGGTTAAAAACCGGCGGGCGAAATCGCGGGAGGGAGAACGACCAGCCCGGGGTCGAACGAAGATCTGCAAAGGTATAAACCCCTGTTTCCCGAGTCAAAGGTTCGGTTTGTCTTCAGGGCTCCGATGGAGGTAGGTCGGCGCGCCGGGCCGGGATGCACGGCTGCGAATCTGGGCGGCAGGCTGGTCGCATAACTGCAAGTCAGACCAGGAATTCCGCTTCCAGCCCCTCGACGCGCGGGCCGCCCCATGGGAAACAGAGGGCGTAGATACGCCCCTCGGCGTCTTCGAGTTCCACCCGGTTGTGGAGCCATTGCCGCACGACCTGGACGGTGCGTCCGGCGCCCAGGTCAACCGCGCGCGTGGAGCGCCCATGCCGGTAGAGGAAGAGCGGGGAGCCACGTCGCACCACCACCCAGCCGCCGTGGAAGACATCCAGCTCCGGATGCGCGAGCGCGCCCGCACGGGTCCCGCGCAGCTCCCCGCCCACCAGCCGACGCGTCGCGCGATAGCGCGCTCTGAACCCAGCGCGGAAAGCGCGCTGGGTCGCTCCACCTCCGTGGCCGGAGCAAGCCCCAGGTTCCGCCCCACACGAGCAGGAGGCCGAAGCGATATGCACGAACCGCCGGGCGCGCCCAGGCGACTCCCAGCGCGACGGTCACGAGCGCGAGCGCGGCGGCGGTGAGGGGGGTGTCGAGCAGGAGCGCCATCAGGGCGAGCGCCCCGGCGTCCTCGGCCGCGGAGACGAGCAAGCGCGAGGTTTCCGCGCGCGCCCGCGAGGTCGAGGAGCAGCCGCCAGCCGGCGCGGGCGGCCTGCGTCCAGAGTGCGAGGCCTCCCGCGACGAGCGCGGCCAGTGCCCGCCATCCTATGCCCGCGTCCGGGACGAGCAGGAGTGCGAGGAGCGCGCCCGCGAGGGGCCGCACCAGCCCCTGGGCCAGATTCCAGCCGAGGGCCGAGATTGGGCGCCGCTCCGCCCAGAACTCCAGCATCCACAGCACACCTGCCATCACGAGGACGTTCGGCACGGCGAGCTGCCCGAGCTCCCCGGGAGGCGGGATCTGGAAGCCCAGGGAGAGCGCGCCCCCGAGCAGGAGGAGGGTGAGGGGGAGATCCACGCCCGCGGCGAGCTGCTCGAGGGGAGGAGCTGGGGTCACGGCCGGGGGCGGCGAAGCCGCAGGTCACACTGTGGAGAGGACCAGGCTCGCGTTGATCCCGCCAAAACCGAAGGAGTTCGTGAGCGCGGTTTGCACCGAGGCGGCACGTCCCGCTCCGGGCACGTAGTCCAGCTCACAGCCCTCGCCCGGGCTCTCGTGGTTGAGCGTGGGTGGCACCCAGCCGCGGGAGAGGGTGAGGCAGGTGATCGCGGTCTCGATCGCGCCGGACGCACCCAGGGCGTGCCCGTAGTACGCCTTGGTCCCGCTCACCGGGATCTGGCGGGCCCGCTCGCCCAGCACGCTCAAGAGCGCCAGCGACTCCGTCGCATCGTTGAGCGGTGTGGAGGACCCGTGCGCGTTCACGTGATCCACCTCTTCGGGCCGCACGCCCCCCGACGCGAGCGCGTGGCGCATCGCGGCCGCCGCCTGGGCGCCGTCAGCGCGCGGAGCGGTCATGTGGAAGGCGTCGTTGGTGATCCCGTAGCCCCTCAGCTCGGCGTAGATGCGCGCCCCGCGTGCGCGGGCGTGCTCCTCGGTCTCGAGCACGAGCACGCACGCACCCTCGCCCATCACGAACCCGTCGCGGTCCTTGTCGAACGGCCGGCAGGCATGCTCCGGGTCGTGGTTGCGGGTGCTCATCGCGCGGATGATCGCGAAGGCGCCGTACGAGAGCGGCGCCAGCGGGGCCTCCACCCCGCCGCATACGGCCGCGTCCACCTCCCCGGAGCGGATCAGCCGCCACGCCTCCCCGATCGCGATCGTGCCGGCGGCGCAGCTCATCGCGTTGGTGGAGTTGGGTCCGGTGAAGCCGAACTCGATAGCGACCTGACAGCTTGCGGCTCCGCAGAAGGCGGTCGTGGCGATGCGCGGATCGACGCCGCGCACGCCCCGCTCGATGAAGTTCACCATCTCCGTCTGCGCTTGCGCGAGCCCGCCCAGTGCCGATCCCATCTGGACGGCGACCCGGCCGGGGTCGATCGAGGCGGGATCGAACCGGGCATCGTCGACGGCGGCTCGGGTGGCCGCGATCGCGTATTTGCCGTAGAGGTCGAGTCGCCGTGAGAGCTTGCGATCCATGAACGCCGTCGGCTCGAAGTCGTTCACCTGCGCGGCGATCGTGCTGCGGAAGGGGGAGGCGTCGAAGCGCTTCAGCGCGCGCACCGGCGAGCGGGCGCGGTGGAGGCCCTCCCAGAGCGCATCGATGCCGATCCCCAATGGTGTGATCGGGCCGATCCCGGTCACCACCACCCGGCGGGGCGCGCCGCCATTTTCGGATGCGTCCATGCTCGTGGTTCGGGACACCAGTCTACTGGGTCAGAAGTGACTTAGAGAAGATCTCGAGCTGGCGCCACGTCGCCCTTGACAGCCAGGCTTTCTCATGGAAGCGACCTGCTAGATCCCCTCGACGAAGAAGGTCGCGTTGTTGCCGAGGGCGTACCATCCCTGCGGCCCCAATGAGCGCGGCGACGGCGTTTCCCAGCAGCTCGTCCTCGGTCGCGATCGAGATGCCGAGCAGGATCTCCGGGCCGGAGCCATCGGGAAGTGTCCAGCGCTCCCAGTCGAGCAGATAGGCTCCGCGGTCGAAGGAGAATCCCTCCAGCAAGTCCTCCTCAAGCCCCGTGGGAACCACGCCGGCCGGTGCGTCCTGCGGCCATTCCCTGGTGCGCGTGTAGTGCGCCGCCGCGGCCGTGCGCACCTCCGCTCCGCAACGAGATCCGCCGATTCGGCGCCAGGAGGCTTCCGCGGATCCTTGCGAGGATTCTGGGCTCGGGGCCATGTGGATAGTCTTTGTCGCCTGGGGTCATGGCCTCGGCGGACCTGGGGCACGGGGGGCGTATGCTGGTGCCGCCGGCCGATGCCCGAGGGCGCGCCGACGGATCGATTCAAATCTAACAATGCCGGTGCGGCGTTCGCACCCATGGCGTGCCGGAGCCGGGGGACGGGCGCCGTCAGCGCCGTCAGCGCCGTCAGCTCCGCACCAGCTTCCGGAACTTGACCCGGTGCGGCCGGTCGGCCTCCGCACCCAGCCGGCGCCGGCGGTCTTCCCCGTACTCGGTGTAGTTGCCCGGATAGAACGAGATCGTGCTGTCGCCCTCGAAGGCGAGGATATGGGTGGCCACCCGGTCGAGGAACCAGCGGTCGTGCGAGATCACCAGCACCGAGCCGGCGAAACGCAGGATCGCATCCTCCAGCGCGCGCAGCGTGTCGACGTCCAGGTCGTTGGTCGGCTCGTCCAGGAGCAGCACGTTGCCGCCCTCCTTGAGCAGCTTGGCAAGATGGAGCCGGTTGCGCTCGCCGCCGGACAGCCCGCCCACCTTCTTCTGCTGATCGGCCCCGCGGAAGGCGAACCAGGAGAGGTAGGTCCGCGCGCTCACCTCCACCCGGCCGAATTCGAGCGTATCACGTCCACCCGACACCTCGTCGTACACGGACTTGCCAGGGTCGAGCGCATCCCGGCTCTGATCCACGTAGGCGAGCGTCACCGTGTCGCCCACCCGGAGCACGCCTGCATCGGGCTCCTCCTGGGCCGTGATCAGCCGGAAGAGGGTGGTCTTGCCCACCCCGTTCGGGCCGATGATGCCGACGATGGCGCCGGGCGGAACATCGAAGGATAGCTCGTCGATAAGCAGCCGGTCACCGTATCCCTTGCCGATCCCCTCGGCTCGGATCACCACGCTGCCGAGCCGGGATCCCTTGGGGATCAGGATCTCGGCCGTGCGCACCTGCTCGCGCTCGTCTTGGGTGAGCAGCTCCTCGTACGCCTGGACGCGCGCCTTCCCCTTCGACTGCCGCGCGCGGGGAGCCATCCGCACCCACTCGAGCTCCCGCTCCAGGGTGCGCTGGCGCGCGCTCTCCTGCTTCTCCTCGACGCGCAACCGCTCGCGCTTCTGCTCGAGCCACGACGAGTAGTTTCCCTTCCACGGAATCCCCGCGCCGCGGTCGAGCTCCAGGATCCACTGGGCGACGTTGTCCAGGAAGTAGCGGTCGTGGGTGATCGCCACGATCGTCCCCGGGAACTCCTTCAGGTGGTGCTCCAGCCACTCCACGGACTCTGCGTCCAGGTGGTTCGTCGGCTCGTCCAGAAGGAGCAGGTCCAGCTGCTGCAGCAGCACCTTGCAGAGCGCCACGCGACGGCGCTCCCCGCCCGACAGGCGGGTCACGTCCACGTCCGGCGGCGGAAGGCGGAGCGTGTCCATGGCGATCTCGAGCCGGCGATCGAGCTCCCACGCGCCCGCTGCGTCGATCTCGTCCTGGAGCCGCGCCTGCTCGTCGATGAGCTTCTGCATCTCGTCGTCGTCGGTGACCGTGGCGAAGGCGGCGCTCACCTCCTCGAAGCGCCGCAGCAGGTCGCGCGTGTGCTTGACTCCTTCCTCCACGTTCCCCCGTACGTCGAGCTGCGGGTCCAGCTCGGGCTCCTGGGGGAGGTAGCCGATCCTCGTGCCCTTGGCCGCCCAGGCTTCCCCCAGGAAGTCGGTGTCGACCCCCGCCATGATCCGGAGCAGGGAGCTCTTCCCGGACCCGTTCGGGCCCACCACGCCGATCTTGGCCCCGGGGAAGAACGACAGGTCGATCCCTTTGAGGACCTCCCGCTTGGGCGGGACGATCTTCCGCAGGTCCCGCATGTGGTAGATGAACTTCTGCTCGCTCATGGCCCGACCCTGCTCGGAGGCTCGCGGATGGCGTGGGGAGACGCCGTCGGAAGATCGCAAAATGTAAACGGTCCGGGGGTGCTCCGTGAGCCGGTCGGCGGGGGAAGGTGTCCGCGGGCACATCAGACAGGCTACGGGTGTCGTACAAGCGCTCGGTGCGGGGCGGACCCCCGTTTCTCCGGGTGGGGTGGTCTGGCGCGTGGCGGTCCGGCTTCCGGAGGGCACGGCGGAGAGGTTCGAGCAGAACTGGGTCCACTTCGTGGGCCGCGTGAGCGCTGGCAGCTCGGTCGCCGAGGTGGCGTACAGCGTGAAGCGTGGCGACAACCTGGGATCGATCAGCGCGCCGCCACGGGGTCACGGTCGCGCAGCTGCGGCAGCTAAACGGGCTCCGGGGCGACCGGATCTACGCCGGCCAGCGGCTCCGCATCGGACACTAGCGTTCCAGCGAACTAGCGCTCCAGGCGGCCCCCCTCGGAGGAGGGGGGCCGTGGCGTATCACCTGGGCTCGTCCGCGGGTGCCGCGTCCTCGCACGAGCCCACACCGGTCGCGTGGTCAACTCGACCAGCCGGGCGCGGACCTCGTCCGGGCTGAGCGCCGTCACGGCGGAATCCACCGGCGGCTCGATCTTGGTGACCGCGGGCGGCTGCGGGGGAAGCCGCCCGCGCGGTGGGAGGAGCCGCGGTGCGAGGGGGTGCGGCGGGAGGAGCCGCTCCCACGGTCCCCGGCCACACGACCGAGGGCGACAGCGCCGCTCCGATCGCCCCCGTCGTCGCCATGCCCAGCAGTAGGAAGCGGTGTAGCTGAAGCCGCATCGAGCCTCCAGCGAAGGGCGAGGACGGCCCCGGCAGGGGCCGCGGGGGAGCTAACCGAAATTTCGGTTGGAGCGGGGGGTAGGGCTAGTCACCGAGCTCTGCCCCGTTCCCGCCCGCGGTCGAGATAGTCCAGAATCCGGATGCGGAGGTGCCCGTCGTCCTCCTCATCCTCCGAATCCCTGTCGCGCTCCGGCCGCCGCCGGCGCTCGGGCCGCTCCCGGCGGATCCGGTCGTCGCCGTGCCCCAGCAGATCCCCGAACCAGCCGAAGGTACCCTGGAAGAAGGTCTGCCGGGGCGGGGTGGGGCAGCCGGTCGGAGGCACGTGCGCCGCCAGGAAGACCTCGTGGCGCGTGGCGCGCGGAGGGGCTTCGGCCCCCATGCGGTCCGCACATTAGGGTGCAAGACCGCTGCCACAGGGTTGGCGGGGATTACTGCGGGGGCGCTCCTTCGATCGTGACCTGCTCCATGACTACCTTCTCGGCCGGCAGGTCCCCGGGGCCGGTCTTCACCTTCCCGATCTTCTGCACCACGTCCATCCTCTCGACGACCTTGCCGAAGATCGCGTGCTTGCGGTCAAGCCAGGGGGTCGCGGCCAGCGTGACGAAGAATTGCGAGCCGCCGGTGTTTGGGCCGGCATTGGCCATCGAGAGGGTCCCGGCGGCGTCATGCACCAGCCCCCTCCCGAACTCATCGCGGATCGTGTAGCCCGGACCGCCACTCCCGGTGCCCGTCGGATCGCCGCCCTGGATCATGAAGCCGTCGATCACACGGTGGAAGATGACGCCGTCGTAATATCCCTTCTCCACCAGGTTGGCGAAGTTGGCCGCCGTCTCGGGCGCCAGGTCGTCGTACAGCTCGGCCATGAAGGTGCCCTCATTGGTGCGGAAGGTGACGGTGCGGTTGGGCATCGGCTTTCCCCGAAGCAGCACGGATACGGAGGGTGGGTCCCAAGCCTAACCCGGACTTGCGTCCGGCGGCAGGGGCGCCACGCCGCGGGCGACCTCAACCGCGGGCGCGATCGATGCGGTCCCGGTCGAGCACGGCGGTGGCACCGCAGCGGCCGCACAATAGCCAGATCCGGTCGCGGACGTAGGAGACGTCGGCGCGAGGCGGGACCGGCCGCTGCTCCAGCGTGTCCCCGCACCGGGGGCAGTCGCTGCGACCGGCTGCGAGTGCGCGCTCGAGCGCCTTCCGTTCTGCGACCGAGAAGTGGTCGGGCATGGGGGCAGGATACGCTCCGTTGCCGCCCCCAGGCGACCGCTGTAAGGTTGTTCGCCCGCTTTGGGTGGTGCGGATCCAGACGACGGAGGAATGTGGCGAAGGAAGCGATCGAGATCGAAGGCACGGTGAGCGAGGTGCTGCCCAACGCGACCTTCCGGGTGGAGCTTGAGAATGGCCACGAGGTCCTGGCCTATCTCTCCGGCAAGATGCGCAAACACTATATTCGCGTGCTGGAGGGGGATCGGGTGAAGGTCGAGCTGTCCCCCTACGATCTCACACGCGGCCGCGTGACCTATCGCTACAAGTAGTCTCCCAACACGCATTCGCGTTCGAGCATTCGCCTGCCCGACTGGGCGAGTCATGCTTGCGCATGTCCGTTCGCGCGGCGCCTCACCCGGTCCTGATCGGCGAGAGCCCGGCGCTCCGCGAGCTCCGCCGCACGGTGGAGCTCGCGGCGGCGACCGACGTGCCGGTGCTGCTGCTCGGGGAGACCGGGACCGGGAAGAGTCTGGTCGCGCGGCTCGTCCACGCGCGCGGCCCGCGCCGGGAGCGTCCCTTCGTCGCGATCAACTGCGCCGCGCTCCCGGAGTCGCTCTTCGAGTCCGAGCTGTGCGGCCACCGGAAGGGGGCGTTCACCGGTGCGCATGAGGATAGGGCCGGACTGCTCGAGACCGGCCACCGGGGCACCGTCCTGCTCGACGAGGTCGGCGACCTGCCGGGCGCGCAGCAGGCGAAGCTCCTCACCGTACTCGAGGAGGGCGAGGTGCGGCCGGTGGGTGCGCGCCGCCCGGTCGCGGTGGACGTGCGGATCGTATCCGCCACCTCCTTCCCCCTCGAGCGCCGGATCGAGGAGCGGAGCTTCCGGATCGATCTCTATAACCGGCTGGCTCTGCTCACCCTACGATTGCCTCCGCTGCACGAGTGCCCCTCCGACGTTCCGCTGCTGGCCGCGCACTTCCTGCGCGGTGCGTCGCGGCGCCATCGGCTATCGACGCCGCGGCTCGAACAAGCCACGCTCGCAGTGCTGGCGGCGCACCCCTGACCGGGGAACGTGCGGGAGTTCGCGTACGCGCTCGAGGCCGCGCTCATTCTGAGCGGAGCGGAAGGCGGAGGGGAGGGGCGCGCGCACGCGCTCCAGCAGGTCCTCGGCGCGCGCGCCGGCGACGAGCTGACGACGGAGCGGGCGGCGGGCGCCGGGCCGATGGACGGTGCGCCGCGCTACTCCTTCTACGGGAGCGACGCCGAAGAGCGGACGCGGATCCGCTCCGCGCTCGCCCGCTGCCGCGGCAACCGGACCCGCGCCGCCCGTGAGCTGGGAATGTCGCGCAACACCCTGCGGGACCGGATCAGCCGCTACGGGCTCTGACGCGCGCCGCGCGGGACGGCGCGCGGCGGGACAGCGTGCGGGCTCCGCAGGCGCGCGGCTTGCGGACTGCCGGGGGCGCCGGTAAGTAGGCGGGTCCATTCCGGGTGACGCATGGGGGCGGGGCGCCGAGCGATGCTCAACTACATCTGGGCCGGTCTGATCGTCGCGAGCCTCGTCTTCGCGGGGATCTCGGACGCCCGCGACCTCGCGCGCGACCCGTACCGGAACGCCCAGCCGCTGCCCCTCGAGCTGGCGTTCCCGGAGGGATACGATCCTGCCGCGCGCCAGCAGGCGGTCGAGATTCGCATCGATCCCGAGGAATACAGCCGCTTCTACGGAACGGACGCACGTCCGGAGCCGAGCTACGCCGGCCGGCTCGTCCCGATCGAGGAAGGGCACCTGCTCCGCTTCGACCAGAGTGCCTCTCTCCCCGAGCCGCTCGCGACCATCGCGGGCGTGTCCCGCTCGAACGAGGACGAGCTGCAGGGGACCCTCGTGCGCTTCGAGGAGCCGGGAGCCGCGGGTCTTCCTCCCACCGGTACGGCGGCCGACCCCGTCCTGACTGCCTCCGCCGCCGTCCGCTTCGAGCCGGTCCGCTTCCTCAAGCTGACCGCGATTTCCGCCGCTGCGCTCGACTTCGCGACCACGGCCGCCGAGATCGCGCTCGGGCTGATCGGCGTGCTCGCGCTCTTCCTCGGGATGCTCAAGATCGCCGAGGCGGCCGGGGTCATCCACGCGCTCGTGAGGCTGGTGCAGCCGGTGCTGCGCCCCCTCTTCCCCGACATCCCGGCGGACCACCCCGCGCTGGGGATGATCACGCTCAACCTGGCCGCCAACATCTTCGGCCTCGGCAACGCGGCCACCCCCTTCGGCATCAAGGCGATGGAGGAGCTGCAGACGCTCAACCCGAGCGAGGACACCGCGACCAACGCGATGGTGACCTTCCTCGCGATTAACACGGCGAGCGTCCAGCTGGTGCCGCCGGTGCTGCTGATCGCACTGATGGGGCTGGGGATCAACGAGCTGATCTTCCCGATCATCGCGACCACCGGGCTCAGCCTGATCATCGCGATCGCGGCCGCCCGCTTCTACCAACGGCTCCCCGGCGCGCGCGCAACCGACCCGCAGGGGCCGGGCGCGCCCACCTCCCCCTCCACGGAGGCCTAGCCGTGGACGCGCTCCGCACCGCGATCGGCGTCCTTTCGGTCTTCGTGATCCCACTAATTCTAGTGGGCTTCCCGCTGTACGGGCTCTACAAGCGGGTCCCGGTCTACGAGAGCTTCGTGGAGGGCGCGAAGGAGGGGTTCGCCGTCGCGGTTCGCATCATCCCGTACCTGGTCGCGATCCTGTTCGCGGTCGCGATGTTCCGCGAGAGCGGCGCGATGGACTTCCTGGTGAGCGCGCTCTCTCCGGTGCTGGCTGTGATCGGCTTCCCGGCCGAGGTGCTGCCGATGGCGATCGTCCGGTCGCTCACGGGCTCGGGATCGGCCGGCCT
>CAUZJY010000026.1:0-19474 GCA_963580305.1 Gemmatimonadales bacterium UBA6960
CCCGGCGTTCGAGCGCGGACGGGATGCCAGCCGATGCGTTGGAAGACAGCTGCAGGGAGATGATTATGCGCAGTACTCCCTATGACGTGACCCCCTGAAACGAGACCAGTGCGGATGTTAGGATCTGGCGCCTGGTCCCAGCTACAGGGAGGTCAGCATGGGCAGGAGACGGCACACGCCGGAGGAGATTATCACGGCACTGAGAGAGGCCGAAGTTGGGCTGGCGATCGGCGGCGGCGACGACATCGCGTTTCCGATTCCCGACCTCGAGCTCGATGCGAATCCGAACCTCACATCGACGATGGCGTGTCCCGCCGGGCAGACGGTCGGATCGTGGCGTTGAGCGCTCAGGTGCGGCGGGTGGACAAGCCCTGGGGATACGAGTTGATCTGGGCGGAGACCGATCGATACGTGGGCAAGATCCTGCACGTGCGCGCGGGCGAGGCGCTCTCCCTCCAGCTCCACCGGGAGAAGGACGAGACCATGTACGTGCTGACAGGCCGCGTGCGCCTCTCTCTCGGACCCGCCGCGGATCGGCTGGAGCGGCTGGAGCTGCATCCGGGCCAGGCGGTCCACCTCCCGCCGGGCACCGTACACCGGGTGGAGGCCATCGAGGACACCGACCTGCTGGAGGCGTCTACTCCCCACCTGGACGATCTGGTCCGGCTCGAGGACCGCTATGGCCGTTCGCTGGAGGTGCCGTGAGCGGTCCGCGTGCAGCCACCGACGAGGCGGATCTCGCTCCCGATGGGCCGGTGCCGGTCGCGGTCGCGCTCGGGTCCAATCTGGGCGACCGTTCCGCCCATCTCCGGGCGGGCGTCGCGGCGCTGGGTGAGGTAATCGACGTGTGGGCGGTCAGCTCGGTCTACGCCAGCGAGCCGGTGGGTCCGGCGCAGCCGGAGTACCTGAACGCGGCGGTGGTCGGGACCACCCGGCTCGCCCCCCGCTCGCTCCTCGCCGCCGGGCTCGCCGCCGAATCTGCCGCAGGGCGCCGGCGGCTCGAGCAGGGCGGGCCCCGCACCCTGGACATCGACCTCGTGCTCTACGATGCGCGGATCCTGCGCGCCCCCGACCTCGTGATCCCGCATCCGAGCTGGCGGGAACGCGGCTTCGTGCTCGCGCCTCTGGGCGAGATCGCGCCCGACTGGATCGATCCCGAGACCGGCCTCCCGGTGCGCACGCTCGCGCAGGGGGCCGCGCTCGCCGCTGGGCGGCCGCGCGCGGTCGCGGGGTCGGACGCCATCGACCCGCGCTCATCGGTGCCCAGCACTCGGTTCCCATGATCAGCCTCGTGCTCGCCGGGCTCACCGCGTTCTCCCTCGCGTGCGCGCAGCAGGCGAGCGACTCGCTAGTCGTGAGCGAGGATCCCGAGCTGCGCCGCATTTCCGCCGAGCTACTCCCCGAGTTGACGGCGCGCTCTGGGCTCGAGTTGAGGGAGCCGGTCCGGGTGGCGCGCCGCTCGCGGGCCGAGCTGGTGCGCTACCTCGAGGTCAAGCTGGACGAGGATCTCCCCCCCGAGGAGGCCGCCGCTCTGGGCGAGGCCTATCAGCTGCTCGGCCTCCTGCCGGCCGGCGTCGACCTGCGGGAGCTGCTGCTCGCAGTCTATACCGAGCAGGTGGCCGGCTTCTACGACCCGGACTCGACGGCGCTGTTCGTGATGGAGGATCTGCCGGCCGCGGCCGTGCGCACCGTGCTCGTCCACGAGCTGGTGCACGCCGTGCAGGACCAGACCGCCGATCTGGACAGCCTCACCGCGCGCGCGCGCGGCAACGACCGCCAAACGGCGGCGCAGGCGGCGATCGAGGGGCACGCCACGCTGGTCATGCTCGAGTACCTGACCGCCGAGAGACAGGGCGATTCCGTCGATCTGACGCAGCTGCCGGAAATCGCCGCGCAGATCCGCGCGGCGCTGGAGGGAATGCGCGCGCAGTATCCCGCCCTCGCCCGCGCCCCGCGCGTGATCCAGGAATCGCTCCTCTTTCCGTACCTGGAGGGAACCGCCTACGTGCAACGGCTCTGGCACGCGGCCGGCGGGCGCCCATCCCCGCTCGCCGAACACCTGCCGCAGTCGACCGAGCAGGTGGCCGACTGGACCCCGCCGGAGGCGCCCGACGAGCCGGTCGAGATCCGGCTGGAAGCTCCGGGCAGTCTGCGCTACTCGAATACGTTGGGGGCGATGGAGACAGCCGTGCTGCTTCACGAGCTGGCCGGCCCGGACGCCGCCGAGGCCGCCGACGGCTGGGACGGCGACCGCTACGCGCTGATCGATACTCCGAGGGGGACCGCGCTCTCCTGGTGGTCGGTCTGGGACGACGAGGGTGCCCGCGACCGCTTCGTGGCGACGCTCCGCCCCGGCCTCGATCGGCTGCCCAGCGCCACGCGCCTCACCGCACGTGAGCTGGAGGGGCGCCCTGCCGCGCTCCTTGAGGTCGGCGAGCCGGGCGAGCTCACGGCCTGGGTGGTGGGGGAGGGGAGGTGAGCTGCGGAATCCGCGCCTTCGGCGCGTCCTCGCTCCGCCCCGGCCCGGGGGACATCCTGCGTCGCCATTCACCTGGGCGCCGGTCGTGAGCTCCGGGGGCCCCGCCGGCGTGCACGTGCGCGCGGGCGAGGGCCGCCACGACTATCGCGTGCTCGTCGGCCCCGGCCTCCTGGAGGAGGTGCCCTCGCTCCTGCGCGCGCACGTGCCCGCGCATCACTACGCGCTGATCGCCGACGCCATGGTGGGCGAGCTCTATGGTCGACGGCTGCACGAGCGGCTCGTCGAGGCGGGGCTGCTCTGCGAGCTCCTGACTTTTCCGGCCGGAGAGCGGAGCAAGACGCGCGCGACCTGGTCCGACCTGACCGACGAGATGCTCGCCGCCGCGATCGGGCGCGACGGTGCTGTGCTCGCGCTCGGGGGCGGGGTGACCGGAGATCTCGCCGGATTCGTCGCGGCTACCTACCTGCGCGGGATCCCGGTCGTGCAGCTCCCCACCAGCCTGGTGGCCATGGTGGATTCCGCGGTGGGCGGCAAGACCGGGGTCGACGTCCCCGCAGGCAAGAACCTGGTCGGCGCCTTCCACCCGCCGCGGCTGGTAGTCGTCGACTCGAATACGGTCGCCACCCTGCCCCGCGGCGAGCGTGCGCAAGGACTGATCGAGGCCTTCAAGCACGGCGCGATCATGGACGAGCCCTATCTCAGCCAGCTCGAGCGGGATCTCTCCGCGCTCCTTGATGGCGAGCCGGACGCGACCGCCCGGGCCGTGTTGCGCTCGATCGAGATCAAGGCTCGGGTGGTGAGCGAGGACGAGCACGAGGCCGGGCTGCGCGAGATCCTCAATTTCGGGCACACGATCGGGCACGCCCTCGAGGCGCAAGCCGACTACCGCGTGCCGCACGGCACGGCGGTTGGTGCGGGGATGGTGCTCGAGGGGCGCCTCGGGGAGGCGTTGGGGGTGACGGAGCCGGGGACGAGCGAGCGACTGGCACGGATCGTGGAGCGCCTCGAGCTGACCCTTCCGCCCCTGACGCCGGACGAGGCCAGCGCCGCCCTCGCCTTCGTGCGGGTCGACAAGAAAGCACGTCGGGGACGTGCACGATACGTTCTGCTGGAGGCGCCCGGGCACGTGGCCCGGGGCGAGCGCTGGAGCCGCGAGGTGGCTGACGAGGCGGTCACTCGCGTGCTCGAAGACTGGTCCGCGGAGGGTCGCTGAGAGGGACGTGGATTCTGGGCACAACCGCACGCGCGACAACAAGTTACGGAATCGCGAAGGGAGGTTTTACCCCCCTGGGGTGGCCCCCTATCCTCCGGCACTTCTATCAGCGGCCCGCCAGGACGAGAACATGCCCCTGACCGAGCGCGCCGACGGCCTCAACGTCGCCTCCTTGCTCGGCACCCGCTCCACGTCGGACCCGCAAGGGGTCTTTCTCCTCTTGCGGGACCAGCCCGTGACGTACGGCGAGGTGGACGGCAAGGCGGAATCACTGGCCGCAGCGCTCCAGAATCTCGGGATCGAGGCCGGGGACCGGATCGCGCTGGTCCTGCCCGCCTGCCCCGAGTTCGTGATCGCGATGTTCGCGGCCGCGAAGCTCGGCGCCACGATCGTCCCGCTCAATCCGCGCCTGACTCTGCCCGAGCTGCACTACATGCTCCGGCACTCGGAAGCGACCTGCGCGATCACGATCGAGGAGCATCACGGGGTCGACTATCTCGAGTTGTTCGAGAACCTGCTCGTGCAGCTCCCCGAGCTCCAGTATCTGGACACGGTCGGTGCCGCGGAACTGTGGTACGACGACCGCATCTTCCAGTTCGAGGACCTGATCTCGGCTGGTGTCGGACGCGACTATCCCGCCACCGAGGTGGACCCCACGGGGGATCTGTTCGCGATCCTCTACACGTCGGGCACGACCGGCAAGCCGAAGGGGGTCACGCTGACGCACCAGAACGTGGTGAGCACTGCGGCCGCCACGGCGCAGGCGATCGGGCTGGGCCGGCAGGACCGAGTGATCGGCGTGACCGCGCTCTTCCACGTCTTCGGGATCGGTCCGGGGCTGCTGGGCGCGCTGCTGGCGGGTGCCTCGATGGTGCTCCAGGACGAGTTCGACGCGGGCGCTACGCTCGACCTGATCGAGCGGCATCGGGTGACCGTGCAGTACGGCATTCCCCAGCTGTTCGCGACCGAGCTGCACGAGCAGGCCAGTCGGCCGCGCGACCTGTCGAGCCTTCGCCTGGCGGCGGCGGCGGGCGCACCCGTGAGCGACGAGCTGGTGCGCGACGTCCAAAAGAGCCTGTGCCCCCAGCTGCTGTCCGCATACGCGCTCACCGAGACGTCCGCAACCGTCTCGATCACCCGCCCGAGCGACCCGGCCGACAAGCGGCTCTTCACTCTCGGTCAGCCACTCGAGGGGACGTCGATCCGGGTGCTCGAGACCGACGGGACCGAGCTCCCGCTCGAGAGCGTCGGGGAGATCGCGGTGCGGGGGCCCGGGGTGATGAAGGGCTATTACCGCCAGCCAGGGGAGACCGCCGCCTCCTTCGACGACCGCGGGTACTTCCTCACCGGGGATCTGGGGATTCTGGACGAGGAGGGATATGTCCACTTGGTGGGACGCCGGAAGGAGGTTATCATTCGATCTGGCTTCAACGTGTACCCGCGGGAGCTTGAGGACTGGCTCCAGGCCCATCCTGCGGTTCGGGAAGCGGCGGTGGTAGGCGTCTCTCCGATCAAGTGCTCGGAGAAGTCATCTGCGCCTGCATCGTCCTCGTCGAGGGGGCGATCGTCACCGGGCAGGAGATCAAGGACTGGTGCCGGGCGACGCTGGCCGACTACAAGGTCCCGGACCTGGTCCGCTTCTTCTACGGCTTCCCGCTCACGGGCACGGGCAAGGTTCGACGCGTCGAGCTGGCCCGCATGATCCAGGCGGAGCAGCAGAGCCGACGCGTCTAGCGGTCCTGAGATCGGACGTCCGATGCGGGACACGAGGTCGCGGTACCGGCAAGAGAACCGGTGAGCGGCCGCACGGAGGTGCCCCGGACGGTTCCGGGGGCCTGACCCGGAGACACGCTGCGAGTCTCCCGGTCGTCGGGAGGCTTCCCCGACCCGCTCCACGGCCTCGGCCGTGGACCCGGGTGGGGAGGTCTCGCGGCACGAAGAACACAGCGCTGCGAGGCGAACGACAGCATGAGCATCTACCCCACCAAGGCGCCCTATCAGGGCGCCTTGGAGCCACTCAGCATGGCTCCCAACGCCGCCCTCCTCATCGACTTCGACAACGTCACGATGGGGATGCGGAGCGATCTCTCCAAAGAGCTCAAGAACCTCCTCAACTCCGACATCATCAAGGGCAAGGTCACGGTCCAGCGTGCGTACGCGGATTGGCGGCGCTACCCGCAGTACATCGTGCCCCTGTCGGAGGCGTCGATCGATCTCATCTTCGCTCCGGCCTATGGGAGCAACAAGAAGAACGCGACCGACATCCGGATGGCGATCGACGGGATCGAGCTGGTCTTCGTCCGTCCCGAGATCGGCACGTTCATCTTGCTCACCGGCGACAGCGACTTCTCGAGCCTGGTGCTGAAGCTCAAGGAGTACGGGAAGTACGTGATCGGCGTGGGGATCCAGGAGTCGAGCTCGGACATCCTGGTCCAGAACTGCGACGAGTACTACAGCTACACGAACCTCTCAGGCCTCCGGAAGACCACCGACTCCGATCAGAAGCCGATCGATCCCTGGGTGCTGGTCGAGCGCGCGGTCGAGCAGATGGCGGCCAAGGACGACGTCATGCGCTCCGACCGGCTCAAGCAGGTCATGCTCGAGATCGATCCGGGATTCGACGAGGGCGAGTACGGCTTCAGCAAGTTCAGCCGCTTTCTCACCGAAACCTCGTCCAAGGGGCTGCTGCGCCTGAAGAAGCTGGACAACGGCCAGTACGAGGTGGCCCCTGCAGGCCGCCGCTCCGGCGGGCGCGGGGGTGAGGAGCCTCCTCCCCATGCCTCGCGGCCCCCGGCTTTGCCCGCAGCTCCGGACGGGACGCGGGGCGAGGAGCGTGGCGAGGGGCGTGGCGAAGGCCGCCGCGAGCGCACCAAGGAGAGCGATGCCCAGGTGGCGGAGGCCCCCCCCCTGCGCGCCGCCTACGACCTCCTGCGTCGGGCCCTCGAGCGCATGTCCACCGATGGCCGCGGGGCGGTCCGCGACTCCGACGTGAAGCGCAAGATGCTCGAGATGGACGCGGAGTTCGACGAATCCAACCTCGGCTTCAGCAAGTTCAGCCGCTTCCTGCGCCAGGCCCACGACCACGAGGTGATCGAGCTGCGCAAAGCTGAGGGCGGCAACTTCGAGGTCGCGCTCCTGCGCACCGGCAGGGCGGGGCCGGAGGCCGCCGCCGAGCGGCGGGAGGCCGTTTCCGCCCCGCCTCCGCTCCCCCTGCCCGCGTCGCCTGCAGCGGCCCCCCAGTCGCCGGAGTCGATGCTGACCGCGCTCGGCCGGCGCTTCGGGCTCTTGTCGCCCAAGCCGCAACCCCCCGGACCTCGGGCGGTACCCCCCGCGTCCCCCGCGTCCCCCGCGTCCCCCGCGCCGCCCGAGGCGGTCCGCATAACGGCGCCTCCGAGGCCGGAGCGGCCCCGTCCCACCGCCCCCCCGGCAGCCCCGGTGCGCCCCGAGGTCGAGCGCGCCGCCGCGGCGGTCGACCCGCAGAGGCTGGGGCTTCCCACGGACTCGGATGCGCAGGTGCGCTATCTCACCCATCGCTACCGGGGCGTGGGAAAGAAGACGGCGGAGAAGCTGGTCGAGAGATTCGGGGAGGACATCTTCACCGTGTTCCAGGAGGAGCCCCAACGGGTGCAGGACGTGATCCCGTCCGCCCGCGCCGAAACCGTGCTCGAGCAGTGGAAGGAGGACTACGACCGCCGCCGCGCACGCATCGAGCGCGAGGGGGGGGGGGAGGCGCCCAGCAGCCCGGGTGGGCAGGAGAAGAGACGGCAGGCACGCCGCCGCGGCGCGGAGGGGGGCGCACGGCGTCCTGTGCGCGAGCGCCGGACAGGGGCCGGGCGGGCCGCGGAGCCGACGACGGATGCTTCGGCCGAGGGAGCGAGCGCGGACGTGGAGGCGCGCGCCACGGAGCCCGCGCCGGCCGACAACAAGCCTCGCAAGATTGAGCCGGCCGCCGAGGAGGTAGCTGCGGCGGAGATGGCCGAGGCCGCAGCCGCTCCCGTCGAGAAGGCTGCCTCCGAAGGCGAGGCTGCGGCGGCGGGGATCCCGGGGCGACCGGATCCTCTCGGCGATTTCGAAGGGCTCGAGCCCACGCCCCTCCACGGCCGGGTCAGCCGGCGCAGACGCCACTGACCGTGTCGTGCCCCGCGCTCCGCGTGGCTCCCCGGTCGCGTCCGGCGGCGGGGCCTGGCACGGGATCCCATCCAGACGAGCGCCCCTTCCCGATCGCGTTCTTCGCGCGTCCGGTGGAGGTGGTTGCGCGTGAGCTCCTGGGCGCGCGGCTGGTCTCCACCGTCGGCGGGGTGCTCACCTCCGGGATGATCGTCGAGACCGAGGCGTACCACGGGCTCGACGATCCCGCATCCCACGCGGCCACGCGCACCGGCCGCACGGCGCGCAACGCTGCCATGTTCGGTCCACCCGGACGTGCCTACGTGTACCGGATCTACGGCATGCACTGGTGCGTGAACGTCGTCACCGGCGCGCAGGGGGACCCGCAGGCGGTGCTGCTGCGTGCGCTCGATCCGCTGGTCGGGCAGGAAACGATGCACTCGCGCCGCGGTCGCGCCGCCGGTCTGGCGTCCGGTCCGGGCCGGCTCTGCCAGGCGCTCGGGATCACCGGTGCCCTCTACGGGCACGACCTGCGCCGTTCCCCCCTGGAGGTGAGGCTCGGGTGGCCCGTGCCCGACGAGCGGGTCGGGGTCTCGGGCCGCATCGGAGTGAAGGCGGCCGCCGACTGGCCCCACCGCTTCTTCGTTCTGGGGAATCCTGCCGTCTCGGGACGCTAGGTGTCCCGAATCGGAAGTTCGCCTGCATTCGGAGGCCGCTGCATCCGCTCCGGCGTCGTCTCTTCTCCTCGCCGTAGCGCTGCTACGCCTCGTCGTCGTTCCTAGCCGGAACGGCGCATCGGCCCCTCGGTGCGACGGCGAACTTCCGACTTGGGACGCTAGGCGCGCTTTCCGGGACCTCAGGGCGCGCGTAGTCTGACCGCCCCGCGCAGCGTCCCCGACATCCGGCCCGGAGCGGACGTGCAGAGCAGCCCCGAAGCGACGAGCGACCGGCTGCCCCGCCGGATCGGCCTGTGGAGCGCCGCCGCCGTGCTGGTCGGCTCGACCATCGGCAGCGGGATCTTCCGCGTTCCGAGCGCGGTCGCCGGTGACGTGGGCACGGTGGGCGCGATCATCCTGCTCTGGCTCGTGGGCGCGGCGGTCGCGCTCATGGGCGCCCTCACCCTCGCCGAGCTCGCGGTGCTGTTCCCGCGCTCCGGTGGGATCTACGTCTTCCTGCGCGAGGCCTACGGTCCGCTGCCCGCGTTCCTGTTCGGCTGGACCGAGCTCCTCGTCATCCGGCCGTCGGCGCTGGGCGCGATCGCGGTTCTCTTTGCCGAGTACCTCGCCGAGTTCGTGCCGATCGGAGGGCCGGGTGTGCGCACCGCCGCGGCGCTGGCGATCGTTGTACTGGCGGCCGTGAACATCCGCTCGCTGGGGTGGGGAGCGGTCGTGCAGAACGCCTCCACGGCCGCCAAGGTCGCCGCTCTGGTCGGGCTCGCATTGGTCGCCTTCATATTCGGGAATCCCGGGGAAGGCGCCTTCGCGCAGCCGGTCGAGCTTGCACCCACCACGTGGGGCGGGTTCGGCGTTGCCCTGGTCGCGGTGATGTGGGCGTACGACGGATGGGCGGACCTCACCTTCCTCGGTGGCGAGGTCCGCGATCCGGCGCGTGTGCTCCCACGCGCGCTCCTGGGAGGCACGGCCACGGTGGTTCTGGTCTATCTGATCGTGAACGCCGCGTACCTGTACGTGCTCGACATCCCCGCCATGTCCGGGCGTCCCCTCGTGGCGGCGGACGCGGCGCGTGCCGTGTTCGGGAATCCGGGTGCCGCGATCGTGGCGGCGATAGTGATGGTCTCAGCCTTCGGCGCGCTCAACGGGGCGACCATGACCGGCCCGCGAATCTTCTTCGCGATGGCGGATGACGGGCTCTTTTTCCGCCCGATCGCGGCGGTCCATCCGACCTGGCGTACCCCGGCGGCTGCGATCACGCTCGCCGCGCTTCTGGGGATCGCCTACCTCTCGGTGCGCACGTTCGAGCAGCTCGCCGACTCCTTCATCCTTGGGATCTGGCCCTTCTACGCGCTCGCGGTCGGAGCCGTCTTCCGGCTCCGGCGCACCCACCCGGAGCTTCCCCGGCCGTACCGGACCCTGGGCTATCCCGTCGTCCCGGCGGTCTTCCTCGTCGCGTCGCTGGCGCTGCTCGGGAACGCGCTGGTCGAGCAGCCAGCGTCCACGGCTTTCGGGTTCGGAATCATCCTGCTGGGGATCCCAGCCTACTACGGGTGGCGGGCCCTGCACGATCGGCGCGAGCCCTGAGACGGCCGTGGTTCACGATTTGCCTTCTGGGCCGCCGCTCGAGCCGGGTCGTTCCGACCGGTAGCCAAGGACGCGGAGAACTCCATGCACCCTGCGGACTGGATCATCCTCGCGATCTACGTCGCCGTCATGGTCGCGATCGGGGCGTGGGCCAATCGCCGCCAGACGGACACCGAGGCCTACTTCCTCGGGAACCGCAGCATGCCGTGGTGGGCGGCCGGGCTCTCCATCATCGCCACGTCCTTTTCGGCCGCCTCGATCCTGGGCATCCCCGGATACGCCTACTCCGACGATATGTGGTACCTCCAGTACCAGCTCGGCGACTTCCTGGGCGCGGGGATCGTCGCGGCGCTCTTCATCCCGTTCTTCCACCGCATCAAGGGCCTCACGACCGCCTACGAGTACCTCGAGGTCCGCTTCGATCTCAAAACTCGCCTTCTCGGCTCGACGCTCTTCGTGCTGACCGTCCTGCTGAGAGCCGGCACTCTCCTCTTCGGTGCCGCGCTGCTCTTTTCCGCGGTGGCGCCGACCAACGTGATTCCGGGGCTCAGTGGCGTGGAGGAGGCGGTGGTGATCTTAGGGATCATCGCGATCATCTACACCGTGATGGGCGGCATCTCCGCGGTCATCTGGACCGACGTCGTGCAGTTCTCGATCATGAGCCTGGGCGTGATCGCCTCCATGGCCGTGGTCGTGCTGGGGACCCCGGGGGGCTGGGGAGCCGCGTTCGCGGAGGCGGCGCAGCTCGGGAAGCTCGACGTCGTCCACCTGGAAGAGCGGATGGCGGTAACCGGACTGCCCACCGCGATCTTCGGGTACGGCCTGCTCGCGCTGTCGCTGTTCGGGACGAATCAGCAGCCCGTCCAGCGGTACATGACCGTGAAGAACCCGCGGCAGGCGCAGGGGGCGCTCCTCCTCGGCGTTGGCGCGGGAGCGATCGGGGTGCTCCTGTCGCTCCTGCTCGGCGTCTTCCTGTTCATCTTCTATCAGCACTTTCCCGAGCGGCTCCCGGAGGACCTCACGCCCGACCAGGTGATGCCGCATTTCGTGAACACGCAGGTCCCGCCCGTGCTCACCGGTGCGCTGGTGGCCGCCGTGTTCGCGGCGGCGATGTCGAGCCTCGATTCGGCCCTCAACTCGATGGCCGCGGCGCTGACGGTCGATTTTCTCACCCGCTTCAAGCCGGGCGTGTCGGAGCAGGCACGTCTGGCGTTCGCCAAGGTCGTAGTCGTCACCGCGGGCGTCGTGGGGATCGCGATCGGGATCTACGCGTCGCGCACGGAGACCCCGCTGATCGACCTGATCCTGAGCTTCATGGGATACTTCGCGGGCGGGCTGCTCGGCCTGTTCCTGCTCGGGATCGTGACGAAGCGCGCGAACGGGCAGGGCGCCTTCATCGGAGCGATCACCGGGACGCTGGTGGTGCTGATGGTGACCGAGAACGACTTCCGGCTCCCCCGGCTCTACGAATGGCTCGGCTTCGGGCCGATCCCCTTCATCTGGTCGACGGCCGTGGGTCTGGTGGTCACCCTGGTCGTCGGCTACCTGATCTCGCTCGCGGGCGAGCGGGTGCCGGCGGAGAGACTCGAGAGCACCACGCTGAGGTGGACCGTGGTCTGAGCCGCGGCTGCCACGCGGGCCCGGCGGGCCATGCCGCGTGGTCAGGAGCCATCTGCCCCTCCACCCCCTTCCGGCCCGCCGCCGCCCTCCTCGCCCGGCTTGATCAGGCCGTACACGTAGACCGCCTCGCGCCCGCGGTTGTCGACCATGCGGGCGAGGATGAAGTCGGGTCCGATCTGGAAGATCTGCAGCCGGGTCGGTGTGCGCACGGAGCCGAGGAACCGGCCGGTGGGATCGAACACGCTCCACTGGCGTCCCGATCCCAGATCGAACCACTGGAAGTCGCGGACCCAGACGTTGCCCACGTCGTCCACCAGGATGCGATCGTAGGCCGGAAAGGTATCGGCGAACACCGAGGCCTCCAGCGTCGTGTCCATCTGGGCCTCGCGGCCGGTGCCCGCCATCTGGCGGCCCACTACCGAGCTGTAGGTCGAGCGGTCGATCGAGAGCACCTCGACGGGCGGCCGGTCGAGCCGGAAGACCCGGAGGACGCGGCCGTCCAGGGCGATCTCGCGCACCGCGAAGCGCTCGGCGGTGCCGTACCAGATCGTGGAGTCAGCGATGGCGTGCTGAGCGCTGGGCCCGAAAATCCAGCCGCCACGGTCGGCGAAGAGCAACGCCTGGTCCTCGAAGTCGCGGTCCCCGTACGGCCCGATCAGCCTCCCGTCGGTTCCGTAGCGGAGCAGGCGGATCCGGCGGCGTCCGGTCCCGGTCGCCTCCGGGTCATCCGGCAGGTCCACGCGGAACAGCACCTGGCCGTCCTCGAACATCCCGACCGAGCTCATGGTGCCCGGCACGCCCTCGGCGGGCTCGGCCACCGGCGCGCGCCGCGCGAGCCGTCCCTCGGGTCCGAACACCGAGAGCGAGTGGTCTCTTCCGACGACCAGTATGGAGTCATCCGGCAGCGCGTGTACCTGGACCGGGTTGATGGTGTCGCCGCGCACCGCGGGCATCGTGAGCGTGCGGACGTGGCTCCCGCCGGCGTCGAAGATGCGGACGTCGCTCAACCCGGTGTTCGCGACCACGATTCGGCCGTCGGGAAACCGGAGGGCGTGGCGGGCGCCGTAGAGCTGCTGGTTGGGGTCGATCCGGTTGCCCACCTGGATACGGGGAGTCGGGCTGAGCTGCCATCCGTCCGTGGGCGGCGAGGAGGGCCGGTCATAGCTCGTCGTGACCGGAACGCCGGCGCTGTCGGAGATCTCGACCATCTGGCGAGACTCGCCCGTGCCACAGGCGCCGGCGAGCAGAACCACGACAGGGGTCAGCCTCTTCATGCGCGACCTCGTCTTGGGGCGGGCTCGGGGCCGGCCGAGGGGCCGGTCCCGGAACGTCGGAGGCGAGACGTCGGCCCGCCTCCGAACGAGGGTCCTACCCAAACCCGACTGCGGCGATCCGGGATCCCCTCGCCCGGGCCCCGGGTACGCGGCTGCCGATCGACCCCTCCGGATCCGAGCGGAGCGCGAGCCCTTGAACGTAATCGTCTGCATCAAGCGCGTGCCCGATACCGAGACGCGCATCCGCGTGGCGGCGAGCGGCACCGCGATTGACCCCGCGGGGGTCAAGTACATCGTGAGCCCCTACGACGAGTTCGCGCTCGAGGCCGCGCTCCGGCTCAAGGAGTCGGGTGGGGCCGCGGAGGTTACGGCGATGACGCTCGGGGACCCGGCCGCTGCCGAACAGCTGCGCTCCGCGCTCGCGATGGGGGCCGACCGCGTGGTGCGGCTCGAGGGAGAACCCGGCCCGGACGGGCTCGCCACCGCGCGCGTGCTGGCAGCCGAGCTGGCGAGCGCGGACGCGGGGCTCGTGCTGTTCGGGGTGAAGGCGGTGGACGACGATCAGCAGCAGATCGGGCCGATGGTGGCGACGCTGCTCGACCGGCCGTGCGTGACCGCGGTCGCCGAGTTCGCGCTTGAGGGTGACCGCGTGGTCTGCCATCGCGAGGTGGACGGCGGCATCGAGATCGTGGACGTGCCCCTTCCGGCGGTGGTCACGATCACCAAAGGCTCCTACGAGCCGCGTTACGCGTCGCTCAAGGGGATCATGGCCGCGAAGAAGAAGCCGCTCGAGGAGAAGCCCGCCGCCTCGGTGCCCGCGCGGCTCGAGCTGCTGCGGCTCGAGCTGCCGCCGGAACGCCCCGCCGGGCGCATCCTCGGGGAAGGGCCTGACGCGGTTCCGGAGCTGGTCCGACTGCTGCGTGAGGAAGCCAAGGTGCTATGACGGAGAGCGACATGTCGAAGGTCCTGGCGGTGGCGGAGCAGAAGGATGGCGCGTTGCGCGGAGCGGCGCTCGAGGTCGTGGCCGCAGCGGCCGACCTGGCTGCCGGACTGGGTGGGGAGGTCCACGCGCTCTCCCTCGGCGGACCCGGCTTGCAGGGCGCGGTCGGCGAGCTCGCACAGTTCGGCGCCGCGCGCGTCCTGGTGGGCGAGCACGACGCGCTCGCGCGCTACCTGCCGGAGAACTACGCGACCGCGGTGGCCGCCGCAGCGCGCGAGGGCGGATACGCAGCCGTGCTCTTCGCGGCGACCTCGCAGGGGAAGGATCTGGCGCCGCGCGTCGCGGCGCTGCTCGACGTCCCGCTCGCCACGGACGTGACGGCGCTGGAGGTGGAGGATGGCGCGCCGCTCGCGGTCCGGCCCGTGTTCGCCGGCAAGGCATTCGCGCGCGTGCGCTCCTCCGCTTCGCCCTTCCTCGCGTCGATCCGGCCGAACGTCTTTCAGTGCCAGGAGCGTGAGGCCGCGGGCGTCGTGGAGACGTTCACCCCCACCATCGGGGAGGCGCGGACGCGCTTCCGCGAGTTCCGCGCGGTGGAGGGGACGGTGGACGTCGGCGAGGCCACGGTGGTGGTGTCAGGGGGGCGCGGGATGAAGGATCCGGCGCAGTGGAGCGTGCTCGAGGAGCTGCGCGACGCGGTCGGGACCGGCTGCGCGCTCGGTGCCTCGCGCGCGGTGGTCGACGCCGGGTGGCGCCCGCACGGCGAACAGGTCGGACAGACCGGGAAGACGGTCTCGCCCAAGCTGTACTTCGCGCTCGGGATCTCGGGCGCGATCCAGCACCTGGCGGGGATGCGCACGTCGGGTACCATCGTCGCCGTGAACAAGGATCCCGACGCGCCCATCTTCAAGGTCGCGGACTACGGGATCGTCGGGGATCTCTTCGAGGTCGTGCCGCGGCTCGCGCAGGAAATCCGAGCGCTCGGCCGAGGCTGACCGCTCCCGAGATCAGGGCCGTCCGCCGAGCAGCGGGACGGGATCGCGCTCGTGCCCCCAGCGCCACAGCTCGAAGTGGAGGTGCGGTGCGGTGGCGTCTCCGCTCATCCCGCTGAGCCCGACGACCGTGCGTCCGCGTACGCCGTCGCCGGTCCGCACGAGGAGCTCCGAGAGGTGCGCGTAGATGGTGAGCACATCGCCCCCGTGCTCGATCCACACCACGTTGCCGTAGCCGTCCATCGTTCCGGCGAAGAGCACACGGCCGGGGGCCATCGCGAGCACGCGCGTCCCGGTCGGGACCGCGATGTCCACCCCGCGATGCACCTCGGGGAGCACGCTCCGCCAGCGCACGCCGAAGGGGGAGGTCATCGGCCCCTCGACCGGCCAGCGCGGAATCGTGCAGGCGCCCGCGAAGAGCGCCGCCGCCAGGGTCGCCGTGAGCGCCGCGGGGGTCTTCATGGCATCACGACGGTAGGCGGAGTAGCAGGACCGAGGCGCGCTCCCCTTCCTGGATCCGCTCGGTGCCGGGCGGCACGATCGCGAGTGCGTCGGCGGTGGCGAGCCCGCGCACCAACCCCGACCCCTGGAGCCCGGTGGGGTGCGCCACCATCTCTCCGCGATCGCTCTCGAGCCGCACGCGCAGGAAGTGCGTGAGCCCGCCTCCGCCCGCGAGCGGTGCACCCGCGCGCGCGGTGAGGGCGGGGAGGTCGACGTGCCGGTGTCCGGCGAGCGTCAGCAGGGCCGGACGCACGAAGAGGTGGAAGGTCACGAACGCAGAGACGGGATTGCCGGGAAGCCCGAGCACCGGGAGCGGTGCCCGGCCGGCGCGGGGTATGGTGCCCGCGAAGAAGGGGCTACCGGGGCGGATCCGAACGCGCCAGAAGTCGAGCGCCGCCCCCATCGCGCGGAGCACCTCCTGGAACAGGTCCGTGCGCCCCATCGAGGCACCGCCGACCGTCACCAGCAGATCCGCTTCGCTCTGGGATGCGTCTTCGAGCCGCGCCCGGACGAGATCCACCCGGTCGGGGACGGGGCCAAGCGCGAGCGACTCGGCCCCGAGCTCCGTGGCCGCCGCGTGCAGCATCGGCCCATTGGTGTCCGGGATCCCCCGGCCCGCGCGGACGTCCTCGAAGGCGTCGGGCGCACGCAGCTCTTCGCCACTCGTGAGCACGGCGACGCGTGGCCGGCGGTGGACGGTGACCATGGCGAGCCCCGCCGCTGCCGCCACCGCGAGCTTGCCCGCGCCGAGCCGATCCCCCGCCTCGAGCAGTAGCTCTCCGGCGCGCATGTCCTGTCCGCCCGGCCGGACGTTGCGTCCCAGGTCGCGATCCGAGTGGATCCACACGCGCCCCGATGTCTGCTCGCGGTCGGTGTCTTCCACCCGAACCACCGTATCCGCCCCGTCGGGCAGCGGACCGCCCGTCATGATTCGGAGCGCCTGGCCCGATCTGAGCACGCCCTCCCAGCGCGTCCCCGCGCGCGCCTCTCCGACGACCGTGAGCGCGATCGGCGCGTCGGGGGTCGCCCCCGCGATCTCCGTGCCGTGCACCGCGTAGCCATCCATGGCGCTGTTGTCCCAGGGCGGAAGGGTGGCGGCGGCACGGATCGGCTCCGCGAGTGCGCGGCCGGGCGCGGCGTGGAGCGGAACCTCTTCGGGGGGGAGGGGCGCGACCAGCGCGAGCGCGCGCCTGCGCGCGTCTTCGACCGTGAGCCAGTCCGCGGCGGCTCGCTCCGGCCAGGTCATCGAATCAGCCGGCGAGGGCCACCATGGAGCGCCCTCTCAGAAGCGGTACCCGAGGGCAAAGGCGAAGCTGACGGCGTCCACCCACTCGGAGGCGCCGACGGTGGCGAAGCCGCGCTCCGGATCGCGGAAGCCGTCGGGCGCCTCGAGGCTCCAGATGTAGAGCAGCCCATCGCCGCGCACGGTGACGCGGTCGGTCAAGAACCAGCGCAGGCCGGCGCCGAGCTGTCCCACGAAGGTGGTGCCGAAGTCGAAGCGATCGGCCGCGGGCAGGTCCTGCTCGAGGGTGCTCCTGGCAGAACTGTCCCACGCCAGCCCGGTCCCGACCATGAGGAACGGCTGGAAACCGTTCCAGGTGCGCCCACCGGTCAGGCTGAGCTTCAGCCGCGCGTCCAGGATCGCGAGCACGGCGTCTGTCTCTCCGATCACGCGGTTTCCCTCCGTGCGGCGCGGGTCGACGACGTCCCGGGTGCTCACGAGCGCGCCCCCGCTCCCCTCCAGGGAGAGCGGTCCGCCGAAGTCGAGACCGTAGCGCACACCTGCGAGCGCGCCGGAGCCGGGGCCGTACCCGAATCTGCCGGTACCCGGCGAGATCCAGCCGGCGAACGTGCTTACCTCCTGCCGGGTCTCGATGAAGCGGTAGGGGGAGGGGATCGCCTGAGCGGAGCCGAGCCGCGGGACCGCCAGCGCGACGATCGCGACGGCGACCAGACTGTGAGCACACATGGGCACGGATATGGGCACGGGTATGGGGGGTGGACACGGGCCCTGCGCGTTGACGCTCCCGTCCGCCGCGATGCGTTCTGCACCCGGGTCCGGATCAGCAGGGCGGGTGTTGAACCCCCCACGTAGCGATTTCGTTTCCGAGGTCGATGCACCGCTCCCCACTACACGCGGTCGTGCTCCTGCTCGCGCTGCCCGCGCTCGCGAGCGCACAGTCCGCGGAGGTGAGGGTGCGCGAGAACGTATGCGCGGTGGCGCTGGAGGGATGGATCTGGATGCGGTCCCTCCATGGTGACGGACCGCGGGGGCTACGACCTCGTCGTGTCCGCCTCGGAGGGTGAGAACCTGCGCCCCTGCGGGCTGTGGCGCTGGACGAGGGACCCCCGGCGACGGCACCACCGGCGCGAGCCGGCGTCGAGGGTCCTGGCCCGGGCGAGCGGGCGGCGGCGGGATCGTGGTTCGTGGCGCCGGGTCGGCAGGAGCCGCGATCCAGGGGTGGGCCGGCGGCGACACGCTGGCGCACGCGGGGCCGGGAACGGCGCTCCAGGTGATCAGCCGCCAGGGAAGCTGGGCGCGCGTGCGCACCGAAGGGTGGGCCTGGGTCCCGGAGGAGGAGCCCGCGTCTGAGAGCACCGTGCCCCGGCCCGCGCCTACCGAGCTGGCCGCGGCCCCTGACCGCTACCGGGGGAGCGTCGTCTGGTGGGAGCTCCAGTTCCTCTCCCTCGAGCGCGCCGAGCGGATCCGCACGGACTTCTTCGAGAACAAGCCGGCTTCTGGCAAAGAGACGCCCCGGATCTCGTAGCGGTGGACCTGGAACGTGGGGGCGAGGGCTTCCAACATCTCGCGCCGGGCCCTCCACTCCAGCCGCGGCCACCGCAGGAGCATCCGGGCCATCCGGGCCACGTCCCGCTCACTCATCCGCTCGACCTTCGCGGGCCGGGATGAAGAGATGGCCTGGAGCTGCGCATCCACGACGCGGAGCTCCGCGTCCCTGGCCTCTCGGGAGATCAGACCGTCGAAGAACGTCTCGATGATCCGCGCCCTCCGTCGCCCCAATTCCTTCCGGCGCCGGGCTCCGGCGTCCGGATCGGGCAGGAGGGCTCGGGACGCCTCGTTGTGCTGCTCGATCGCGGCCAGAATCAGGGCGGGGTCCGCCAGCCGTTCGGCTATGATCCGGTCCAGCGCGGCCTCCAGACGATGCCGCGTCATGAACTGGTTGCCGCAGCTATTTCGCCGGCCGGACGTCCTGCACCCGTAGAGATGCTGGACCCGTCCGTGTCCCGGCTTCACGTACCCGTAGAGCGGGAAGGTGCAGGGGCAGGCGAGCATCCCCCGGTAGAGGAACAGCCCATCGTGACCCTTTCGGGCCAGGGACAGTCGCTCCGTCCGCTGTCGGACGATCCACTGGACGGCGAGAAAGTCCTCCAGCGGGACGGCGGGCTCGAGCCCCGTCTCGGCCTCGATCGTCCCGGGCGTCCCGATCTCCGGCCAGCGGGTGCGGTTCTTGGCCCGCTTAGTCCCGAGAGGTTCATAGACCAGGTGACCCGCGTAGGTGGGCCGGGAAAGGATCTGTCGGATTGTGCTCGGGTGCTTCCCGTACATCTCCCCGAGCCTGTCGAAGCTCCGCTCCTCGCCCGAGAGGTAGAGCCGGAAGATCGCCTTGACGTTCTCGATCTCCGGGGTGTAGAACCATCGGCCCGTCACCTTGTCGTAGCCCATCCCGAATGGGGGCCTACCGGAGGGTACTGTCAACTTGTTACGGGCAGAGCGGCTTTCGGGCGGTCGGAGATAGAAATTGCTCAGGCAGCCGTAGCCGCACTCCATCTTTGGACCTGCCCCGATTCCTTTGGACGGGTGAGTGATGAGGTATTCAAGCTCTCCCTATCTCCGGGGAGAGGAAAGCTTCCCCCGCGGAGCGGGGGAGTAGAGCACTCGGACGCGCGCGATCGCCGCTTGTATGTCCGTATACGCAATCGGCTGACCCGGATTCGGCCGGCGATGCCGCTAAGTGAGCGGCTCGACGCTCGAAGTTGACCGGCGACTGGTAGCCGAGCGTGGAGTGGCGCCGCCGCGGATTGTACCAGCCCTCGATGAAGCCGAACACCGCCAGTCGCGCCTCGGCCTGGG
>CAUZJY010000027.1:0-19454 GCA_963580305.1 Gemmatimonadales bacterium UBA6960
GCCGCGGATTGTACCAGCCCTCGATGAAGCCGAACACCGCCAGTCTCGCCTCGGCCTGGGTGCGGAAGCGGCACTGCTCCAGCTGCTTGACCTTCCGACGCAGCTGCCGGAGCTCAGTCCGCTCCTCGCTCGTTAGCCCATCCGCGCGCAATCCCTCGTCCTGGTCCAGCTGCTCGACCCATTTCCGGATCGTGTTCGCTGTGGGCTCGAACTCGCGCGCCAGCTCTTCCGGCGTGCGCCACGACCGGACCAGCTCGACCATCTGCCGTCGGAACTCCGGCGCGTACCGTATACGACCCTTCCTCTTCGACATGCGTGGACACCTCCGTTCCCGCAGTTTGGATGTGTCCACAAAACCGGGTCAACTTCATGCCGGTCGTGATCGGCGCCGCTGTGCTCGCGCGCCGCCGGACGCTGGTGCTCGCCGCGGACGTGGCGCTCCTGCCGGCCGGGTGGTACGCGAAGAACCTGGTCGATTACGGTTTCTCCGGGGGGAGTAGCTGGTACGGGATGGGAATCTGGCGGGCCGCGATGTTCCGCGTCCCGCCGCAGGAGGCAACCCGGCTGCTCCGCGCCGGAGCGCTTGATCCGGTGGTGACGGTGCCGCCTCTTAGCCCGCCCTCGCGCTACCGTGCCCTCGGGTACGTGGGCAGCTCTGACGTGCCCTCGCTCTCCCGCGCCCATCTGCACAACGTGAACGTCTCCGCGATCTCTCGCGGCTACGCGAGGAGCGCGCGCTCGGTGATCCTCGACGACCCGCTCCACTTCCTGGGCAACGTCGCGATCGGCTACGGCAACTTCTCCGCGCCCTCCACCGAGTTCGATCACCTGGCGCCCGACCGCGACCGGATGGGGATCCACGTTACAGTCTGGCGGGTGGCGACGGGCCTTCGCCTGGTCCGGATTCTGGACCGGCGGCTTCCGATCGGCACCGTCGGATCCCTCTTCACGCTCCTGATCCCGACGGGGCTCGTCGCGCACGCCCTCCTGATCCGCCGGCGCCTCGCGCGCCGCGATCCCCGGGAGCGCGTCTTACGCGAGGAGGCGCCCTTGCTGGCCGCTGTGCTCCTCGTCCTCTACACGGCGGTCGTCAGTTACGCGCTCGAGCTGGGGGAGAACGTGCGCTTCAAGTTCATGATCGAGCCGCTGCTGCTCACCATATGGACGGTCCTCGTGGTGCGCGGCTGGAGGGAATGGCGGAGCTCCGGCCGGGATGCGCCGCAGGGAGCACACGGGAAGCCGCACGGCTGGAGCCGCGGTAGTGCTGGCGTGCCCCAGCCGATGGCCCGACCTTTACAGGCTCACGGAACCCCAGCCCGAGTTCGACCTTGACCGCGCACTACTGGCTCGTGAAGAGCGAGCCGAACGTCTACTCGATCGACGACCTCTGCCGCGATCGCCGCACTGCCTGGAACGGCGTTCGCAACTACCAGGCTCGCAACCACATGCGGGCGATGAAGAAGGGCGATCTCGTGCTCTTCTACCACTCGAGCGCGGATCCGAGCGGAGTCGCCGGCGTTGCCAAGGTGGTGAAGGAGGCCTATCCGGATCCGACACAGTTCGACCCGAAGGACGAGTACCATGACCCCAAGTCGAGGAAGGATGATCCGCGCTGGTGGCTGGTCAACGTCGGCTTCGTGGAGCGGTTCGAAGCGCCGCTCCCACTCGCCAGGATCAAGGCCGACAAGTGGCTCGCCGACATGGTGCTGGTCAACAACTCGCGACTCTCCGTTCAACCGGTGACCGAGCGGGAGTTCGGGCGAGTGGTGGAGCTGGCCGGCGGAGCGAGCCGCGTATGAGCCGTCCGAGCGTGCGCTCGCCGCAGGCTGGCGCTCCGGCCGCGGCAGGGGGCGCTCCCGCCAGCGCCAGCGCGTCGCGCGCTGCCGAGATCCTGGCGGGACAGCGGCGCTGGCTCTGGCCCGGAATGATGCACTACTACCGGAAGCCACTCGTCCTCGAGGAGGGGAGCGGGGTATGGGTGCGCGACGTGGATGGTCGCGAGTACCTGGATGCCTTCGGCGGGATCATTACCACCTCTCTCGGCCACTGCCATCCACGCGTCGTGGAGGCGGTGCGCGAGCAGGTGGGTCGCCTCGGCCACACCTCCACCCTGTACGTCACCGAGCCGCAGGTCGAGGCGGCGCACCGGCTCGCGGAGATCGCGCCGGGCGGGCTCGACCGCACTTTCTTTACCAACAGCGGTAGCGAGGCGGTCGAGACCGCGGTCGCGCTCGCGCGGGCCTACACGGGCCGCACCGACCTCATCGCGCTGCGGGGTGCCTACCACGGGCGGAGCAGCGCTGCGAACACGCTCACTGCGCACGCCTCCTGGCGTCCGCTCGCTTCGATGAGCGCGGGAATCACGCACGCGCTCGCCCCGTACCCGTTTCGCTGCCCGTTCCATCGCCCCTGTGACGAACGCTGCGTGGACGCGCTCGCGCTCGACCTCGAGGAGGTGATTCTCACCACCACGAACGGTAGGCCCGCCGCGCTGATCGCCGAGAGCCTCCAGGGAGTGAACGGGGTCGTGATGCCGCAGCCCGGCTATTTCCAGCGGGTGGCCGAGGTGGTCCGCCGCTACGGTGGGCTGCTCATTATCGACGAGGTGCAGGCCGGTTTCGGCCGCACCGGACGGCACTGGTTCGGGATCGAGCACTGGGGGGTCGTGCCCGATATCATGGTGATGGCGAAAGGGATTGCGGCGGGCCTCCCGGTGGGCGCAACGATTACCACCACGGAGATCGCCTCGGGATGGGAGGGGAAGACGCTCTCGACCTTCGGGGGCAACCCAGTCGTGATGGCAGGAATGTGCGTCGCGCTCGACGTTATGGTCGAGGAGGATGTGCGCGCGCGCGCCGAGGCGCGCGGCGAGCGGCTGCGCACGGGCCTCGCAGAGCTGGCGCGGCGTCACGCGTGGATCGGCGAGGCGCGCGGGCTCGGGCTGATGCAGGCGCTCGAGCTGGTCGAAGATCCGGCGATGCGGGATCCCTCCCCTCGCCGCGGTCAGGCGCTCATCGAGGCGTCGCGCGCGGAGGGGCTGCTGGTCGGGAGCGGGGGGCTGCACGGCCAGGTGATCCGGATCGGGCCGAGCCTGCTCATCACCGACGCGGAGATGGACGAGCTGGTCGAGCGGCTCGGGCGCGCGTGCGCGCGCGTGGAGTAAGCTACCAGATCACGTCGGCGCCGTATTCGCGGAAGACGGGGTCGCGGGTGACGACGGGAAGCTCCTCCAGCAACGCCTGTGCGATCATCAGACGGTCGAACGGATCGCGATGTACGGCGGGCACGATCCGGCGCACATGCCTGCGCGTGACCGGCTGATCGCCGCGCGCGCGAGCTCGGCATCGCCCTCTGCGGGCCCGTGCTCTACCGGCTGAGCCTCCCGCTCGCGCACGCAGGCGAGGCGCTCCGGAGGCTCCGGCACGAGCGAATCAGCGCGACCCGCCTCTTTCCAGGCTACAACAGGGTCGTCGAGGGAATCCGCGCGCGCGCGCTCTGGGACGAGGTCACATTCCCCTGGGACTATCGACGGGGCTCTGGGGACGATTGACGGCCACGCACCGCACGAGCGGCGCGTGGCGCCGATGAGCGCTTCGAGCCCGCGAGCCACTCCTTCGGCGTCTTGGTTCGCTGGAGCTCGCGCGGGCGCCCTTCGGGTACTCCAGCTCCGTGCGCACCCGCCCGCGCCGGATCAGATAGAGGCGGTCCGCCCCTCGGAAGCCCGGCACGCGGTAGAGGAACGTGAGCCCGTCCACCTCTCCTCTCCCCGCCGCCAGCCGCTCGCTGAGCTCGGCCAGGTGGGCCGCCCGGTCGCGCAGCACGGCCGCGTACTCGAAGTCGAGCCGCGCTGCCGCCTTCGTCATGCGGGCCTCGAGCAGCGCCAGCGGACCCTCACCCCTTCCCTCCAGCCAGCGCCGCGCGGCGCGCACGTGCTCGGTGTACATCCGGGCCGATGGTCGTCCGGCGCAGGGGGCCAAGCAGCTGCCCACCTCCCGGCGCAGGCAGAGGGGGGCCCGCGCGCCCGCCGTCGAGAATCTCGAGCTGGTCGGCGAAGAAGACGGGCGTCGCGGCCGGGCAGTTACGGATCCCGAGCACGGCCTCTTCGACCTGTCGTACTCCCGGAAAGGGTCCGAAGTAAGCCGCGCTCTCCTCGCCCGGGCGGGTGACCACGGCGAGGCGCGGGACCACCTGAGAGCTTCACGAAGCAGAAGTGCGGCCGGCGTTTGTGTTGCACGTTCCAGCGCGGCCGGTGCCGCTGGATCAGCCGCATCTCTCCGAGCAGCGCGGCGAACTCGTTCGGCACGTACTCCCACTCGACCGCGCTCGCGCACCCGCACCGATTTGCCCACGTAGATCACCGCGCCGTCGGCGCCCAGCATCCGGTAGATCCCGGGACGATCCTCGGCGCGCAGCCGGACGTGCGCGCGGAGTGCCGGGAGGTGGGAGAAGGGAGCCATACGAATCGGCGGGCGGAGGGGCGCGCGCAGGCTTCGCCATTTGTTCGTGGCCGACCCAAGGGCCCCCCGTGGGGCAGGACGGGCAACCCCGACGATCCCTGTCGGCGATCCCGGGCGGCCATTGCCCCCGCCCCGGCGCCGCGGGTAAGCTCGCCCTCACCTATGCAGGACTTCGAGCAGGACTTCGAGCAGGACTTCGAGCCGGACCTCACTCCCCGGACGATCCGGGACCCTCTCTGGAAGACGATCCGGCTCGACCCCACCGCCGCTCGGATCGTCGACACCGCGGCGTTCCAGAGGCTCCGCTACATCCGGCAGCTCGGGTTCGCGCACCTGGTCTATCCGGGCGCGTCGCACACCCGCTTCGACCACGCGCTCGGCGTCTACCATCTCGCGGTGACCGCGCTGCGTCTGCTTCGCGAGCGGGCGGCGACCCCCCCGGAGGCGTTCGAGGGCGAGGAGCTGATCCCCTACGCCGCGCTGCTCCACGACATCGGGCACTACGCCTTCTCGCACGCGCTCGAGGAGCTGGGACCTGAGCGCGTCCCGGCCGGGCACGAGGCGGTCGCGGAGCGCTTCTTCCACTCCCCCGAACTCCGCGATGCTCTGGCCCCGCTCGGGCTCGGCGCGGAGGACCGGATCCAGGCGCTCATTCGGGGCGAAGGTGAGGTGGCGCTGCGCGGGCTCGTGAGCGGCTCGCTCGACCTCGACAAGATGGAGTACCTCAAGCGCGACGCGTACTTCTGCGGGGTGCCCTACGGCGAGGTGGACGTGGACCGGCTGCTCCAGGGACTCGTGCTGCTCCCCGCCCCCGAGACTGGGCGCTGGGAGGTGGGGGTGCACGAGAAGGCGGTCGCCGCGCTCGAGTCGCTGCTCTTCGCCAAGTACCAGATGTTCCGCAACGTGTACTGGCATCACGCGGTGCGCGCCGCGACCGTGCTCTACAAGCGTATCGTCGACGAGGCGGTGAGCGGGGGGCTGCTCGATCCCGAGGAGCTGGTCGGACCGACCGACGAGCAGCTACTCTACGAGATCGAGCGGCGCGCGCTCGAGGAGGACGACTCCGAGATTGCGGAGCGGCTCGCGAGCCGCTGGATCCCCGCACTCCGGGCCCGCCGGCTTCCCAAGCGCTCGCTCGAGCTCACTGCGGCGGACCTCCACGGGCGCCGGGTGGAAGACTGGGCGGTGGGCGACTCGCCCTGGAAGCGCGCGGTCGAGGACGAGCTGGCTGCCGAGCTGGGGCTCCAGAGCGGGGAGGTGATGATCGACTTCCCGAGCAAGCGTGCGATGTTCCAGCTCGATCTGCTGATCGAGCGCAGGAGCGGCGCGGTGCAGCGGCTGGGCGCCGCCGGGCTTCCCGGGCTGCTCGATCTGCCCAAGGTGGCGGAGGAGCTGTACGGGGCTGCGCGCGTGCTACGCGTATTCACCTTCGAGCGGCGCGACATCCCCTCCGAGCGGGTGCTCGACAAGATCACACAGCCCGCCTGAGCCGCGGCGCGCGCCGCGGCCGCCCTGCTACTCGATGCTGAGCAGCGCTACCGTGACGTTGTCGATCCCGCCCCGGTCGTTCGCGGCGTCGACAAGCGCCCACGTCGCGCCCTCGAGGCCGCGGGGCAGCGCGTCCTCGAGCGTGCGCTCGATCGCCAGATCGGTGAGCATGTTCGTGAGCCCGTCGGTGCAGAGCAGATAGAGTTGCCCGGGCCACGCGTCCAGCTCGAGCAGCTCCGGGGTGATCTCGTCGCCGACGCCGGCGGCCTGCGTCAACACGTGCCGCCAGCGGTGGCCGCGCGCCTGCTCGCGCGTGAGCGTTCCGGCCGCGATCTGCTCCTCGACCCAGGTGTGGTCACGGGTGAGCTGCCGGATCCGCCCCCCCTCGAGCACGTAGGCCCGGCTGTCGCTGACGTGCGCGATCACCACGCGCGAGCCGTCGGGATGGGCGGCGAGCGCCGTGAGCGTTGTGCCCATTCCGCTGTGCGAGGACTCGGCCGCTCCCGCCTCCCGGACCCGCGCGTCGGCCATGAGGACCGCCCGGAGCATTCTCTCGCCCAGCGGCGAGGCCGATTCTGTGGAGGAAGAGGCGGGGGCGCCCTCGATGGCGCCGCGCATGCGACGCCCGACCTCCTGCGTGGCCAGCGCGCTCGCGACGTCGCCGGCGGGGTGCCCCCCCATGCCGTCGGCCACGACCACGAGCCCCAGCTCGGGGTTGACGAGATGGGAGTCCTCGTTGCGCAGCCGCGAGCGGCCGCGGTCCGTCGCGGCTGCGGTCGGGAAGGGGGCCGGAGGCATGGGAGGCAGTCTGTGGCCCCATCCGCGGCGGGACAATGTCCGGGCCCAGGCAGGGTCCAGGCCGGGCGGGCCAGGCCGTGGCCGGGGTTTGGTGCGGGCTCCGAGCAAGCGCGGAACCCGCGTCCCCGGCGGGGTTAGCACACCCCGACCTCGGCCGGCGTGCGTTTGTCCGCGGCGCCAGGCCAACTCCTGGCGCTCTCCACTGCCGGAACCCCCGCAGGACCACGGGGTTTAACGAAATCGAGGGGCTTGACGGCAACAGGGTCAGGGCCCGATTCTAAAAGGCTCTGGACTTTCCAAACGCCCCATCTCCGGCCGGCTCCCCATGGGGCTCCGCCCGGTGCGTCAGGAGCTAGACCGCGACATGGCCACAGCCACCGCCGCCCAAAAGGCTGACGCCGCGACCAAGACTCGAGGGCGCAAGCGCAAGGGGGGAGGGCGCAATCTCCTCTCCGGCTTTGACGCGAGCCTCGAGGAGCAGACCGCGCTGGACCAGTACCTCCGGGACGTCAGCCGCCACGAACTGATCACCCCGGAGATGGAGAAGATCCTCGGCGCCCGGGCGCAGAAGGGTGACGAGGAGGCCGTCCAGGAGCTCGCCAAGGCGAACCTGCGCTTCGTAATCAGCGTGGCCAAGAAGTATCAGAACCGCGGCGTTTCTCTCACCGACTTGATCCAGGAAGGGAACGTCGGGCTGGTCACGGCCGCCCGGAAGTTCGATCCGAACCAGGGCGTCAAGTTCATCTCCTACGCCGTCTGGTGGATTCGCCAAGCGATCCTCGCCTCGCTGGCCAACCACGGCCGTGCGGTGCGCGTGCCGCTCAACCGCGCCAGCGACCTCGCGCGCATCTTCCGCGAGAAGGAGCGCCTCAAGCAGGAGCTCGGCCGCGATCCGACGCCGGAAGAGCTCTCCAAGGCGACCGACCTGACGCCCGAGCTGATCGAGTCGCTGCAGACGCTCAATACGGCGGAGATTCGGCTGGATGCACCGATTGGCGACAGCGAAGACTCGCAGCTCGTGGAGCGGTTCATCGCGGAAGAAGCGGCCGAGCCGGAGCTGGAGGTCGAGAACCGGCTGCTCACCGATTCGGTCACCGAGGCGCTCAAGACGCTCGCGGCGCGCGACGCCAAGGTGCTCCGGCTCTACTTCGGGCTCGAGGGCGAGCGCGAGCACACGCTCGAGGAGATCGGCAACCAGCTCGGTGTGACCCGCGAGCGCATCCGTCAGCTCCGCGACCGTGCGCTGCGCCGGTTGCGCGAGGGGTCTAAGGGCGCGGCGCTGGAGAGCTTCGCCGCGTGACGTTCGTCTCGTGACTTTCGTCTTGTAATGGGCGCCGCATGATCCAGGGCCACCTCGCGGTGGCTTGGGTGCCATCGAATCCCGCCCCTTCGGTCCGACTTCGGGCCAGGAGGGGCGGATTCGTTTCGGTCGCTCCGCCCGTCGTCCGCCGCGCCCCTGCCTTCCCGCCCGTCTCCTGATGCAGGGCGAGGTCATCGCGGTCTCGGGAGGGGTCTACACACTCCTGCTTGACGACGGGCAGCAGGTTGACGCCAGCCTGCGCGGCCGACTCAAGCTCGAGTCCCGCGTACGGGCGGAGGACCGGGTCGTGATCTGCGACCGCGTCGAGGTCGGAGAGGGACGCGGAGGCCACGCGACGATCGAGTCGCTCGTCCCCCGGCGGAGCACGGTCATCGGGCGCTCCGGCACGGGGGGCAAGCCCAAGGTGCTTGCGGCCAACGTGGACCGGGTGTGCGCGGTGGTGGCCGTGCGGCCTCCGCCCCCTCCCCGGCTGCTCGACAGGCTGCTGGTGGTCGCCGAGGCCAACCGGATCCCCGCGGTGGTCGTGCTGAACAAGATCGATCTACCCGGTGGTCGGGAGGTCGCGGCCGTGTTTGCAGTACGCTACGGCGTCGTCGGCTATCCCGTCTTCCAGGTGAGCGCGAGCACGGGTGCGGGGGTCGATGACCTCGCGGCCGAGCTGTGCCGCGGCACCTCGGTGCTCGTAGGGCCGAGCGGGGTGGGCAAAACCACCCTGGTGAATGCGATCGAGCCGGAGCTCGGGCTTCGCACCGGCGAGCTGTCCCGAAAGACCGGCTCTGGGCGTCACACGACCGTCTCGTCGCGACTGATCGCGTTCGCGTGCGGCGGGCGGGTGGCGGACACTCCAGGGTTCAGCGACGTGGGGATCTGGGAGATGGATCCGTCCGAGCTCGACGCCTGCTTCCCGGAGCTCCGTGAGCTCAGCGAGCACTGCCGCTTCGCGGGGTGCGCGCATCTGCGGGAGCCGGACTGCGCGGTGCGCGCGGCGCTCGAGACGGGCCGGATCGCGCCGCAGCGGTACGAGAGCTACGTGGAGCTGAGGGCCGAGGCCGAGCGGCTGCAGACTCGTTAGCTCATCTCAGACATGATCGTAGGCGCAGGGGAGCGGCGCGGTTGATCCGTTGTCAGCGGATCGGCGCGCCTCCTTCGGTCGGAGCGTCCAGCGGTACCACGCGCGGCGCGCCGGTGACCGGATCCCGGTCCACCCGGAGCGGCCAGCCGTAGACGCGCGCCATCACGTCCTCCCGGAAGACCTCGGCCGGCGTCCCCTCTGCCGCCACCCGTCCCCGGTCCAGCAGCACGATCCGGTCGGCGTAGCGGGCGGCGAGGTTGAGCTGGTGCGTGATCAGCAGTACGGTCATCCCTCCGTTCGCCCACCCCCGCAGCAGGCCGAGGATCGTCATCTCGTGCGCGACGTCGAGGCTCGCAGTGGGCTCGTCGAGCGCGAGCACGCGCGGCTCCTGCGCGAGCGCCCGCGCGATCCGCACCCGCTGCAGCTCCCCGCCCGAGAGGGTCGTCACCGGGCGAGCGGCGAGGTCGGTTACGTCGCAGCGCGCGAGCGCGCGCTCGATCGCCTCCCGGTCGGGAAGGCCCTCCGCGCGCAGCGGCCCGAGGTGCGGATAGCGTCCCATCGCCACCAGCTCGCGCGCCGTGATCGGGAACGCCACCGTCTCGCTCTGCGGCACCACCCCCACGAGGCGCGCGAGCTCGCGCCGGTTCCAGACGCGCACGTCGGTGCCGTCCACCGTGGCCCGCCCGCCGCTCGGGGCGAGCACCCCCAGCAGTGCACGGAGCAGGGTGGACTTCCCCGAGCCGTTGGGGCCGAGCACCGCGGTGAGCGAGGCGCCCCCCACGGCGAGGGTGACTCCATCGATGGCGAGCCTGCGCGCGCCCGGGTAGCGAACCGAGAGCTGCTCCGCCGCGAGCTTCATCGCGCGCGTTTCACAAAATGCGCCGTACTTGCCGTGCGCGGCGGGTCGGGGCAGCTCACGGCCGGCACCCTTTCGAAGAGCGCATCACGTTCAACGCCGGACGGAGTGAGGCCACCGGACCGCTCCAGGCGGAAGCGCTGCCGCCGAAGGCGGCTGCGCAGCGGCCGCAGCTCACCCCATACCCCTGCGCAGCAGCACCAGGAAGAGCGGCACTCCGACAAACGCGGTCACGACCCCGATCGGGATCTCGGCCGGGGCGAGCGCCACCCGCGCGAGCAGATCCGCAAGCACCAGGAACGCCGCTCCGGCGAGGAAGGAGAGCGGCAGGAGCCGCCGGTGGTCGGAGCCCACTGCGAGCCGCACCGCGTGCGGGACGATCAGCCCTACGAACCCGATCACCCCAGCCACCGCGACCCCGGCGGCGGTGACCAGCGACGCGACCCCGAAGGCGGCGCGCCTGACGCGCTCCACGTCGGTGCCGAGGTACGTCGCGGTCTCATCGCCGATCGCCATCAGGTCGAGCGGCCGCGCGAGCGCGACCAGCACGAGCCCCGCAGGGAGCGTGTACGCGGCCGCGACCACGACCGTGCGCCAGTCCGCCCCCGCGACGCTCCCCATCATCCAGAGCACCGCCCCGCGCACGGCCGGCGCGTCGGAGAGCGCCAGCACGAGCGCGATCACCGCGGTGAAGAACGCCCCCACCACCACGCCGGCGAGCAGGAGGACGCGCACGTCGAGCGAGCGGTCCACGGCCGTCGCCACCCGGAAGACGAGCACGATCGCGAGCAGCGCGCCGCCGAACGCGGCGCCCGGCAGAACCCACGAGCCCAGGGTGGTCACCCCGAGCCCGATGGCGATCACCGCCGCCGCCGCCGCCCCGCCGCTGATCCCGAGGATGTAGGGCTCCGCTAGCGGGTTCCGCAGCAGTGCCTGGAAGGTGGCGCCGGCCAGCGCGAGCCCCCCACCCACGAAGATTGCGAGCAGCGCGCGGGGGAGGCGGAGCCCGAGCACGATGTCCCGGTGCACCGCGTTGCCCCCGCCCGCGAGCGCGCCCAGTACCTCGCCCGTCGTGAGCGAGACCGACCCGAAGCGCACGGCGAGCAGGAGCGCCGCCGCGAGCGCGGCCACCAGCAGTGGCGCGGCCGTCCCCGCGCGGCGGCCGGGCGGGGTCATCGGGCGAACCCCTCCGCGTGCAACAGCTCCGCCAGCTCGAGCGCGGAGCGCCCGAGCCCGATCCCCGGCACCTCGATGGCGGGCGACAGCTCGCGCACGCGGGCACGAGCACGGATCCGCTCGCTGACCGCGGTCCCGCGCGCCACCAGCACCACGTCCGGAGCGCGCACGAGCAGCTCCTCGAGCCCGACCGGAGCGTACGGCTGCTCCAGATCGTCGAAGACGTTCTCCGCTCCCGCGATCGCGAGCAGATCGGCGAGGTAGCTGTCGGGCCCCGCCACCCAGGGGGGATCGCCGCCCAGCAGATAGGCCACACGCACCGGGGGCAGCGTCTCGACCCGCGCTCGCACCGCCGCCAGCTCGCGATCGAGCCCCGCGACCAGCTCCATTGCGCGGCCCTCGCGCCCCGTCAGCCACCCGAGCTGGAGCAGCAGCGCACGCACGTCGGCCACCCGATCGGTGCGCACGCCCAGGTGCGGAATGCCCCGCGCGTCGAGCGCGGGGCCCGTAACCGCGTCCTGTGGGCCCTCGAAGCGGATCACCAGCTCCGGCCGGAGGACGAGCAGGCGCTCGAGATCGGGCTGGAGCCCGTCACCCACGGAAGGGAGGTCACGGACCGCGGCGAGCGTATCGAAGTTGGTGCGGCCGACCAGCGCGGCACGCGCGTCGAGCGCGAGCAGCATCGCGGTTGCCGCGGGAACCAGTGAAACTATCCGGCGCGGCGGCGCGTCCAGCCGCAGCGTGCGCCCGGCGGCGTCCTCCAGGACGATGCCCGAGCCTGGATCCGAGGCCGGGCCCGAATCGACGGCCGCGGAGCGCGCGGCCGCATCCTCGCCCGAAGACGCTCCGGTCTCGGCGCATCCGGCGAGGGCGACGGCGAGCGCCGCGACCGCGGAGCCGAGGACCGCGCGCGGCGCGCGTCCGCCCCGCCGCGCCGGGCGGCTCAGCCGGCCGCTCCCCCCACCGGGGGCGCGGCCGCGCCGCACGGATCCTCGAAGGTGCGCGTCCACTCGCCGCCCGCGCTCTCGACGGCGGCGTTCCAGCGCGAGTGTTCGCCCCTCACCTCGAGCAGCAGCTCCGTTTGGCCGTCGCCGTCCCAGTCCAGGTGCTGAAAGTAGACCGGCACGCCCTTTCCCTCGCGTCCAGCCTCCCGGTACCACGCGTATGACCGGACGTACTGCTCGTCCTGGCCGACCACCAGCAGGAAGAGCGACCACGAGGTCGGGGTCGCTCGCTGCACCAGCGCCTGGTCACGGTATACGAAGGTCATCGACACGCCGGCGCCGCCCTGCTCGAGCGGGAATGCCACGATGTCTGCGCGCGCCTCGACCATCGAGTTGGGCCAGGTGGCACCGATCTGAGGGATCAGCTCTACGGCGAAGTCGATTCCGGCGGCGCGCTGCGCCCGGTCGTGCGCGAGCGGGCGGTACGGCTCGTAGCCGCGCTCTGCCGCAAAGGTTTCGGCGAGCGCGAGGAACTGGGTCGCTTCGGCCGCGGCGGGCACCAGCTCGAGGATTCCGGTCGCTCGCGGGCGGGGCGAGCAGAAGCTCTCGTCGGTTCCCACCCGAGTCACCGTGAACGTGCCCGCGCGCGCGCCCGCGGAGAAGAGCGTGAAGCGGGTCCCCGGAGCCATCAGGGTACGCGCGAATGCGGCGCGGTATCCCGGCGCCTCCCTCTCCGCGAGGAAGGGGCGGATCGAGTCGCGGACGATCTCGCCGATCGGGACCAGCGCCATGCCCGTGGAGTCGCGCGTACCGGTGTAGAGCACCGGACCGGTGGGCAGCGTGAAGCCGCCCGCCTCCCTCGCCTCGGTGCTGTCCGCTGCGTCCCGATCGCGCTCGGGCGGCGCGAGGAGCCGGACCTCGACTCCCCCCCATTCCACGTTGTCGCACGCGGTGGTGGTGATTAGTATCCCGAGCGCCATCAGCGCGCGAAGCGCGTGTCCTGACACGAGATGCAGCACTCCCAGCGGGTCGTCCCGGCGGCCCGGCCGCTTTACGTCCGGAGCCGAAAACGTATTCTGGCATCCGATCAGGCGCAAAGGAAATGCCGGACGAGCTCCAATTCCGCTACGTGATGGCGCACTTCGCCACGGGGGTGACGGTGGTGACGTCGCGTACCCCCGACGGGCGTCCGTGCGGGCTCACCGCGAATTCCGTCGCCTCGGTCTCCCTCAATCCGCTCCTGGTGCTGGTGTGCGTGGAGCGAGAGGCTGCCAGCCATGCCTGCGTCATCGAGGGGGGCGCGTTCGCGGTCTCGATCCTCGACCGCCGCCATGAGGAGCTCGCCCGCCGATTCGCGGCCGGCGACCGCACGGCGCGCTTCGAGGAGCTCGCGTACCGCACCGAGACGACCGGCAGCCCCGTGCTCGACGATGCGCTCGCCTGGCTCGACTGCCGTGTGCGGAACGTCTACGAGGCGGGCGACCATTCGATCGTGGTGGGCGAGGTGATCGCCTGCGACGCGCGCGAGGGTGAGCCGCTCGTGTTCTACTGCGGCGAGTACTGCAGGATGGACCGGTGACCTGCTCCTCTGGGCTCGAAGGCGGCCTCCGGTGAACGCCGCGCGCTCGCGCGTCGCGTGGATCCCTCACGCTGCTGGTGGGGGCCGCCGCGGCGGCCAGTGCGGAGATGGCGCTCGGGCTCCTCCTCTACGTGCGGGCCGATCTGGTCGGCACGCTCACCCTCGTGCTCTGCGTGCAGACCGGCGCGCTCGCGTTCGGGCTGTGGATGGCGCCACGCAACTCCTTGGCCTGGCGTACGTGGAAGGCGCCGTGCTGGCGGCGAGCTGGGAGGGCTGGGTGGCCTGGCCTCCACCTGGTCGACGCGCGGGTTCGGGCTGGCAATGCTCACCGCCCTGCCGCTCTCTGCGAGTGGGCTCCTGCTGGGCGCGCCCGGGCTGGCCGAGGGAGGGAGTGGAGTGGGGCTGGCCGCGCTGCTGGGCGCGCGCGAGCGTCGCTGGCGCGAGTGGGCCGAGCATGGCAGCGCGGCGCTCCCGGCGCGCTCGGTCCCGAGCCTCCCGCAGGGCCGACGAACCCGGGGCTGGCGCGCGGGCCCGGCCCTCCCTCTTCCGGAGCTCCGCCCTCCGGCGCGCTCCGGTGATCCTCGCCCACCTGGCCGATCTGCACCTCGGCTTCCGCGCCTACGAGCGGGCCGTGGGAGGACGGAACGTGCGGGAGGGGGACGCGTCGCGGATGCGTTCCTCCGCGCCGTCGAGGAGATCGTGCGGGTGAGCCCCGACGTGATCCTGATCGCGGGCGATCTCTTCGATCGTCCGGACCCGCCCCCCGCGGCGCTGGTGACGCTCACCCGCGGGCTCGCATCGGTGCGCGAGGCGCTTCCCGCGACGCCGGTGCTGATCACCGCGGGCCCGCGCGACCGACCGCCCCGCCCCGAGGAGCCCGGCGTGCTCGGGGCGATCGACACGCTTCCCGGCGTTGCGGCGGCCACGGACACGCCGCGGTCGGTGCGGGTCGACGATCTCGCGGTGGCGCTGCTTCCACACGGCGCGCCGGGCGCCGAGGCGGTGCCCGACGAGGGGGCGCGCTGGAACGTCCTGGTCGCGCACGCGAGGATGAGAACGGCGCCCGCCGGGAAGAGGGGGCGGGGCCGCGCCGCCCGCCGGGGAGCGCGGGGCGACCCGGAGCGGATCCTCCGGGTCGATCCCGCCGCGTGGAGCTACGTCGCGCTCGGGGGCGAGCACGCGCCGCATGCTCCCCCCTCCCGCACGTGCGCTGGCCGGGCTCGCTCGAGCGGGTCAGCTGGTGCCCCTGGGACGAGGCGATCGAGGAGAAGGGATTCCTCACCTGGGACTTGGAGAGGCGGGCCGCACGCTTCCATCCGATTCCGGGCCGTGCGGTCGTCTTGCTCGCTCCCATCCGCGTGCCCTCCGGCCAGCCCGACCGGCTCCGCCGGCGGGTGCGGGAGGTGACCGACGAGGTGCCGGGGGGGATCGACGGCAAGATCGCCCGGCTGCGCGTGCACGGCGCGGAGCCGGAGGATCTGCGTGGGCTCGCCGAGGAGCTGCTTCCTGCCCTGCGCGCACGCGCGCTCTACCTCTCCGTCGGGCTCGACCACGCGAGCCCTCTTCCCGCGACGTCTGGCGTCGAGCTCCGCATCCGGCTCGCGGAGGTGCTCGTGGACGAGGGACTGGTGTCCACCGAGGCGGCCGCCTGCGCGGAGGCGCTGCTGAGTGAGGCGCCGGCCGGAGTCGGGGCGCCGTGAAACAGGGATTACTGTGAAGGTCGCGGCGCTGTGCGGGTTGCGGGCCGGCGACCTGCCCCCCCTCGAGGAAGAGCTGGGGGCCGGGCTGGTCGCGCTCGCGGGAAGCACCGAGAACGCGGCCGAGGTGCGACGGGCACTCCTTTGGGCCGTGGCCACCGGGGACGACGCGGAGGTGGAGGTCGAGGGCGGCCGTCGGGGTGCGACTCTCGAGCAGCTCTGGGGTGCTGCCGGCGACCCGCGCGACGCCGTCGCGGCCGCCGTCGGTTGGGTGGCGGGCCCCGCGCTCGCGCGGGTGGAGGCGGCGCGCGCCGTGCTGCTGAGAGGAGGGGGCCGTCGCTCTCCGAGCGCGGAGCCGGGGACGGGGCCGAGGCTGCCGGGCGGGAGCCGCTCCGGACCGGTGCCGTGCCGGAGGAGCTGCGCGCGGGCGCGCGCTGCTCGACCTGCGCGCCGAGTAGACCGAGGTGACCGGCGACGTCGAGCAGGCGACCATGGAGTGGCTGCGCGAGCGGCAGGATGCCGAGACCCACCTGAAGGCGTACCTCGATCGCGCGAGCGAGCTGAAGGCACGGCTCGCGCAGCTCGAGGCCGGCGGGCCGGAGGCGCCCTGCCCGACCTGCGGCCGCCCGCTCGCCGATCATCTGGGCGAAGTCCGCGTGCAGCTCCGCGAGGAGTGGGAGTCGGTGGTGCAGGACGGCCGCTGGTGGAAGCGGCGCCGCGCCCAGCTGGAGGACAAGCCCGAGCACCTGCGTGCGCTCGAGGCCGCGGCCGAGCGGCTGGAGGCGGCGCGTACGCGGCTCCGGCGGCGCGCGCCGCGGTGCTGCGGGAGGCCGGTCGGGTCGCGGAGCGGATCACCGGCGGTCGCGTGCTGTGGGTTCGCCCGGCCGAGGACGCGGTGGAAGCACCGCCGGTTGGGGAGGGGATCTTCCACGGCGGCGCGCCGGCCGCACGCGATCGGGCGGCGGTGGAGGTGGCCTGCTGGGTGGCGGCCGCGCGCCTAGCGCGCGCGGCCGGTGCGCCCCTGCACGGGATGGGGTGGCCACCGAGGCGCTGGACGCGCTCGACCCGGAGGATCGGCTGCGCGCGGTGGACGTACTCGCCGAGCTGGCAGACGCCCTCGGCCAGGTGGTGGTGGTCACGGGAACGAACGTGGTGGAGCGGCGTCCAGAGGCGTTCGCGCAGGCCTTCCGGCTGCGTCGGGACTCCCGCGGCGGGCCGCCGCTCCGGCCGCTCGCGGTGGGCGCCCGGACACTCGTGCTAGTCGGCTGAGCGCGCCGCGCTACGCCGCGGCCGCCTCGAGTTCCAGCGTTCGGCGACTCAGCTGTTCACGCCCTCCGCGGGCTCTGTCACGGATTCCCGGCCCACGAAGTAGCCCCGGAGGAAGACCGGGAGCACCTGGGCCGCCGCGCTGAAGCGGGCGGTCGACACGAAGCGCTCGTGCCAGAGCGTCCCCCCTTCCGCGGCCGTCCCCACCAGATCGAAGTCGATTCCGTCCGAGGGACGGTCGGTCCACCGCACGAACCAGGTGAGGTCGAAGGGATAGCCGGAGTGGGTGGTCTCGAGCTTGATCTCCCAGATGGACCACTCGCCCTCCTGACGCAGCGGGAGCACCTGGCACTGGACGCCGTGCTCGTAGTTGAGGGAGTAGGCCTGGTTGGTGAACGCCTGCTTGACCTCCTCGACCCAGGGATTCGTCGCTTCGCTCATGGCTCTATGACGTTGAAAGAAACTCGCTCACCGATAGGTTGGGTACTATACCGCGCTCGCCGCCTCCGGATCCCGCGCGCGGCGGGGATCCACGCGAACCACGTTGCGCACCCAAGCGCCCCGCGTGATCGTTAGCGGCTTCGTTCCCCAACCCTCCCGGCCGAGGTGGCGATGGCGGATGGACGCTTTCGGATCGGACTGATCCAGCTCCCGATCGCGCAGGACAAGGACGCCACGATCGCCGCGCACGAGCGCGCGATCCGCGAGGCGGCAGGGCGAGGCGCCCAGGTCGTCTGCCTCCAGGAGCTGTTCGACGCTCCATACTTCTGCAAGGTGAGTGACGCCGAGCGATTCGACCTGGCAGAGCCGATCCCGGGACCGACGGTCGAGCGCATGCAGGCGCTCGCGCGCGAGCTGAGCGTGGCGATCGTGGTGCCGCTCTTCGAGCGGCGGGCACCGGGGCTCTACCACAACGCCGCCGCGGTCGTGGACGCGGACGGGGCGTTGCTCGGGGTCTACCGGAAGATGCACATCCCGGACGATCCCCTCTATTACGAGAAGTACTACTTCACGCCGGGCGAGATCTACCAGCACGGGGAGAGCACCGAGAGGACCGGCTTTCGCACCTTCGACACCCGTTTTGGCCGGATCGGCGTGCTGATCTGCTGGGATCAATGGTATCCGGAGGCGGCGCGCATCACTGCGCTCATGGGTGCGCAGGTGCTCCTCTATCCGACCGCGATCGGTTGGCACCCCCGGGAGAAGGCCGAGTGGGGCGTCTCCCAGGCCGAGGCCTGGCGCACCATCCAGCGGGCGCACGCGATCGCCAACGGCGTCTACGTGGCGGCTGTCAACCGCGTCGGATTCGAGCCCGAGCCCGGCACGGAGGGAATCGAGTTCTTCGGGCACTCCTTCGTCTGCGATCCCTTCGGGAGGGTGATCGCGGAGGTGGGCACCGACCCGGCGGTGCTTGTCGCCGAGGTGGATCCCGCCGAGGTCGAGGACACCCGCCGGAACTGGCCCTTCCTGCGCGATCGGCGCATTGACGCGTACGGCCCGATCCTGAACCGGTGGTTGAGCTGAGGCGCCGCTGGCCCGCGGAGTGGGAGCCCCACGCCGCGACCTGGCTCGGCTGGCCGCACCACCACCCGGACTGGCCCGGGAAGTTCGAGTCGATTCCGTGGGTCTTCGCGGAGATCGTGCGCGTGCTATCCCGGCACGAGCGGGTCGAGATCCTGTACGACGCGGAGCGCACGCACAAGGAGGCGCTCGCCGCGCACGGGGTGGACCCGGGAGGCTACGCGCTGCACGCGGTCCCGACCGACCGCGTCTGGCTGCGCGATTCCGGGCCCACGGGCGTCCACGGTGCGCGCGGCTTCGAGTGGGTCCGCTGGGCGTTCAACGGCTGGGCCAAGTACGCCGACTACCGGAAGGACGAGCAGGTGGCGGAGATGCTCGCGGCGCTCTCCGGTTACCCGGACGTGGTGGCGCTGCGGCCGGACGGCGCGGGCCGCCTGGTCCTGGAGGGGGGCGGCATCGAGGGGAACGGCGCGGACACCCTCCTGGTGACGGAGGAGTGGCTGCTCTCGGACGTCCAAGTCCGGAACCCGGGGATGAGCGCGCCCGACTACGAGCGGGCCTTCGCCGAGTACCTGGGGACCGAGCGCACGATCTGGCTGGGCGAAGGCGCGGTCGGGGACGACACGCACGGCCACGTCGACGACGTCGCGCGTTTCGTGGACGCAAACACGATCGTGCTCGCGTGGGAATCCGATCCAGCGGACGAGAACCACCGGCGCATGGCGGACAACCTGCGGCGGCTGGAGCTGGCGGCGGATGCCGTCCCGGGCGGCCTACGCGTGGTGAAGCTGCCCTTCCCCCGGCCTGTCTTCATGCAGGGCGAGCGGCTCCCGGCGAGTTACGCCAACTTCTACATCGCCAACGGGGTCGTGATCGTGCCGACCTTCAACGATCCTGGCGACCGGATCGCGCTCAACACGCTCACAGAGCTGTTTCCGGACCGCGCCGTCGTCGGGATCCACTCGGTCGATCTCGCCTGGGGGCTGGGCGCGCTGCACTGCCTCGCCCAGCAGCAGCCCGCGGCACCCGGTGCCCGCGCGCTCAGCGCGTCCGCTCGCGCGGATCGTTGAGCGGCCACGCCTCGGCCGGACTCGACGCCACGTGCACGAGCGCGCACCACGCGAGCAGCTGCTCGATCTCTTGGGCGTTCGGCGCCCATTCCTCGAGCCAGACGCTCATCTCCTCCCAGAGCGGCGTCGCTGAGCCAGGCGGTGGGCCCGGGCTGGCCGCCGCCTCCCTCGCAGGATGCCGCGCCGGCGTAGGCGACGCCGTATTCGGT
>CAUZJY010000028.1:0-19388 GCA_963580305.1 Gemmatimonadales bacterium UBA6960
CTCTACTCCCCCGCTCCGCGGGGGAAGCTTTCCTCTCCCCGGAGATAGGGAGAGCTTGAATACCTCATCACTCACCCGTCCAAAGGAATCGGGGCAGGTCCAAACCGACGTAAGTCGTTGGCCCTACTACAGTGCCGAGGGCGGGAGTCGAACCCGCAAGGGCTTGCGCCCGGGGGATTTTGAGTCCCCTGCGTCTGCCAGTTCCGCCACCCCGGCGAGGAACGTTCATTCTACTTCCCTTCCATGCGTGATCGGAAGGGTGTGAGAGTCGGTCGTCCTCCGCCTCGGCAGCTTCACACCAGGGTGAAGAGGAAGCGCGCTGCCGTCCACAGGTTGGATCTTCTCCCGGGTCACGCTCTCGCGTTCGCCGCGGAGGTGCACGCGGTAGGCCTCGCATGCGGGAAAACGCTCCTTCAAGTAGCGAAGAGCCGGATCCACTCCCTCGCTGGAAAGCTTCGCCCCACCATCGGGACCGGCTGGCGCCATTCAACGACCACGAAGTCCGCCTCGGGGACGCTGGCTCGGGGGCGCGAAGGACCGCCGCAGCACGTCGCCGGAGGACGCCGTCTGCTGGGGTCGGCCTCAGCGCCTTGGCCCGATCCCGGGTGCCGGCTGTACGTTGGCTCCGTATCGCTCGCGCTCCAAGCCACAGACGTCGTGCATCGCTACCGCGGCGCGGTGGCGCTCGACGGCGTGTCGCTCGACGTGCCGGCCGGAACGATGGTCGCTCTCGTGGGCGAGAGCGGCTCAGGCAAGACCACGCTCCTCCGCTCCTTCAACCGCCTCGTCGAGCCCGACTCCGGCACGCTGCGGGTCGGCGGCGACGACGTGCGGCATACAAACCCCATCGCCCTCCGCCGGCGCGTCGGGTACGTCCCGCAGCACGGGGGCATGCTCCCCCACTGGACGATCCTCCGCAACGTTGCGCTCGTCCCCAGGCTCACCGGCAACGCGGATCCCGAGACCGCCGCCGCCGCCGCCCTCGCGCGGATGGGGCTCGAGCCTGACCGCTTCGGCCGCCGGCTGCCGCGCGAGCTGTCGGGCGGGCAGCGCCAGCGAGCCGCCATCGCCCGGGCGCTCGCAGCCCGTCAGGAGGCAGTACTCATCGATGAGCCCTTCAGCGCACTCGACGCCATATCGCGCGGCGAGACCCACGAGGCGTTCGCGCGCGTCCGCCGCGAGATCGGGTTCGCCGCGCTGCTCGTCACCCACGACCTGGCCGAGGCCGCTCAGCTCGCCGACAGGGTTGCGGTGATGCGCGCGGGCCGTGTCGAGCAAGCGGGCCCATCGCTGACATCCGTCGCACACCGGCTTCGGAATACGTGCGAACGCTGTTCGCTCGAGCCGATGCGGCGGCGGCGGCCCTGGAATCGGCGTGAGGTCGATGGTCCGGGCGCTGCTCGTGCTTTCCCTGACGTTCACGATCGCCTCGGAGACGCGGGCGCAGGCCCCGCCGGAGCCCGTCGTGGTGGCGTCCAAACCGTTCGGCGAGTCGTACTTCCTTGCCGAGCTGTTCGCGCAGGTGCTCGAGTCGCACGGGATCGCAGTCGACCGTCGCCCGGGGCTGGGCGCCACCCAGATCGCCTTCGGTGCACTGCGCACGAATGCCATCGACGTCTACCCGGAGTACACTGGCACGGGCCTCCTGGTGATCCTGCGCGACTCGCTCACCACCGAGATGCGCATCGACCCACGCGCCACCTTCGCGCACGTGCTGCGTGAATCCGCACGCCGCTTCGGTGTGCGCTGGCTCCCTCCGCTCGGATTCCAGAACGGCTATGCGATCGCCGTGCGCAGGGAGACCGCGACGCAGTTCGGGCTGCGCACGCTGTCGGACCTCGCCCGCAGCGGCGATGCCCTAGTCGCGGGGCTCACGTCCGACTTCCTCGGGCGCCCGGACGTGGTGGCGGCGCTCTCGCTGCTCAGCGGTCGGCTCGACGAGCGCCGGATGCGTGAATACAACCGCCGGATCGAGGTGGACGGCGAGCCGATCCCAGCGGTGGCGGCGGCCGCCTTGCACGATCTCGGACTCGCTCAGCCAGACGTCGCCACCGCGGGAGAGCCGGACGTGCTTCGCCGCTCCCGTGTCGGAAATACCGGGAGACCTGCGGGGGATGGGCTGCTCGCCTTCCTATGGTCGCGACGCGCCGAGACCCTGCGCCTCGCTCTACGCCACCTCCACCTGGTAGGGGTCGCCCTGCTCGCGGCCACGCTGGTTGCCATCCCGCTCGGCGTCGGGCTGGAGCGCACGCGGCAGAGCGCCGAATGGATCGTGGGCGCGCTCGGTATGCTCCAGACGATCCCGAGCATCGCCCTGCTCGCGTTCATAATCCCACTCCTCGGAGTCGGCGTGACCCCTGCCCTCGTCGCGCTCTGGCTGTACGCGCTCTATCCGATCGCGCGCAACACGTACACGGGCGTGCGCGACGCCGACCCCGAGGCGGTGGAGGCATGCGAGGCGATGGGCGCAACCGGCTGGCAGCGCCTCGGCTGGGTGCGACTTCCGCTCGCCGCACCGGTGATTCTCGCGGGCCTCCGCACGGCCGCGGTCATCTCGGTCGGCGCGGCGACGCTCGCCGCGTTCATCGGCGCGGGCGGCCTCGGCGACCCGATCGTGACCGGCCTAGCGCTCGCCGATTCGCGGCTCGTGCTCTCGGGCACCATCCCCGCCGCCTTGCTCGCGATCGTCGTGGACCGCGTCCTGGTCTTCGTGGAGCGGGTGGTCACGCCCGCGCATCTGCGCGCCGCCGGATTGCGCGGCTGACGTCGATCGCCGGAGAGAATCCTAATCGATCGTCGTGCGTATCGTCCTCAACGCGAGGGGTTTCAACCATGTGGCATGACCTGGGCCCGGTCGAACGCTTCACCCTGACTCCGTTGACCACCGCGAGGGTCGGGAAGCTCAGGGTCGTGGTGACCTACCAGGCCGGGCAGTTCGGTGTGCTCTCCGGCGTGTGCAACCACGCGCGTGTGCAACCACGCCGGCGGGCCGCTCGCGGACGGCCGCCTCGACGGCAAGTACGTCGTCTGTCCCTGGCACAACTGAAAGTACCACTGTCGCACCGGACTCGGTGAGCCAGGCTTCGAGGCGGACGGGGTGCCGCGCTACGAGGTGAAGGTAGAGAACGGCCACCTATTCGCGTCCCACCGGCCGGTGACGAAACGCACGCGCGGAGTGCACCTCCCACATCCACTCGCGCGCAAGGTAGAGCGCCTCCCAGGACCGATCCGGGTCGTGGGCATCTCGACCACCAACATCGACGTCGCCAACCCGCGCTACTCGACCAGCGATGCGCTGCTCGAGATCGCGCTGCAGCATGCCACCCAGCTCGGCACCGAGGTGCGGACGATCAACCTTGCCGAGCTGAGCTTCCGTGCCTGCGAGGGCTACTACTCCAAGAGCGCCCACGCCTGCACCTGGCCCTGCTCGATCACGCAGATGGATCCAGACGACCAGATGGAGCGAGTCTATGAGGCACTGGTCCACTGGGCCGACATCGCGGTGGTGGCGACACCGATTCAATGGGGCAACGCGGCATCCCTGTACTACCGGATGGCCGAGCGGCGCAACTGCGTGCAGAACCAGGTGACCATCGCGAACCGCGTGCTCATCCGGAACAAGGTCGCCGCGTTCATCATCACCGGCGGGCAGGACAACGTCCAGGCGGTGGCCGACCAGATACTCGGGTTTTTCAGCGAGCTCGGGTTCAGCATGCCGCAGTTCCCCTACATCGCGCACTCACGCGGTTGGACGGCCGAGGACATGGAGCGGAACGTCGAGGTCGTCAAGCACAGCGATGAGCTGCGTGTGGGAGCGCGATCTCTCGTGGCGCGGGCGATCGATCACGCACAGCTGCTCCTCGACCACCAGGACGCATCCCTCAGCACGGAGCGGGGCGGGCGCAAAGCGCACCGGCTGGTGCTCGAGGAGCTCGGCTCCGACACGGGAGCGGTCAAGCACAACCCGGCGGAACAGGAAAGCTAGCCGCGCCCGAGCGCCCGACAGGCCTCCAGCGCCGAATCGAGGAACGCTCGCACCTGCGCCTCCTGGGCCGCCGCATCCCCCGTGACATACGAGCCCGGTCGCACCGCGCCGATCCACTCCTGGGTGTGCCATCGCCCGCCCCCCGCGAGGCTGGCGGTGAGTCGGTCGGTGCCGGGGCACGGATAGACGTTCAGGGGCGTCAGGTACGAGATGCCGAGCGCGGTCCCGAACTGGGCGGCGTAGTGCGCGTGCAGACGCGCTTCGGAGAGCGATGATGCGCGAATGGGGTCGGTCGCCCGCCACCTCGACGAGCTGGAGTCGGTTATCGACGTCTCTTCTAGACCTCGTCAGCTTCTTCTGCAAGCGTGCGTCGTCCCCGTAGATCTGCTGGATCAAGGCCGGCACGAGCCCCATCGAGCGGGCGTACGTGGCCAGCTGCCCCCGGTGGTAGTCCTCGTGCGACGCGGCGTAGAACACGTACGTGATGCGCGACCAGGTACCACCGTCGAAACAGCGGATGTTGGATGCCATGTGCTGCTCGCCGGCTGCGCGCACCCTGTTCACGTTGGCGGCGTGCGTGCGTTCCAGAGCCTCGCGCAGCTCGGCGGGTGACATCGCTTCGGGAAGCTCGCCCGCGTGCTCCCGCACGTGCGCCGCCGGAGGGCGGCGCTGGAAGTCCCCCTCCGCGGCAGCCGCCTCACCGACGATCATCGCCGCGACTTCGATCATGTGTCTCACGAGCTCGGCGACGCTCCGGGCCTGTGGGGTGGGGGCGGTAGTCCCAACGGTCGTCCGGAATGTTGCGCGCCTCGGCGATCGTGTCTTTCCGGGAATAGTCGAGGCACTCGATCGCCTCCTCGAAGATCGACGTTCCCCCGCTCATCGGCGTGTCTCCTGAGGTGAGTCGCTGCATCCGGGAGACCGAGCATGCCTCCCGCACCCAGCCGAGGGCAACGAGCGTCGGCGGGACCGGGGTTGGCGGCGTTACCTTCACGCGAAACCCTCCGCTCAAAACGGGGTTCAGAGGGCCGCGTAGCGTTTCCCCGTTCTCAGAATGCATTCGCACGACCGAGCCGAGCAGAGGTATTCCACGTGGCCGTCAGCAAGAGCGACACTTTCGGCGCCCTCCAGTCCTTCGATCTGTCCGAGGGGAAGACCTGCTTCTACTCGCTGGCCGCGCTGGAGAAGGCGGGGCTGGCCGAGCTGAACCGGCTCCCCTTCTCCATCCGCGTCTTACTCGAGAACGCGCTCCGCCACATGGGTGGCGGCTACGTGACCGAGGAGCACGTGCGGGCGGTCGCCGGCTGGAGTCCCACCAACGCAGGCGCCGACTTCCCGTTCATGCCCTCCCGCGTGGTGCTCCAGGACTTCACGGGCGTCCCCACCGTGGTGGACCTCGCCGTCATGCGCGATAGCCTCGCGGACATGGGCGGCGATCCCGCGCGCATCAACCCGGTGGTTCCCGCGGACCTGGTGATCGACCACTCGGTCCAAGTGGATTTCTTCGGAACGCATCAGGCGTATCGGCAGAACGTCGAGCTCGAGTACGAGCGGAATCGCGAGCGCTACGCGCTGTTCCGTTGGGCGCAGGAGGCCTTCGACAGCTTCTCGGTGCTGCCGCCGGGTACCGGAATCGTGCACCAGGTGAACCTCGAGTATCTGGCCTCGGTGATCCATCGCAGGGAGCACGATGGCAGGTGGCTCGCCTATCCCGACACTCTCGTCGGCACCGACTCGCACACGACGATGATCAACGGGCTGGGCGTGTTGGGCTGGGGCGTGGGCGGGATCGAGGCCGAGGCGGTGATGCTCGGCCAGCCGTACTACATGCTGCTCCCGGAGGTGGTGGGGATGAAGCTCACCGGGTCGCTCCCCGAGGGCGCGACTGCGACCGATCTCGTGCTGCGGGTGACCGAGATGCTCCGGAAGCACGGCGTGGTCGACAAGTTCGTCGAGTACTACGGTCCGGGACTAGGCAATCTCTCCCTGCCCGACAAGGCGACGCTGGCGAACATGGCGCCCGAGTACGGCGCCACGACCGGTTTCTTCCCGGTCGACGAGGAGGCGCTCAAGTACCTGCACCGCTCCGGCCGCACCCCGGAGCACGTGGAGCGGGTCGAGCGGACCAGCAAGGAGCTGGGGATCTTCCGCACCGACACGACCCCGGATCCGGAATTCACATCCCGCCTGGAGCTGGACCTCGGGACCGTCGAGCCGAGTCTGGCCGGCCCGAAGCGGCCCCAGGACCGCGTGCGGCTCGCTGACCTCCGCAAGAACTTCGAGCAGGAGCTGCCCAAGCTGGTGCCGGCCGGCTTCTCGCCAAAGGAGGAGGCGAAGCGGGACCTCGAGATCTACAACTTCCGCCGTACCGCGGAGCAATGGGCGGGCGAGGGGGGCAACGAGCCGGAGCCAGCCTCGGCGGGCACACGATCCGTGCACGAGGGCGGGACCGCCGGCCGGACGGGGGCGGCCGTGGCCGCCCGGGAGACGCGCCGGCCGAGCCGCTCGGTCGTCTCCGAGCTGAAGAGTGGGACCGAGGCGAAGATCGGAGACGGCACGGTCGTGATCGCGGCGATCACCTCGTGCACAAATACGTCGAATCCCTCCGTGATGGTGGGGGCTGGGCTGGTGGCGAAGAAGGCGGTCGAGAAGGGTTTGCGAGTACAGCCCTGGGTGAAGACCAGCCTGGCGCCTGGCTCGCGCGTGGTCACCGACTACCTGACCAATTCCGGGGTGCTCGGTCCGCTGGAGCAGCTCGGCTTCTACGTGGTCGGCTACGGCTGCACGACCTGTATCGGCAACAGCGGCCCGCTGCCCGAGCCGATCAGCCAGGCGATCCAGGAGCACGGCCTGGTCGTCGCCTCGGTCCTGTCTGGGAATCGTAACTTCGAAGCACGTATCCACCCGCAGGTGCGCGCGAACTACCTGGCCTCGCCGATGCTCGTGGTCGCCTTCGCGCTCGCGGGCCGGGTCGATCTCGACCTCTATAACGAGCCGCTCGGACACGGGAAGGACGGCAAGCCGGTGTTCCTGGCAGACGTCTGGCCTACGCAGCAGGAGATTCGGGATACGGTCTCACGTGCGCTCAAGCCGGAGATGTTCCGCGAACGCTACAGCGAGGTGTTCAAGGGCGACGATCTATGGCAGTCCCTGCCGCTGCCCGAGGAGGGAAGCCGCTACGACTGGGACCCGGAGTCGACCTACATCGCAAAGCCGCCCTTCTTCGACGGAATCACGACCGAGGTGCTGCCGCTGCCGGACATCCGCGACGCCCGCGTGCTGGCGATGCTGGGCGACTCGGTCACCACCGATCACATCTCACCCGCCGGCGCCATCCCCAAGAAGGAGCCGGCAGGCCGCTGGCTGATCGAGCGGGGAGTGGAGCCGGCCGACTTCAACACCTTCGGCTCGCGGCGTGGGAACCACAAGGTGATGATGCGCGGCACGTTCGGCAACGTGCGCATCCGCAACCTCCTGCTCACGGACAAGGAGGGCGGGTACACGACCCACTTCCCCACCGGCGAGCAGATCTCGATCTACGACGCGTCCACGCGCTACCAGGAGGCGGGGACGCCACTGGTGATCCTGGCCGGAAAGGAGTACGGGACCGGCTCCTCACGCGACTGGGCCGCCAAGGGCACCATGCTGCTCGGGGTCAAGGCGGTGATCGCGGAGAGCTACGAGCGCATCCACCGCTCCAATCTGGTCGGGATGGGGGTGCTCCCCCTCCAGTACCAGCGGGGCGAGCGCGCCGAGACGCTGGGGCTCACCGGGGAGGAGACGTTCACGATCGTGGGCATCGAGAAGGCACTCCGCCCCGCCGCAACGCTGGACGTCGCGGCGCGCCGCGAGGACGGAAGCGAGGTGCGCTTCCGCACGACCGCGCGGCTCGATTCCGAAGTAGATGTCGACTACTACCGGAACGGGGGAATCCTGCACACGGTGCTGCGGCGCATGGCGCGCGGCAACGGGTAAGGGGCCGCGCGGGCGGCTCCCCCCTTACTGGAGCGGGACTCCGAGCAGCTGGCAGGCGTAGTAGGCGCGCTGGATGGCGATGCCGAACTCGGCCTCGGCGACGGCGTCCCACGCGCCGTACAGGAGCCGCTCCGCACGCTGGATCGCAAGTGGATCGGCGGGGCTCCCGGCCCATTCCATCCCCGCCTCCGCGCGCGCGATGAGCGTGCGCGCCACCCCCTCCGGCCCCACGCCCCGCAGCAGATCCGCACCGTGGAGCGTCGCACGCACGCCCACCTGAAGCGCGCCCCGATCGAGCGCGCTGCGGGCCGTGTCCGCTTCCTGGCGGGCGTCGGCGACGCGCTGCGCCACCGCCTTGGGCAGCGCATGCGGATCGAGCCGGCCGGCGCCGGCAAGGGCCACCTCGAGCCGGCGGAATGCCTCCGCCACTCCCTCCGCACCCAGCGCCTCCGCCAGCGGACCGGAGGCCGCCGCGTACGCGGCGGACCGGCGCGTGTCCCCTTGCTCCGCCGGCAGCCCCCAGGAACCGATCCAGGCATCGATCGCGCCTGGAATCCGCCCCTCGACCGCGCCGCGCCCGGCGAGACCCGGGAGCGAGGGGAGCTCGGCCGCGAGCTGGACCGCGGGATGCGCGTCCTCCCCCATCAGCAGCGCGGTCGGATCGCTGGCGTCCTGGCACGCGGTGACGCCGAGCGCGATCGCGGCTCCGAGGGAGAAACGGATGAGGAGGAGATGCAAGTGAATCACGGGCAGGAGGTTAGGTGCTCGCCAAAAAAAATCGTCTACGACATCTGAAAAACAATTCGCTTGCCCTGTCGGGAAGGCCCGAGAGCGTCGATACTAGTCCGGTCATGAGCGGGGAGCGCCTGAACGAGCTGCGCGCCGCCAGCGAGGTGGTGGACGCGGAGGTGGTGCGCCTGATCGGCGAGCGCCGCGTGCTCGTGCTCTAGGTGGGACGAGTGAAGGCCGCGACGAGGAGCTGGTGCGCGATCTCCTCTGGCGGATCATCGCCTCTGCCCGCGACCAGCAAGAGGGGCGGAGCCGGTGGGGCCCGCCGCCCGCCGAGACGCCTCCCTGACTAGTCCGCCATCTGCCCAGCCGGCCGGCCGCCCAGCGCCGCGATCACCGTCGCCGTGCTCCCCATCGGCACCCGTAGCCCGTACGGACCTCCTGGAGGGGTGACCCCCTGCACGAGGTGCGGATTGAGGTCGCGGAGCGTCGAGGTCTCGACGCCCAGCACGCGGGCCACCGAGGAGAGCTAGGTTCCCTGGGGCACCCACACGCGGTCGTACTCGTAGGCGGCCACCGGCTTCACGTGGAAACCGTAGCGCTCGGCCTGCCGGGCGAGCGTCGTGGCGGCGAGGATCTTGGGCACATACTCCCGAGTCTCCCGCGGGAGATGATCGACGATCTTCCAGTACACGTCCTCATCTCCGGGGCGCGCCCCGCCGTGGCGCTTGAGCACGCGATCGACCCGGCTCGGACCCGCGTTGTAGGCCGCCGCGGCGAGATACCAGGAGCCGTAACGGGCGTGCAGGTAGGCCAGGTAATCGAGCGCCGTGTCGGTCACCTTCACGGGGTGTCGCGCCGCTCGTCCACCCACGCGTCCACGCGCAGCCCGAACTGCTTCGCGGTCGGGCGCATGAACTGCCACACACCGGCCGCCTGAGACCCGGGAGGTCGCCTTGGGAGAGAGCCCCGATTCGATCATGGCCAGGTAGAGCAGCTCCTCTGGTATCCCCCGCTCGCGCAGCTTCCCCTGGATCAGCGAGGCGAAGCGCCCTTCCCGCCCTAGGAAGGTGTGGAACGTCGCCTTCTGGTCGGTCATGAATCGCCGCATCCACTTCTCGACACGAGCGTTCACCTCGACCGGGAGCGAACCGGGGGCCGCGGGAAGGTCGAGTGCCTCCGGCAGGGCCGGCGCCGGCGGGCGACCCTGAACAGTCAGGAGCCCGGCCACCCCCAGCGCGACAACCGAGAGGGCGCCGTAGCGCCTCGCGCACCGAATGCGTCTGGGGCGCGGGATCCGCCCGGCGGGTCCGAGCAGCGCGTCCCCTACGCGCTTTACGGAGCCGGAGCCGGCCGGCGCGCCGGGCCCGCTCGAGCGCCCGGATCGAGTCTCGTCCATCGCCTCACCTCCTGGACCGAATCCCGGTCCGGGTCCGTCCGTCCGTTAACCGAAGCACGGGGGCCGGGCCCAGGAATGCTTGAAACCGCCCTCTGGTACCGCCGGTGCCGGAATCCGGCTCCCCGATCCAGTGCCGTTCGAGTGGGCGGGGGGGGGCAGGCGCTCGACACAGAGAGTCATACGTCCCGACAAGCAAACAAGGTCCCCCCTGCGGAGATTCGCAAGGCGGACTCTTCGGTTTTCGTACGGCTCTGCGTCAGGGAACCGGGTACACCGAAACTGCCTTTCGCCCCCGGAACCTCTCGAAGCGGACGACGCCTTCCGCGACTGCGAAGAGGGTGTGATCGCTCCCCAGCTTCACGTTCCGGCCCGGGTGAAAGCGGGTCCCCTTCTGGCGGACCAGGATCGAGCCCGAGGTGACGTGCTGCCCACCGAAGCGCTTGACGCCCAGGTGCTGCGGGTTGCTGTCCCGGCCGTTGCGGCTGGAGCCGACGCCCTTCTTGTGAGCCATTGGTTGATTCTCCCTCCGCTGTCGCTCAGAGCACGACCTGGCTCACCCGCACTTCGGTGAACCCCTGGCGGTGGCCCTTCTTGCGGCGGTAGCCCTTGCGGCGCTTGCGCTTGAAGACGATGACCTTCTTGTCCCGCCCGTGCCGGAGCACCTCGGCGGTCACGCTCGCCCCCTCGAGCAAGGGAGCGCCGACGGAAACAGCGGAGCCGTCGGAGGCCACCAGCACCCGGTCGAAGGTGATCGTGGAGCCGGGCTCGGCCTTCAGGCTGGGGACGCGGATCCGGTTGCCGGGCTCGGCCCGGAACTGCTTTCCGCCCGTCTGGAAAACCGCGTACATGATCGGGAGCGCCTACCGAGAGCGTTGGTCCGGAGCGTCTGCGCGAGAAGGTTCGAGCCCAAAAGTTTCGCGAAAGATCGCCGACCGGTCAAGCGCGCCCGAGCGTTCCCAACCCCTACCGGCTCGCGTACTTGGCGGTGACGTCCGTCTCCGCGGGACCGGAGAGGAGCCGGAACTCGTCCTGCCGCATGAGCGGGTCGTCGCGCAGGTCCAGATCGAGCCGGGTCTTCTGGGCGATGCGCCGCAGGAAGTCCGGCTCCTCCTCGAGCACCTGGAGCGCCACCTCCGGGTGGACTCGCACCACCACGCGCCGCTCTTCGTTGGAGGCGGCGGCCCGTTTGAGGCTCCGCTCGATGCGGCGAATCACGGTGGCAGGCGTGTAGACCCGGCCCAGGCCGCCGCAGTGCTGGCAGGGCTCAGTCAGCGACTGGAAGAGCGAGGGCCGCACCCGCTGGCGGGTCATCTCGATCAGCCCCAACTCCGAGACCTCGAACGCCTTGGTGCGCGCGCGGTCCCGGCCCAGATGGCTCTTCAGCTCGTGGAGGACGCGGTCCCGGTTTGCCTGCGTCTCCATGTCGATGAAGTCCACCACGATGATCCCGCCGATGTCGCGCAGGCGGAGTTGCTTCGCGATCTCGCTCGCCGCGTCCAGGTTGGTGCGCAGGATGGTGTGCTCGGGATCCTTCTTCCCAGTGTAGCGCCCGGTGTTCACGTCGATCGAGATCAGCGCCTCGGTCGGCTCGATGATGACGTAGCCGCCGGAGGGCATGTTGACCCGGCGCTGGAAGGCCACCTGGATCTCCTCGTCCACGCGATAGCGGTCGAAGAGCGGGACCGGGTCCTGGTAGAGCTGCACGCGGTCCAGCAGGTCGGGATCGACGTTGCGGACGTACTGGGTGATCTCGCGGTGGATCTCCTCTGAATCCACCACCAGCCGATCGAACTTGTCGCTGAACAGGTCGCGGATGATCCCGCTGATCAGCTTGGCTTCCCGATGCACCTGCGCAGTCGCCTTCTGCGACTTCGCGCGGCGCTGGATCTTCTGCCATTGCTCGTGGAGCCGCTTGAACTCCTTCTCGAGCGTCTCCTGGGTGACCTCCTCGCCCACGGTGCGGACGATGATCCCCCCGCTGTTCGGGGGGGGGATCTCCTTGGTCATCTTGCGCAGCCGCGCGCGCTCCTCGCGCCCCTCGATCTTGCGGCTGACCCCGACGTGGGAGGAGCCCGGTATGTAGACGAGGAAGCGCCCGGGCAGGGAGATCTGGGCGGTGAGGCGCGGCCCCTTGGTCCCGATCGGCTCCTTGGTGACCTGCACCAAGATGGTGTCGCCCTTCTTCACTTGGTCCTGGATGGGCGGGAGCTTGCGCGCCCGGCGGCCATTACCTCCGCCGTCGCCCGCGCCGTTTCCACCCGCTTCGCCGGTGCCGGGCTCCTCGTCGTCGTCCTCCTCGGCCAGATCGGAGGCATGGAGAAACCCAGCCTTATCGGTGCCGATGTCGACGAACGCAGCCTGGATCCCGGGGATGACTGCGTCCACCCTCCCCAGGTAGATGTCCCCGACCAGCCGAACCTCGTCGGGGCGGTCGAACATGAGCTCGATCAGGCTGTCGTCTTCGAGGAGCGCCACCCACGACTCGTGTGGAGTGGCCGTGATCAAGATTTCGCGTTTCAACGTCTATTGTGCCCTTCGCCAGCTCCAGTCCGTCGCCGCCGGGACCGCCCCAGCTCCATCCTCCGGCCGGCGCCGGTTGGATGGAGACTGGCCGCGCCTGGGCGATCCGAACGGGAATTCGGAGCCCGCTTCACATGCTCGTTCCGTCCCACCCCTCGTGGGTGGGTACGGGCGCATTTACTCGCCGAACGTCTCCTTCAGGAGCTGACGTCCGATGACGATGCGCTGGATCTCGTTCGTCCCTTCGCCGATCTCGCAGACTTTGGCGTCGCGCGCCATCCGCTCGACCGGATAATCGCTGGTGTATCCCGCGCCCCCCAGGAGCTGGATCGCCTGGAGGGTCGCCCGCATGGCCAGATCGCTACAGAAGAGCTTGGCCATCGCCGCCTCCTTCGTGAACAGCTCGCCCCGCTCCTTCAGCCAGGCGGCATGGTACGTCAGCTGCCGCCCGGCCTCGATATCCGTAGCCATGTCAGAAAGCCGGAACTGCACCGGCTGGAGGTCCCGCAGGCGGTGACCAACCTGCACGCGATCGTTGGTATAGTGCAGCGCCACGTCGAACGCGCCCTCGGCCAGCCCCAGCTACAGCGCCACGAGTCCGATCCTTTCTGGCGTCGAGGGTCCGCATGAAGTTAACGAACCCTTCGCCCTCCGTTCCGAGGCGATTCTCCTCCGGGACGAAGGCGTCCTCCAGGAGGAGCTCGCGGGTGTCGGAGGCACGCCAGCCCATCTTGTCCTCCTTCTTCCCCGCCCGGACCCCGTCGAGATAGGCAAGCCCAGCGGGCGCGAACCCGGCCTCCCGCGCCCCTTCGGGCTCGGCCGTCAGTTTCGTCACGATGAAGGATGTAATACCCCGGGGTCCGGCGGAAGGATCGGTGACAGCCGTCACCGTGAAGATCTCACCCACCCCGGCGTGGGTGATGAAGATCTTGGAGCCGGAGATCCGGTAGCCACCCTCCACGCGGACGGCCCGGGTCCGGGTCCCCCCCGCATCCGACCCGCGGGGGGCGCGCCCGGCTCGGTGAGCCCGAAGCCTCCCAGAGCGCGTCCCGTGGCCAGGAGGGGGACCCAGCGCTCACGCTGGGTGGGGGTCCCGAACGCCAGGATGGGAGAGGTCCCGAGCGTCGTGTGCGCGGAGACCGTGATGGCGTGGCTGGCGTCGTGCTTGGCCAGCTCCTCCACCGCGAGGATGTAGCTCAGCGTGTCGAGACCCAGTCCTCCGAGCGAGCGCGGGACCGGAATGCCCAGGAACCCTTCACGCGCCATCGCGCCCACCGTCTCCCAGGGGAAGCTGGACGCCTCGTCGTGTGCGCGCGCGACCGGTGCGATCCTCGCCAGCGCGAACTCGCGCACGCGGGCCTGGAAACGGCGGTGCTCGTCGGTGAGGTAGGGACTGGACGTCACCCGGCAGGCTACCAGCGATGCCGCGGCGGGAGCCGCCATGCATCGCGACCGATCACGGAGACTGATCAAGGCGACGGATCACCGCGCGCGTGGCGAGAAGCCGATCCTCCCGCGTGCCCTGACCCGATCTTGCCTGAGGGAGTGCGCGATCTCCGCATATTCCGCTGCGACTTCCGCGGGCACCGAGGGGCGGGGCTCCTCGAGCGCCTTCTCGAAGAAGCCCGCGCGTATGGGTCCCCGTCACGCCCACGGACCTCACCCTGCGTTGCCTTTCTGCCATGGCATACTGCCGCAGCGCAACCGGCCTGCAGCGCCTACTCCTGGGATCGACACGACTCGTGGTCGCTCGCCATAACCGGCTGCTCGGGAGAGCCCGCCGGGAGGCTGCCCCACCGAGATGATCTTATCAGTAAGAAAGTGGCGTGCCGGTCGTGGACCCCTTCCTCGGCTGACGAGCGGGGGTCGATCCCACGAACCCTGCATTCAACCGAGGGACGAACCGCACCATGCCCGGCGCGCACTCCGAACCGCTCCATCCCTCCATCCCGCGGCGGATGGAGGAAGCCGCCTACCTGACCGCGCAGAATGTGCGGCAGTAGATCGCGGCGGATTTATATGAGTGGGGCACGTAGAACTAGACCTCGGGCGTGCCGTCATCGCGCGCCGGTGGTCGCCATTTGGGCAGGAAGCGCAGCAGCACGCCGATCACGAGCACACCGATCGCGACGTTAATCATCCAGCTCTGCTCCAGGGCGATCCCGACGACGGCCAGCACCACGCCCGCGCTGAACAGGCCGACGCGCCACTCGAGGTAGCGCATGGGGCGGCCGCGCGACCGGTCGATCCGCATCAGCGCGCGCGCTGCCGCTCCAGGAAGCGGCGCACCACCTCCCGGCACGCCTCGGTCATGCGCGCCTCGACGTTGACGTGCGCGGCGCGCTCGAGACCTTCCTCGAAGCCGAGCTCGCCCAGCTCGTAGAGCAGCGCCTTGGTGAGCGCGACCGCGCTCGGCGGGCGCGCGGCGAGGTAGCGGGCCACGCTCGCGTCGAAGCCGTCGGCGGCGACCACGCGCGCGGTGAGCTTGCCCTGGGCGTGCTGCTTCTCGACGCGGTCGCTGCCGCCCCCAGGCGGAGGCGCTGCCTGAGCACGACCAGCTGCGCCGCCAGCTCCCGCATGCGTGTGGCGGCGTGCTCCGGGGTGCCCGCCGGATCGGTCAGGTCAGGCCTCGGCCCGGCGGTGCTCCTCGATCCAGGAGCGGATATACTCGACCGCATCGGTAGTGGGAGTGCCCGGGCCGAACAGGCGGCCCACGCCTCGCTCGCGCAGCGCCGCCATGTCGCCCTCCGGGATGATCCCGCCTCCGGTGAGGAGCACGTGATCGGCTCCCTCGGCGTCGAGCAGCTCGCGCACGCGCGGGAAGAGGGTCATGTGGGCGCCGGAGAGCACCGACAGCGCGACCACGTCCACATCCTCCTGCACGGCCGCGCTCGCGATCATCTCAGGAGTCTGGTGGAGGCCCGTGTAGATGACCTCGAAGCCGGCGTCTCGGAACGACGCGGCGATCACCTTGGCGCCCCGGTCGTGACCGTCCAGGCCGGGCTTGGCCACCAGCACGCGGATCTGGCGCCGGTCGTCGCGCTCGTCCCCTGGCCGGCGATCGCGCGCGCCGCTCGCGGGAGAAGTCATGGCCGAAAGGTACCGGCCCTCAGCCGCGCGTGGCCAGCCAGTCGGGGAGCTCCGCCACCGACGGAATGCGGTCCACGTCCTCCCAGTCGGCGTGCCGATCGAAGGGGTCGACCAGGAGGGGGCGCAGCCCGGCGGCACGCGCGCCCACCACGTCCACCGCGTACAGGTCGCCCACGTACAGGCAACGCTCCGGCGGCAGCCCGAACCGCTCCGCACCCATGCGGAAGATGCGCGGGTCCGGCTTGGCCACCCCGACCGCGTGCGAGTCGATCACGAACTCGACCAGGGACGCGAGCCCCACTCGCTCGAGCAGGGCCTCGACGCGGCCGTCCGCGTTCGACACCACGCCGACCCGGTAGCCGAGATCGCGCACCCGGGTGAGGGCCTCGGCCGTGCCCTCCTGCGCCCAGGTCCACATGTGATCCTCGAGGTGGAGCCCGCGCAACGTTTCGGCCACCGTGGCGGACCGCTCCTCCGCCACCCCGCACCCGCGGATGATGGTGTGGAAGTAGTCCCGCCAGACCCGCTCCTCGGAGCCGCGTGCGTCGCGCGCGCGGCCGAGCGCCAGCGAGAGCGCCAGCCTGGCCTCACGCTCGGCCTCGCGCCAGAGCGCCTCCGCCGTGGCAGCGCCCGCGGCCTCGAGCACTGGAACTACCCGGCGCCGATCGACGAAGACCAGGGTGTTGCCGGCATCCAGGAGCACCCCCTGGAGCGGCGGTGAGAGGGGAACCGTCAGAAGAAGACCGGCTCCTTGTAGCTGCCGAAGACCCTCTCCATCGCGTGGCGGATCTCGAAGAGCGTGCAGTACGCGCGGGCGCACTCCAGCAGGTGCGGAACCAGGTTCTCCGAGCCGCTCGCCGCGCCCTCGAGCCCGGCGAGCGAGCGCGCCACGCGATCGCCGTCGCGGGCGGCGCGCAGCCGGACCACGCGAGCTCGCTGCCGGCTCTCCACCTCGGGGTCGATCCTGAGCACGTCGATCTCGACCTTGCCCGAGCCCTCGGTGAACTCGTTCACCCCCACGATCACTCGCGCGTCGGTCTCGACCTCGCGCTGCTGACGAAGCGCGGACTCGGCGATCTGCCGCTGGAACCAGCCCGATTCGATCCCGGGCACCACCCCCCCGATCTCGTCCACCTGGCGGAAGATCTCCTCCGCCTCGGTCTCGAGCTCGTCGGTCAGCGTCTCGACGTAGTAGGAGCCCGCCAGCGGGTCGATCGTGTTCGGCACGCCGGTCTCGTACGCCAGGATCTGCTGCGTCCGCAGCGCGATCCGCACCGCCTTCTCGCTGGGCAGCGCCAGCGTCTCGTCCATCGAGTTGGTGTGCAGCGACTGGGTGCCGCCCAGCACCGCGGCCATCGCCTGGTAGGCGACCCGCGCGATGTTGTTCTCGGGCTGCTGAGCGGTCAGACTCACCCCCGCCGTCTGCGCGTGCGTGCGCAGCCGCCAGGACTCGGGGTTGGTCGCGCCGTAGCGCTCGCGCAGGTGGCGCGCCCAGATGCGGCGCGCGGCCCGGAACTTCGCGACCTCCTCGAAGAAGTCGTTGTGCACGTCGAAGAAGAAGGAGAGCCGCGGGGCAAACGTGTCCACGTCCAGCCCGCGCCGAATCCCGCGCTCCACATACTCGAAGCCGTTCTTGAGGGTGAACGCGAGCTCCTGCGCCGCGGTCGCGCCCGCCTCGCGGATGTGGTAACCCGAAATCGAGATCGGGTTGTACTTGGGCGCGTGCTCGCTCGCCCACTCGAACATGTCCACGATCAGGCGGAGCGCGGGCTCGGGCGGATACACCCAGGCGTGCTGCGCCTGGTACTCCTTCAGGATGTCGTTCTGCACGGTGCCGCGGACGCGCACGGCGTCGACCCCCTGCCCCTCCGCGGCGGCCACGTAGAACGCAAACAGGATCGCGGCGGGTCCGTTGATGGTCATCGAGACGGACACCTGATCGAGCGGGATGCCGTCGAACAGAGTCTCCATGTCCGCCAGCGAGGAAATCGCCACCCCGCACACACCCACCTCCCCGAGCGCGCGCGGGTGGTCGGAGTCGTAGCCCATCAGGGTCGGGAAGTCGAACGCGACCGAGAGTCCGGTCTGGCCGTGCGCGAGCAGATACTTGTAGCGCGCGTTGGTCTCCTCGGCGGTGGCGAACCCAGCGAACTGCCGCTTGGTCCACAGCCGCGTCCGATACATCGTGCCGTACGGACCGCGCGTGTACGGGTACTCGCCCGGAAGGTTGAGCCTGTCCAGGTAAGAGTCGGCGCCCACCCGGTCCAGGGGAGTGTAGACCGGCTTAATCTCCCGGCCGGAGATGCTCGTGAATGCGCCGCTGCGCCGCGCGGTCCCGTCGTGGCGTTCCTCCCACGCCGCCAGCCGGGCGCGCAGCTCCTCGAGCTCGGCCTCACGGCGCGCGATCTCGTCGGCGAGATCGCGGCTCGGGCTCAGGTCACGCTCGACGGTGGACATCGCTTCCGGGGGCAGCTTCGGGACGGTCGACAGGCGTGGTCGGCACACCCTGCTACACGCGCGCGCCGCGAAAGTCTCAGCGGCCCCGGTCCACCTCCAGCCGGTAGCCAAGCCAGAGCGCGCGGCCGGCAGCCAGGTTGCCGGTCACGTCCAGGTGCTCCTCGTCCGTCAGGTTGGTCCCGCCTAGATCCAGCTCGCCCACCGGAAGGCGAATCCGCAGGCGCGCACTCAGGAGCATGTACGCGTCATCCCCCCGCCGTCCCTCGTGGAGGATCTGCCCGGAGAGCAGCGCCCGCCCCCCGAGCAGCGCCCGCGCGACGCGGGCCGTGGCGCGCTCCACCAGGGGCCGGAGCGCGTAGCGGCTGACGAGCCCCTCCGCCTCTCCCGCTTCCAGCCTCAGGAGGGACCCTCCGGCGTCCAGCCGGAAGCCCCCCGCCCGCACCCCCTCCACCAACAGCTCAAGCCCGTCGTAGCGAGCGGACTCCACGTTCTGGACCGTGGACGGCGCGGTCGGCGGGCTGCCCGCCGGCTTCACCCAGTCGATCAGGTCGTCGCTCTGGCGCCGGAACGCAGTCGCGCGCAGCACGCCGCTGCCGGGGAGGGCCAGCTCCGCGCCCAGCTCGATGGTCCAGCTGCGCTCGGGCTCAAGATCCGGATCCCCGATGCTCGCCGGGTCCTGGTAGTAGCGCTCGGTCCAGGTGGGCGCGCGGAAGGACCGCCCCCACGAGGCGCGCGTGCGCAGGAACCCGGTCAGGTCCAGCGAGCCCGAAACAGAGGGGGACCAGGCGTCTCCGAAGCTCTCGTGCCAGTCCGCGCGGAGTCCTCCGCTCAGGCTGGCGCGCGCGCCTGCCCACCCGAGCTCGGTGAACGCGGCACCCCGGTCCTCGCTCCGGTTGCCGAGCGCGTCGGCGGCGGCTGGAGTGGCGCGGTTGTCGCTCTCGACCTCGTCCCGGTACAGCTCCCCGCCCACGGCCAGCGCCACCCCCCGGCCGGCGAGGGGACGGCGGCTCGCGAGCAGTTCCCCACCCCGCTGCCGGGAGAGGTGCACGTTGCGGTAGACGGCGGGGTTCGCGCGGATCAGCGTGAAGTCGTCGCCGTGACGGCGCAGGCTCAGCCGCGGGTGCAGCGTGAACCCTCCCCCGATCTCCCCCGACCACCCGGTCGTCACCGTCGTCGTGCGCGTCTCCTCGTACGAGTCGAACGGCGCGTAGAAGCCGTTGGCACCAAAGTCGC
>CAUZJY010000029.1:0-19276 GCA_963580305.1 Gemmatimonadales bacterium UBA6960
GTGGTGGATCCGATGATCTCGTGCGCCGCGCGTGGCCGCACCGTGTGGTGCCGCTCCTGCGCGGAGGGGTTGGCCTCCACCTGCGAGAACGCGGGTGAGGCGGGACCGCAGCGCGTCGGCGGAGAGCCGATGGCGCACGGACTCACGATCGGCTATCACCGCTCCCTGCCGGGCGGCTGGGGGGAGCGGCTGCTCGCGCACGACTCCCAGCTCCACGCCGTCCTGCCCGCGCTCTCCGACCGGATCGCCGTGCTGGTCGAGCCGCTCTCGATCGGGATGCACGCGGCGCTCCGGCAGGCGCCCCGGCCCGGCGACGCGGTGCTCGTGATCGGCAGCGGTCCGATCGCGCTCGCCACCGTGTGGGCGCTGCGCGCGACCGGCTTCGAGGGCCAGGTGGTGGCGCAGACCAAGCGCGCGCACGAGGCGGAGCTGGCACGGGCGCTGGGAGCCAACGCCGTGGTGGCACCGGGGGAGACCGCCCGCCAGGCGCTGATCGAGAGCGGCGCGCAGGCGTACCTACCGATCGTCGGCCCCGAGGTCTACGCCGGCGGCGGCTTCCCGCTGATCTACGACTGCGTGGGCAGCAAGGAGAGCCTCGATCAGACGCTCCGATTCGCGACGGCGCGCGGCCGCATCGTGCTGCTCGGGTGCGCTGCGCAGCTCTCCAAGCTCGACCTCACCTTCCTGTGGGCGCGCGAGCTGGACGTGAAGGGGTTCGTGGGGTACGGGACGGAGCGGTGGCGTGGGCGCGACGCGCACACCTTCGAGGTCACCCAGGAGCTGCTGGTCGAGACCGGTGCGCCGGTCGAGCGCATGGTCACCCACCAGTTCCCGCTCGGGCAGTTTCGCGACGCGCTGCGGGCGGCCGCGAACCGGCGGAGGACCGGCTCGATCAAGGTGCTGCTCGATCCGAGAGCCTGAGGACCGCTCCTACTTACTCACGTCCACCACGATGCGCCGCGGCGATTCGACGTGGAAGGCGCGAAAGGGATTGGGCGAGCGGAGCGCGGCCGCAAGCGTGGTCACCGCCTCGAAGTCGCAGGTCAGGTAGAGCCGGAGTACGTTCTGCAACCGGGCGGGTCCACAGGACGATGGGTCACGGTCGGACGTCGGTCCTGCGTGTGGGCGTCGAGCGGCTCCAGGCGGATCTTGAGCCAGGGGCAGGCGCTCTCACGGCGCGGGCGCGCCCCCTGCGGAGGCCGGGTGCATCACGTCGACCGCCAGGCGCGGGGGAGCGCGCAGCTCGGCCAGGCGCACCAGGCCGCTGTCGGCCGCCGCCGGCTCCTTGGCCAGGACGTTCCCGCTCCAGGGCAGGTTGAGGACGATCTGCGTCCGGTCGATGCCCATCAGCTCCACGTCCGAGAGCGGCCGGATCTCGAGGGGTGGGCCTGCCTCGGGCCCGCGCGCAGCTCCGGCCGGTGGCTCCCGCTCCGCTTCCCCGTTCCCGCACCCCGCGGCGAGAACGAGCAGGAGGAGGGCGGCGAGGAGCGGGCGTGAAGTGCGAAGATCCTGGTCGGACATGGACTCGTTCCATGGGTGAGAACAGCTCGGGCGCTCCGAACTACCCCGCGGGCCGCCGCGCGGTGCGAGGGAGGAGCAGGCGCCGTGCCGGCGCGGCTCAGAGCGGAAGCCGGATGATCTCCGGGTGGGCCAGCGAGGATGGGCGCGAGCCGTCCACCTCGATCCCCTCGAGCTTGAGCAGCGCCGCCTTGCGACCGATTCCCCCGGTGAATCCCACAAGGCGTCCGTCCGCCGCGACCACGCGGTGGCAGGGAACCACGATCGCGATCGGATTGGCGCCGACCGCCTGTCCGACCGCGCGCGCCCTGCTCAGGTCCTCCCCGATTTCCTGGGCCACCTCGCCGTACGTAGCGACCCGACCGTGGGGGATCCTGAGCAGCCGCTCGTACACGTGCCGTTGGAAGGGAGTGGCGGGGCTCAGGTCCAGCGGGAGATCGAAGTTCCGGCGCTCGCGCGCGAAGTACTCGCGGAGCGCTGCGATGGTCGCGTCCAGATGCGGGGGCGGTGGAGTGGAGTAGAGCGCCTCGCCGGGGTGGGCGTGGCCGAGCTCGGGATCCGGCTCGGAGCGGAAGTCGATCCGGCGCACGCCCGACTCCGTCACCCACACCCGGACGGTTCCCACCACGGGATCGGTGACCTCGCCGGACCAGACCGGGACGGGATTCAGCGGCTGCCCTCCGCCTGTGAAGGTGCCTGCCCCACGCGCTTGAGCGCCTCCTGGAGCGCGTCGAATCCGAGCAGCGCGCACTTGATCCGCACCGGGAACTTGCTCACCCCCTGGAGGGCGCGCAGGTCGCCGAGCCCCCGGTCGCGCGCGGCCTCCGGATCGCCGTGCATCATGCGGGTGAAGCGGGCGGCGAGGGCGTCCGCGTCCGCGAAGCGCCGCCCCTGGAGGAGTCCGGTCATCATCGAGACCGCAGCCTGCGAGATCGAGCATCCCGAGCCGATGAAGCGCGCGCTCTCGATCACGTCGCCCTCGACCTTGAGCTGGAGCCGGATCTCGTCCCCGCACACCGGATTGGCCATGTGCACCTCGACCGTCTTGTCGGGGAGGTCCCCGCGGTTCCGCGGATGACGGTAGTGGTCCAGGATGAGGTGCTGATACAGGGAGCTGAGGGGAGGCTGGTCCATGAGCGGGGCCCGCGCGTCCTGCGAGGTCAGCCGAAGATTCCGCGCACGAGGGAGAGTCCGGCCACCAGCCGGTCCACGTCCTCGGTCGTGTTATAGAAGGAGAACGAGGCGCGCGCGGTGGCCGAAACGCCGAAACGGCGCATGACGAGCTGCGCGCAGTGGTGCCCCGCGCGGATCGCGATCCCATCGGAATCCAGGATGGTCGCGATGTCGTGCGGGTGGGCGTCGCCCAGGGTGAAGGAGATCACGCCCGAGCGCTCCTCGAGCCGCCGCGGGCCGAGCGCTTGGAAGCCCGGCACCTCGACGAGCTGCTCGAGCGCGTAGCCTAGCAGCTCGCGCTCGTGCGCGGCGATTCGCTCCATCCCGATCCCGTCCAGATACTCTACGGCCACGCCCAGCCCGACCGCCCCTGCGATATCCGGAGTTCCGGCCTCGAACTTGTGCGGGAGGTCGGCCCACGTGCTTGCCTCGCGCTCGACGATCCGGATCATCTCGCCTCCAGCCTGGAAGGGCGGCATGGCCTCGAGCAGGGTGCGGCGCGCCCACAGCACCCCGATTCCGGTCGGACCGCACATCTTGTGGCCGCTGAACGCGTAGGCGTCGCAGCCGAGGGCAGCCATGTCGAGCGGCAGGTGGGGCACGGCCTGGGCGCCGTCGACGACCACTACCGCGTCCGCGCGCGCGCGCACCGTGCGCACGATCTCGGCGATGGGATTGATGGTCCCGAGCGCGTTCGAGACGTGCATCAGGCTCACCAGCCGCGTGCGCTCGGAGAGCAGCGACGGCAGCTCCTCTAGCCGGAGCTTCCCCTCGTCGTCCAGCTCGAGCCAGCGCAGCACCGCGCCCGTGCGGCGCGCCACGAGCTGCCAGGGAACGATGTTCGAGTGGTGCTCCATCCCGGTGAGCAGGATCTCGTCGCCCGGGCGCAGGAACTCGAGCCCCCAGCTGAACGCCATCAGGTTGAGCGACTCGGTCGTCCCGCGGGTGAAGATCACCTCGCCGGGATCCTCCACCCCGATGAAGCGTCCGATCCGCGCACGTGCCCTCTCGTACGCGAGCGTGGCCCGCCGGGAGAGCTCGTGGATCCCGCGATGGACGTTGGCGTTGTCGCGCGTGTAGTACTCGAGCGTCGCGTCGAGCACCGCGCGCGGCTTCTGGGACGTCGCGGCGTTGTCGAGATAGACCAGCGGGTGCCCGTTGACCGTCTGCGCCAGGATCGGAAAATCCCCGCGCAGCGTCGTGGGGTCGATGCCGGCCCCCGAGGGAACGGACGCGGTAACTGCCGATGGAGTCATACCTACCCTATACCTGGACGAAGATCTTGCCGTCGCGCACCTCGACCGGAAACGTCCTCACGGGACGGATCGCAGGGAGCTGCACGGCGCGCCCGGTGCACACGTCGAACTTGGCGCCGTGGTAGATGCACTCGAGGCGCGCGCCGTCGAGCTCTCCGTCCGACAGAGGATAATCCTGATGGGTGCAGCGGTCGAGCAGCGCGTAGACGTCACCCTTCACGTTCGCGAGGACGATCCGCTCGGTGCCCGCCTCCACGCCGAGGAGCCGCCCCGGCTGGCATTCCTCGAGGGCGGCCACCCGGACCCATTCAGGCATGGACGCCGATACGGAGCTTCTCCTCGATCACCCGGTTGACCTTGGTGGACACGCTTCCGAGCGGCAGCCGCTGCATCACCTCGCCCAGGAACCCGATCACCACCAGCCGCTCCGCCTGGTCGTGCGTCAGCCCGCGGCTCATCAGATAGAAGAGCGACTCCTCGTCGAGCTGTCCGACGGACGCGCCGTGCGAGCACTTCACGTCGTCGGCGTTGATCTCGAGCTTCGGGAGTGAGTCCGCGCGCGCGTGCTCAGAGAGGATCAGGTTCCGGTTGGTCTGATAAGCATCGGTCTGCTGCGCCCCCTTGGCCACCCGGATCACGCCCCGGAAGACCGAGCGGCTCGCGCCGTCCAGCGCGCCCTTGTAGAGCAGATCGCTCCGTGCCGCCGGAGCGACGTGGTCCTGGCTGGTGTTGTGGTCGAAGTGCTGGTCGCCGTCGCCGAAATAGAGCCCGAGCATGTTGCTCTCGGCGCCCGGACCGAGCAGCCGTGCGTTCAGATCCACCCGGGTGGTGCTTGCGCCCAGGCTCACATTCAGCGTATCGAGGGTGGCGTCGCCCTCCGCGAGGGTGCGCTGCGCGGCCTGGTAGAAGGCGCCCCGCCCGAGCCTCTGCACGGAGACGTACCGCACCCGCGCTCCGTCCCGTGCGATCACCTCGACCGCGGTGGAGGTGAGCGTGGTCTCGTCCAGATCGTCCGAGAGCGCCTCGTCCACGTAGGCCAGCTCGCTGGTGGGCTCCGCCACGATTAGCGTCCGGGAGAAGTAGGCCGCACCGGGCTCGGAGTACCAGCGGGTCACCCGCACCGGGTGCTCCAGGCGCACCCCCCGTGGGACCCAGAGGAACACGCCGTCGGTCCAGAGCGTGGCGTTGAGCGCCTGGAGCTTCCCCTCCTCCGGTGGCACCGCCTGGGTGGCCAGATGCTCGCGGAGCAGCTCGGGATGGGCGCTCACCGCCTCACGGAGCGACATCAGCACGACGCCGCGGGAGGTCAGGTCCGTGCGGATGTCTGTGTGCACCACGCATCCGTCCGCGAGGACCAGATGGCCGGCCGTGTCCTCGTCCTCCTCCATCGCGCGCCGGAGCAGGAGGGGCCAGGCGCGCGGGTCGTCAGGCAGCGGCTCCGCGTCGGGGATGCGCAGCGCGTCGAGCGGCAGCTTGTGGGCGAGGTCGGTGTGGCGCCACTCCTCGTGGTGCGTGTCGGGCATCGGTGTGGCCTCGTACACGCGCCAGGCGTGCATCCGCCGCTCGGCGAGCCAGGCCGGCTCGTGGGCGGCCAGCCGCTCGACCGCCTCCCGGTCAAGCCTGCCGCCCGCGCCCCACCTCTGCCCGACCCGATCTGCAACCGCCTCAGCCATGCACATTACCCAACGGAGCCCTCCATCTCCATCTCGATCAGGCGATTCAGCTCCACCGCGTACTCGAGCGGCAGCTGCTTGGCGATCGGCTCGATGAACCCGCGGACGATGAGCGCCATCGCCTCCTCTTCGGTCATCCCGCGGCTCGTCAGATAGAAGAGCTGTTCCTCCCCGATCTTGGAGACGGTGGCCTCGTGGCCGACGTTGGCGGAACGCTCCTCAATCTCGATGTACGGGTACGTGTCGCTGCGCGCGGTCTCGTTGATCAGGAGCGCGTCGCACTCGACGTTCGAGCGCGAGGCGGTCGAGCCCTCGTAGACCTTGCACAGGCCACGGTACGTGGCCCGCCCTGTCCCCTTGGAGATCGACTTCGAGACGATCGTCGACGTGGTCCGCGGCGCGGCGTGCACGACCTTGCCGCCCGTATCCTGGTGCTGGCCGTCGCCCGCGTACGCGATCGAGAGGATCGACCCGTGCGCCCCCTCGCCGATTAGGTAGCAGGACGGGTACTTCATGGTCGCCTTGGAGCCGAGATTCCCGTCCAGCCACTCCATGGTCGCGCCCGCGTTCACCAGCGCGCGCTGGGTCACGAGATTGTACATGTTGCGCGACCAGTTCTGGATCGTCGTGTAGCGGAAGTGTGCGTCCTTCGCGATCACGATCTCGATCACGCCCGAGTGGAACGACTCGGTCGTGTAGGCCGGCGCCGTGCACCCCTCGATGTAATGGGCGCGGCTTCCCTCGTCGGCGATGATCAGGGTGCGCTCGAACTGCCCCATGCGCTCCTGGTTCACGCGGAAGTACGCCTGGAGCGGGGTATCGAGATGCACGCCCTTGGGGATGTACACGAACGAGCCGCCCGACCAGACCGCCGAGTTCAGCGCGGCGAACTTGTTGTCCGCCGGGGGGATCACGGTGGCGAAGTGCTTCCGGAACAGCTCGGGATGCTTCCGGAGCCCGTCCTCGATCGAATCGAAGATGACCCCCTTGTCGTCCCACTCCTTCTTGAGCGAGTGGTAGACCATCTCGGACTCGTACTGCGCGCCGACCCCCGCCAGGACCTTCTGCTCGGCTTCGGGAATGCCGAGCTTCTGGAAGGTGTCCTTGATGCTCTCGGGCACGTCGTCCCAGGAGTTCATCATGCGGTCCTGGGGGCGCACGTAGTAGTAGATCTGGTCGAGCACGTTCTCGAGATCCGACAGGTCCGAGCCCCAGGTCGGCATGGGCTTCTTCAGGTAGATCCGGTACGCCTTGAGCCGGAAGTTGAGCATCCACTCCGGCTCCTCCTTGTGCGTGGAGATGGCGCGCACGACCTCCTCCGAGAGCCCCGGCTCGGTGCGGAACACCGGCTGGTCCACCGTGCGGAAGTCGTACTTGTTCTGATCGAGATCAAGCCGCTCGACGACTGCGTTGTTAGGCATTGCTACCTCTCGGCGACGGCCTTCTCTTCGGCCTCTCGCCAGCTCGAGTATCCTTCCTCTTCAAGCCAGATCGCGACCTCCGGGCCACCGGAGCGAACGATCCGGCCGTCCACCATGACATGGACCATGTCCGGCGTGATGTAATCGAGCATGCGCTGGTAGTGCGTGATCAGCAGCACCGACATGGTCGGATCCTCCCGGCGCAGCGTGTTCACGCCGCGTGCAACCACCTTGAGCGCGTCGATGTCGAGCCCGGAATCGGTCTCGTCCAGGAGAGCGAGCTTGGGCTTGAGCACTGCCATCTGGAGGATCTCGTTCCTCTTCTTCTCGCCGCCACTGAAGCCGTCGTTGACCGGCCGCTCCGCGAAGGAGGGGTCCACGCCGAGCAGCTGCATGCGGTCGAGCAGGAGGTCTTGGAAGTCGAAGAGGTCCAGCTCCTCCCCCTCGGCCAGCCGCGACTGCATCGCCGTGCGCAGGAAGTTCGCGATCGACACCCCGGGGATCTCGACCGGATACTGGAAGGCGAGAAAGAGACCGGCGCGGGCCCGCTTGTGCGGCTCCATCTCGAGCAGGGAGCGACCCTCGAACGTGACCGTGCCGGCCGTGGTCTGGTACCCGGGATGCCCGGTCAGCACCTTTGCCAGCGTGCTCTTGCCCGAGGCGTTGGGGCCCATGATCGCGTGGACCTCGCCCAGCGGGAGCTCGAGGTCGACCCCCTTGAGGATCTCCGGCTCCTCGTCGGCGACCTTGGCGTGAAGACTCTCGATTCTGAGGATCGGGGTACCGGGCATTTCGGATCCTAAGGCACCCGCGTAAACGGGCTTATCTAGAATGATTCCAAGTCTCAGCAAGCTATCTGGAGCGGGAAAGAGCGTCAACCCGATCGGGGCGTGCGTGGCGGGGGGATGGGATGGAAGGAGCTGGTCCCCCTCGCGTTCGCCCTGCGCAGGGAGCACATCGTCCAGGTCAACCGCCGGGCCGTGCTGATCACGGAATCCGGCAGGAGGCTCTCTTCCTCGGTGAGCCCCTCCGCCACTACATCGAGGACATCGTTCCGGTGAAGCGCGGGGAGGAGCCGAGGCTCCGCTCCAGGTGAACGCGGTGAACCTGGAAACCGGGGTGACCGAATGGTTCGGTTCGGGAGCCGACACGAACGTCTCCCTGGTGGACGCCCTCTACGCGAGCGCCGCGCTCCCCGTCTTCTATCCACTTCTATCCACCCGCGCGCGTGAACGAGCGCGGGTACGTGGATGGGGGGTACCGAGCACACCCTTCCCGCTCCACCGCGCCGCGGAGCTCGGGGCGACCGGGATCGTCGGCGTGGACGTCGGCTCCGGCAAGCAGAGCCACCCGCACCGGCTGCTCGCGCAGAGGATGCTCGCGATCCACATGCGTGTGTTCTCGATCATGTCGTGGCGGAATCGCTCGAACATGGTCACGCACTGGACGGAGCCGCCCCTCTCTCTTCGTGCGCCCGCGGCTCGGGGGATACCAGACGTTCGACTTCGAGAACGTCCAGTACTTCTTCGAGGAGGCGCGCGCGGCGCTGCTCGGGGAGGGGCCGAGCAGGCACGTGGAAGGGTGGGGAGCGCTGGAGGGTAGCGGGCGCTGGAGGCTCCCGTCGCCGGCTCTTCGCTCACAGCCCGGCGGCGAGCGCTCGCACGATCCCGTCGATCGCCTCGCGCACGGTCGCCACCGGCAGGTTGGAGCCGTTGACCAGGATCGCGAGTGCGATCTCCCGGCCGCGCGCGTCGACGAGGTAGCCGGCGAGGGTGGCCACGTTGGTGAGCGTGCCGGTCTTGGCCCAAACGCGTCCCTCGAGGCCGGCGAGCCGCGTCTCGAGCGTGCTTTCCTCCTCCCCCGGTTCCGGGAGCGCGGCTCGGAAGGCTTCGCCCCACGGCCGGCCGCGCGCGTACGCCAGCAGGCGCACCAGCGCGCGCGGGGTGAGGAGGTTCTGCACCGAGAGACCGGAGCCGTCCACGACGCGCACGTCCTGCGCAGGAACCCCCACCACGTCGGTCACGTGGGCGCGTGCGGCGGCGGTGCCCTCGCGCCACCCGGCGCGCCCCGCGGGACCGGCCTGCGGGAGCTCGCCGACACCACCGGCGCCGGCACCCCCGACCGTCCGGATGATCTGCTCGGCGATCCAGTTCTGGCTCGCCTCGAGCGTGGTCTCGACCACCTCCAGCAGCGGGGGGGAGGCGACCACGCCGAGCAGCCGCGCGGCCGGGCACGGGGGAAGGCTGCCCGTGGTGCAGCCGCCGGCGAGCGGCTCGCCCGTGCTCCAGGCGATCCGCCGGCCGCTCCCGGTCGCCACGCCGCGCGCCGCGAGGGCGCGGTCGAGGGCCGCCGCGGCCTGCCGCACGGGATCGCGCGTCGCGACCACGAGCGTGTCGACATGGCCGGCCGCGACCGTACCCTCCAGCGCGAGCGCGCGCGACTCGGGGAGCCACCCGACCTCGACCCGAAGCGGCGAGTCCGCCGCGGTGTCCGCGACGGTCACGAGCCGGGAGCGCACGAACTCATCCTCGCCGAGCGGCCACCAGCGGACCGCGACCGGATCGCCCGGAGCGGAGCCGCCGCGCAGCTCGATGCGCGTCTCGCCCTCGGCGAGCGCGAGCGCGCCGCCCGAAGCGCCGGCTGGGACGGAGAGGTCCTCGACCATCCAGCTCGGGGGCACGCTCGTCGAATCCCACGTGGATGCGTCCACGACGAGGGCGCCCGTGACGCGTACGGCGTAGAGCTCGCCGAGCGATCCGGCGAGGGAGTCGAGCGGCGCGACGTCGCTGTCCCACCAGCGCGTCGAGAAGGTCGGATCGCCGCTGGCGCTGAGGACCAGGTCGGCCGAGTCGGGTGCCCCCGTGCTCCAGAGCCCGGTCTCCCAGCGGAAGTCGGGGCCGAGCAGGTCGAGCGCGACGACCGCAGTGAGCAGCTTCATCGCGGAGGCGGGGATCATGCGCCGCTCAGGCTCGTGCGCGAGCAGGGTGTCGCCGGTCGCGAGGTCCACGGCGAGCACCGCCCACTGGGCTCCCACGAGCGGCTCGGCGGCGATTGCCGCGAGCGGCTCGGCGACTGGACGGGGCGCCGCGGGTGCGGATGCGCACGCGCTGCTGGCGGCGTATCCTGCGATGGCCGCCAGAGACCACCGGCACGATCGGAGGTGCGTCCCGACCCTCCCCCGGGGCCGCGCCTGCGCGCGGCTCATCCCGCCCGTCCCCGCACCTCGCGGCGCAGGAAGCCGTCCAGCGCGCACGCGAGCGGCCCCCGGCTGCGCAGCTCCGAGGGGGTCAGTCCCGTCTCACGGCGGAACGCCCGTCCGAGCGCGGATGCCGACGAGTAGCCGAGCCGGAAGGCCGCGTCCTGCACGCTCCGGTCCGGATTCGTGATCAGACGGGCGGCGCCGAAGAGCCGGCCCCAGAGGAGGAGTCGGGCCGGGGTGGGGAGCCTCCGGTCGTGCAGCTCGCGCGCAAGGGCGGCCGGGGTGAGGGCGAACGCTTCCGCCATCTGGGTGACGCAGGGAGAATCCTCGGCGTGCTCGATCGACCAGCGCAGGCACTCGATTCCCAGCGGGTGCAGTTGGCCGTGGAGCGCCCCGGTCAACCCGAGCGCCGCTGCCCCGGCCAGGGCTCCCGCCACCGCACGCCGGGTCTCCGTCGGCTGGTCCGTGGTCCCGGTCAGGATCACGCCGTCGATCTTCAGCCGGCCGAGCTCGAAGAGGTCGAGCTCGCGGTCGGAGAAGTCCGCGTACACGACGCTCGCGAGCGGAGGCATGCGGCGACGCAGCCGCTGGAGCCCGGGAAGGGTGAGAGCACGCGTCGGATGGTAGATGTCCACGACGCAGCCGTCTACCGGCCCCGTCATGACCACCTCCCAGAACTCGTTCACGCTCCCGCACTCGAGCAGCGTGTGTTGATCGGCGAGGGCTGCGCTCAGACGGGCGGCCGCTCGGGGATCGGGCTGCAGAACGGCGAGACGGGCCAATGTGCTCTCAGGGGCCCGGTGAAACGGGGCAGAAGCGCGAAGATGTCGATCGGCCGGGAGGGCCGGCAAGAGAATCTCTTCCCGCTCCTCCGGGTACGGCATCCGCCTCCACCACTGCTCCCCCCTCTGGCCCGACTCGCGTGGCGAAGCGCCATCCTCGCTCCTCGGCTCGTTCCTCGGCTCGCTCCCGGGCTCCCTCCTCGGCCGGGTCCGGGGGCTCCTCCGGGACCGACCCGCACGCTCTCTCGGCGGGCGAGGCCGCCGACGAGATCGAGCGGCTGCGGAGCGAGATCCACCACCACAACTACCTCTATCATGTCGAGGCGCGTCCGGAGGTCGGGGACGAGGAGTACGACCGGCTCTTCCGCAGGCTCGAGGAGCTCGAGGAGGCGCATCCGGATCTGATCACGGCCGACTCCCCCACCCAGCGCGTCGGGGGTGAGCCGCAGCCGGAGTTCGAGACGGTCGACCACACCGCGCCGATGCTCTCGCTGGACTCGACGCAGGACGAGGCGGAGGTGCGCCGCTTCGACGAGCGTATCCGGCGGGGCGTGGACGGCCCGGTCGAGTATCTGCTTGAGCCGAAGCTGGACGGGGCGTCCATCGAGCTCGTGTACGAGCGGGGCCGGCTCGTGCGCGCGGTCACCCGGGGCGACGGCAGGCAGGGGGAGGGGGTGACCGAGAACGTGAAGACCATCCCCACCGTCCCGCTCCGGCTTCGTGAGGCGGAGCGGCCGGCCCCGGAGATGCTCGCCGTGCGCGGCGAGGTGCTCATGTACATCTCGGACTTCGAGGCCTTCAACGAGCGGCTGGTCGAGTCCGGCGCGGAGCCGTATGCCTCGCCGCGCAACTCGGCGGCCGGCGCGATCCGGCAGCTCGACTCGCGCCTCACAGCCGAGCGCCGGCTCGACTGCCTCGCCTTCGACGTGCTCGCGGTGCGCGGGGCGAGCTTTCGCAAGGATCTGGACGGGGTGGAGGCGCTCCGGCAATGGGGCTTCCGCGTGCCGGCCGGAGTGGAGGTGATGGGCACGCTCGAGGAGGTGCTCGCCTACCACCGAAGCTGGGCGGAGCGGCGCGACGAGCTTGACTACGAGATCGACGGGGTCGTGATCAAGCTGAACGACCTGGACGACCGCGCGGACATGGGTACCACCGCGCACCACCCGCGCGGGGCGCTCGCGTACAAGTTCGAGTCGCGGAAGGAGGTCACGCGGGTCGAGCGGATCGCCGTCTCCGTCGGACGCACCGGCGTGCTCACCCCGGTCGCGCTGCTGATCCCGGTCCAGGTGGGCGGCGTCACGATCTCGCGCGCGTCGCTCCACAACCGGGAAGAGGTGCGCAGGAAGGACGTGCGCCAGGGCGACCTGGTGCGCATCCAGCGGGCCGGCGACGTGATCCCGCAGGTGCTCGAGCGGGTGGAGGAGGAGGGGAAGCGGCGGGGTCGACGCTTCGTGATGCCGGTCGAGTGCCCGGCGTGCGGGACGCCCGTGGTGGAGCGCGGACCCTTCACCGCCTGTCCCAACCGCTTCGTCTGCCCGGCGCAGCTCAAGGGCAGGATCGTGCACTTCGGCTCGCGCAACGCGCTCGACATCGCCGGGCTGGGGGAGGAGACCGCGGTGCTGCTGGTGGAGCGCGGCCTGGTGCGCGAGCTGGCCGATCTATTCGACCTGGAGCCGCAGACGCTGACCGAGCTCCCCGGCTTCGCGGAGAAGTCCGCGACCAACCTGGTCGAGGGTATCCGGCGCTGCCGTCGGCCCGAGCTGCACCACTTTCTCTACGCGCTCGGGATTCCCGAGGTGGGCGCCGCGGTGGCGCGCGACCTGGCGCTCCACTTCCGCAGCCTCGACCGGATCCGGGAGGCGACTCCGGAGGAGCTGGTGCAGGTCCCGGGCATCGGCCCGGTGATGTCGGAGGCGATCCACGACTTCTTCGCGCACGAGCAGAATGCGCGCGCGATCGACAGGGTCCAGGGGAGCGGCGTGGCGCCCGTGCCCCCGCCGCTTCCCTCCGAGACGCCGCTCGCGGGGAAGAGGTTCGTGTTCACGGGCGGGCTCGTCGGGCTCAGCCGCGCGCAGGCCAAGCAGATGGTGGAAGAGACCGGAGGCCGCGTGGTCGGCTCGGTGAGCAAGGAGGCCGACTACGTGGTGGTGGGTGAGGATCCGGGCTCCAAGTACGAGAAGGCGGTCGAGCTCGGCGTCGCGACGCTGGATGAGGCCGCTTTCGTGGCGCTGCTCGGGGACGCCGGCGTCCGGATCGGCTGAGGGTGCAGAACGCCGAGCTGGCCGCCGCGCTGGACGACGTTGCCGACCTGCTCGAGCTGCGCGGGGCGAATCGCTTCTAGATCCGTGCGTACCGCACGGCCGCCCGCACGGTGGAGAGCCTGTCGAAGAGCATCGCGGCGATGATTCGCGGGGGAGAGAACCCTGCCACCCTCCCCGGCATCGGGCCGCGCATCGCCGACCACCTGCGCGAGCTGGTCGAGACCGGCACTCTCGCCGCCCTTGAGGAGCCGGGGCGGAGCTTCCCGCGCGGGCTCCTCGAGCTCACCAAGATCCGGGGGCTCGGACCGCGCAAGGCCGCCGCGCTCTGGGAGGCGCTCGGCATCGGCTCGGTCGCCGAGCTGGAGGAGGCGATCCGGGACGGGCGCGTCGCCGGCGTGCGCGGCTTTGGCGCCGCGAGCGCGGCCAAGCTGCTGGAGGCGATCGCGGAGACACGCGACGCACGCGCGCGCACGCTGCGCGCCAGGGCGGAGCGGCTGCTGGTCGGGATCCTTTCCTGGATGGAGGACGCGCCGGGGCTGCTGGAGCTCGAGGTCGCGGGCAGCCTGCGCCGGCGCGCCGAGACCGTCGCCGACGTGGACCTGCTCGCACGCGCCGAGGGAGACGAAAGCCTGGTGGTCGCGCACTTCGCCGCCTTCCCCGGGGCCGCGCTCGTGGAGGCGGCCGGGAGCACGCGGGGCACGCTGGTGTTGCGCTCCGGGCTCCAGGTGGACCTGCGGGTGATCCCGACGGAGTCGTGGGGCTCCGCCCTCCATTACTTCACCGGCTCCAAGGAGCAGAACGTCCGCATCCGACAGCTCGCCAAGCGGCGCGGGCTCAAGGTCGGCGAGTACGGCGTCTTCCGCGAGGCGGAGGGTGGCCGCGAGGGCACGCGCATCGCCGGCGCCACCGAGGAGGAACTGTTCGCGGCGCTCGGGATGGCGTGGATCCCGCCCGAGCTGCGCGAGGGGCGCGGAGAGCTGGAGGCGGCCGCGGCGGGCAGGCTCCCGAAGCTCATCAATCTCGCGGATCTGAAGGGCGACCTCCAGATGCACTCCACCTGGAGCGATGGCCGCTACCCGATCGAGCAGATGGCGCTCGCCTGTCGCGCGCTCGGCTACCAGTATCTGGCGATGACCGACCACTCCGGGGGCGCGCTCACGATGGTGCAGGGGCTCACGGCGGAGCGGGCCCGCGCGCAGCGGGCGGAGATCGAGGAGGTGCAGGAGCGCCTGGAGGGCATCCGGATCCTGCGCAGCATGGAGGTGGACATTCTCAGGGACGGCTCCCTCGACATGGACGACGACACGCTCGCCGAGCTCGACCTGGTCGTCATCAGCGTGCACTCGTTCATGAAGATGGACGGTGCCGCGATGACGGAGCGCGTCCTCAAGGCGATCCAGCATCCGGAGGTGGACATCCTCGGCCATCCCACCGGGCGGATCCTGGGGCGGCGCCCCTCCTTCGCGCTGGATATGGATGCGGTGCTCGAGGCCGCCGCCGAGCTGGACGTCGCGGTGGAGATCAACGCCAACCCGAACCGGCTCGATCTCTCCGACGTGCACGCGTTCCGCGCCCGGGAGCTGGGGGTCAACGTGGTGGTGAGCACGGACGCGCACACGCGGCGCGAGCTCGAGAACATGCAGCTACGGGGTGGACCAGGCGCGCCGCGCCTGGTGCGAAGCGGGCGACGTGCTGAACACCCGCTCCTGGCCGGAGTTCAGCGCCTGGCTGCGTCGGCGGGCGGCGTGAGGACCCTTCCGTGAGCCACGTCTCCCGCGAGCTGGCCGCCGCGCTCGAGCGCTGGCGCGAGGCGGGACTCGTCTCGAGCGAGCAGGCGGAGGCGCTCCGCGCCGAGGCGCACGCGGGTGGCCGCAGAGGATTCCAGTACGTGCTCGCGGCGACCGGTGGGGTGATCGTGCTGATCGCGGCGGGCATGCTCGCCGACTGGGCCTGGCCGCACCTGTGCGCCGCCTGGTATTTTACGGTGGACTGCGGCGGAGTGCTCGGCGCCGTGGGGGCACTCGCCGCGACCGCGGCTCTCCTCATTCTGGCTCTCCGCGCGGCTGGGGCGCTCTCCTTCCGCACCCCCCTCCGAGCATGGTGACGCGGCCGCCGCCCGACTCTAGCTTCCGCGTCGCGAAGCACCGATCACGACACGACCAAGGGCAGCTCTGGAGGAGACCCGATGCTGGGCATCGATCTGAGCGGCAAGCGCGCGTTCGTGGCCGGGGTCGGCGACGATCGCGGGTACGGTTGGGCGATCGTCAAGGCGCTGGCCGCCGCGGGCGCGCGCGTGTGCGTCGGCACCTGGCCCCCGGTGCTCAGGATCTTCCGGAAGAGCCTGGAGCGCGGGAAGCTCGACCTCGTCCTTCCCGGAGGCGGCGAGCTCGCGATCGAGCGGGTCTATCCGCTGGATGCAGCCTACGACACTCCGGCGGACGTGCCCGCCGAGGTGCGCGAGGACAAGCGCTACAGGGAGCTCGACGCCTTCACGGTCCAGGAGGTAGCAGACCGGCTCCGGCAGGACTTCGGCGAGCCCTGCCTCGACGTTCTCGTGCACTCGCTGGCGAACGGGCCGGAGGTGCAGAAGGCTCTGGTCGACACGAGTCGCGCCGGTTACCTCGCGGCGCTCTCGGCGAGCGCCTACTCCCTGGTAAGCCTGGTCCAGCGCATGGGGCCGCTTGTGCGGCGCAGCGGCGCCGTGGTCTCGCTCAGCTACCTGGCCGCCGAGCGCGTGATTCCCGGATACGGCGGCGGGATGAGCTCCGCCAAGGCGGCCCTCGAGAGCGACACCCGCACCCTCGCTTTCGAGGCGGGGCGGCGCTGGGGGGTGCGGGTGAACACGATCAGCGCGGGACCGCTGGCGAGCCGCGCCGCGAAGGCGATCGGGCAGATCGACCGGATGGTCGAGTACTACGAGGAGAACTCGGCGCTGGGAGGGGTGAACCAGGCGACGGACGTCGCGTACGCCGCGGCCTTCCTGTGCTCGCCGCTCGCGGGCGGCATCACGGGCGAGACGCTCCACGTCGACAACGGCTACCACGCGATGGGGATGGTCGCGCAGCCGTACCTTGTGCCGACATCTGCGCCGACATCCGGGGCGGAAGGATCGATCGACTGAGCACTCCTCCCTTCGGCGAGCGGCTTCCGCACGTTGTCGTTCCTCCCCCGGGGCCGCGCTCGCGCTCGCTCGCGGGCCGGCTGCGTGCCGTCGAGTCGCGCAATGTCACCTTCGTGGGCGAGCGCTTCCCCGTGTTCTGGGACGCGGCGCGGGGCGCCAACGTCCGCGACGTGGACGGCAATGAGTACCTGGATCTCTCGGCCGCCTTCGGCGTCGCGCTGGCCGGACACGCCCATCCGCGTATCACCGAGCGGGTCGCCGCGCAGGCGGCCGTGCTCATGCACGGGATGGGCGACGTGCACCCGCCGGCCCTCAAGCTCGAATTGCTCGAACGGCTGACGGCGCTCGCGCCCTGGCCGGACGCGCAGGCGGTCCTCGCCACATCGGGCTCGGAGGCGGTCGAGATCGCGCTCAAGACCGCCCTGCTCGCCACCGGGCGCGCCGGTGTGCTGGCGTTCTCCGGCGGCTATCACGGGCTCACCGCCGGAGCGCTCGCCGCGACCGATCGCGAGCTCTTCCGCCGGCCCTTCGAGCGCAGGTTGTACGGCGGGGTGACTCGCGTCCGGTTCCCTACCGAGCGCGACAAGCCGGCTGTGGCGGAGGCGGCGCTCGAGCAGGTCGAGCGGGCGCTCGCGCGCCGCTCGGGGGGCGATCCGGTGGGCGCCGTGGTGGTCGAGCCCATCCAGGGACGGGCGGGGGTACGCGTCCCGCCTCCCGGATTCCTCGCTGCCGTGGCGGAGAAGGCGCGCGCGGCGGGCGCGCTGCTCGTGTGCGACGAGGTGCTGACCGGCTTCGGGCGCACTGGCAAGCTGTTCGCACACGAGCACCACGGCGTCGTGCCGGACCTGCTGTGCGTGGGCAAGGCGTTCGGGGGTGGGATGCCGATCTCCGCGTGCCTCGCGCCAGGACGCTTCATGGACGCCTGGCCTCCGTCCGAGGGCGAGGCGATCCACACGAGCACCTTTCTCGGACATCCGGTCGCGTGCGTCGCCGCGCTCGCCTTCCTGGACGTGCTGGCCGACGAGCGGCTGGTCGAGCGCGCGCACGCTCTGGGGGAGCTGCTCCGCGCGGGTCTCGCCTACGGCCTCCAGAGAGTGGACGAGATCGTCGAGGTGCGTGGTCGCGGCCTGCTTATCGGGGTGGAACTGGCCGCCTCGGGATCTGCGGTCGCGCTCGCCGAGCGTGCGCTCCGCGCGGGGCTGATCGTGCTCCCGGCGGGCGACCGGGGCGAGGTGCTCCAGCTGACCCCGCCCGCGGTGCTCACCGAGGCGCAGGTGGACCACGCGGTGGACGCGCTGGTCGAGCGGATCTGCCTGTGGACGGAGGAGCGGTGAGCGAACCGGCCGCTGTCGCGTGCCCCGACTGGCGTGCCGTGCTCTTCGACCTGGACGGGACCCTCGCGGACACGGTCCCGCTCATCCTGCGCTGCTACCGGCATACCATGCGCACGCATCGCGGGCGCGAGCTTCCGGACGAGCTGTGGGTGAGAAACATCGGCAGACCGCTGCGCGCGAGCATGGCTGAGCTCGCGGCGGATCTCGACGAGGCTGAGCGAATGGTCGCCACCTACGTGGCCTTCCAGCGCACGGTGCACGACGAGATGGTGTGCGGCTTCCCGGGCGCGACCGACGCGCTCGCGGCGCTGCGCACCCGTGGGGTTCGGGTGGGCGTGGTCACCAGCAAGAGCCGGGAGATGACGGTCCGCACGCTCGCGCGCTGCGGGCTCACCGATCTGCTGGACGTGCTCGTCACCGCGGACGACGTGCGCGCGGGGAAGCCCGACCCGGAGCCGGTGCGCCGGGCGCTCACGGAGCTCGAGCTGGCTCAGGACGTTGCCGACGTGCTGGCCGAGGTGCTGTTCGTGGGCGACTCGCCGCACGACCTGGTCGCGGGGCGCGAGGCCGGGGTGCGCACCGCGGCCGTCCGGTGGGGGCCCTTCCCCGCGGAAGTGCTGGCGGAGGCGGAGCCGAATCACTGGATCTCGGAGTGGCAGGAGCTGGTCGCGCTCCGGCCCTGACTTCCGCCCTCGGGAGCCCACTCCGGGGCTCAGGAGGCGGCCAATCCCAAGCAGGATCTGGGGTTGAAGCGCCGCACCGCCGTCGGTAAGTTTTTTGTCCTGCCCCGTCGCGGGGTTTTCGTCCTGCCCCCTCGCGGGGCAGGAGTTCTGCGCCCCCATCGTCTAGTGGCCTAGGATCTCTGGTTCTCAGCCAGAAGACCGGGGTTCGATTCCCCGTGGGGGTATCCGCCGGGCGGGCGGAATGAATGGCCCGCGCTCCGGCGCGGGTTCTTTGTCTCGAGGTTGGTCGCTTAGCTCAGTCGGTAGAGCACCACGCTCACATCGTGGGGGTCGCTGGTTCGAGTCCAGCAGCGACCATGAGGAAAGTGAAGCGCCGCAGGGACTTGGTCGTTCTGCCAACTCCCTCAGCTCTCGGGTCGCGACACGACTGTCGATGTTGTTGAACGTGCGGTAAACCTCGTTCGACAGCACGCCAGGGCGGCGGCGCCCGTGGGCGTGAGGTCCCCGCGTCGGAGCTCTCCGTCGAGGGCGCGGTGGATTCGGTCGTTCATGGTTTCCGTACGTAAAGGCCGACAGGATCCTGGGTCCGCTTCCAAGTCGATTGGCGGGTGCCGAGCGTCACATACCTGCTCGGCGGATATCTGGCAGGGGCGGCGGCTGTGGGATTTGCTCGTGAACCGGGACGGCCGCGTTCGCGGAGGGGAGCGGCACCCCGGACGGATCAGCGGTCGCCCGGCTCCAATCCCCCGATCCGGTGCCGCCAGCGCTCGTCTTCCGGCACGTCGTGTGGCCGGTACAGGATTACCTCCGCCCGCTCCAGGGTGATCAGTCCTCCGTCGATCATCTCGTCCAGAT
>CAUZJY010000030.1:0-17880 GCA_963580305.1 Gemmatimonadales bacterium UBA6960
TGAGCGCGTTCTGCCCCACGGTCGCATCAAGCACGATGAGCGTCTCGTGCGGCGCGCCCTCGAGCCGTCTGGCGACCACGCGCTCCACCTTTTTCAGTTCCTCCATCAGATTGCGGTTCGTGTGCAGCCGTCCCGCGGTGTCGACCAGCACCACGTCGATCCCGCGCGCGACCGCCGCTTCGATCGCGTCGTACGCGACCGCGGCGGGGTCGCCCCTCTCCTTCCCGGCCACGAACTCGGCGCCGACCCGCTCGGCCCAAACCGAGAGCTGCTGGACCGCGCCGGCGCGGTACGTGTCGGCGGCGGCGATCAGAACCGACTTCCCTTCTCTCCGCAGGCAGTGCGCGAGCTTCGCCACCGTGGTGGTCTTGCCCGCGCCGTTCACCCCGACCACGAGCCAGATCGTGGGGCCCGACTCGGCCATGCGCAGCCCCGCGCCACGCGCCGGGGCGAGGATCCGGGTCACCTCGTCGCGGAGCGCTCCCCTGAGGTCTCCAGATCCGAGCACGTCGCCCCGGCGCGCCCGGCTCTCGATCGCGTCGACCAGACGAAGCGTAGCCTTCACCCCGAAATCCGCTCCCAGCAGCCGCTCCTCGAGCGTCTCCAGCGTCTCGTGGTCTATTCCGCCCGCCAGCACGCGCACGTCGGTCAGCGCGAGATCGACGGCGCGGCGCCAGAGGGATCGCTTCTGCTCCGCGCGGGTGCGGAAAAGTCGGGTCATGTCTACCTCAGCCCCTTGCGGCGCCGGGTCACCCACTCGCCGCAGAGGAGCCCGATCAAGATGAGCCAGGGGACCGGATGCGCCCGCAGGGGCCGCCCCGCCGGATCGGCACGCGTCCCGGGAGGTGACGCGATCGAGTCGGGCAGCGCCATGCGCGGATAGCGCAGCTCGTCCGTGGAGGGCTGCACGTCGAACCGGCCGGACGCGCTGTCCGCGCCGGCGCGCGTCAGGTAGCGGTAACTCCCCGGAGGAAGGGGCGGTGTGCGGAGCGCGGCGACCGGGCGCGCCAGCGAGGTGTCGGTGACGACATGCTCTCCCTGGAGCACGGTCACCCGGATCGGTGCCACGCTGCCCCCGGTCCACGCAATCGGGGCTCCCCCCTCCACCACGCGCTCGGTCGGGCGGATCCGCCCGAAAGGCGTCACCTCGCCCGCGAGCAGCCAGCCCGCGACGGCGGACCAGACCCGGCTGTACGCCTCTTCGGCCGCGCCGGGGCGGAGCGCCCAGCGCCACCAGCCAGAGGCAAGCGCGACCGCGACCCGGCCCTCTGAGCGCTCCCGGAGAACCAGCGCGGCCTGGGTCGGACCGGCCCCACGGAGCCTCGCCTCGAGGGGGGCGGAGGCGGCCCCCGCCCCGCTCCACGGGAGCAGCTCGCCGAGCGGCGGGAGCGCGGGGTACGGCAGGCCGATCAGCGCCGCAGCCAGCGGGGACGCGGGGGGCTCCGCGTCCAGGTACCATTCCCCCGCGCGGGGAGTGTCCACAAACAACCCCGCGGCCAGCGCTCCCGCTGGGTCGCGTGCGAACACGAGCGCGCGGGGGGCGCCCGCCGCGGCGTCGCGGGCCCATCCGGGCGCGCCAGCGCCCAGGCCGTGGACGACCACCAGGTGCGCGTCGCGGACGCGGCCGGCCACCTCCTCGGCGCTCACAGGCGGAGCCCCCGGACCGGTCGGCAGGAAGCGGTCGCCGACCCGCAGGTACCCGCGGGTGGGCAGCCCCGTGACCCGCGCGAGCACGGGGAGCAGATGGCGGAGCTCCCAATCCGGCGCGAACGAGACCGCGACCAGAGCCCCCTCGCGCTCGTCCACGACGGCGTAGGCCACCCTGCCGTCGTCGGCTCCGTAAGCATCCCCGTCCAGGCGCACGGCCGCCTCGTAGCGGATCTCGCCCCCCAAGGGACGCGGCTGCGGGGCCGGAAGGAGCACCGGGATCCGCGCAGTGCGTCCCGGAGCCGGAGCCGCGGCGCGGCCACTCCACACCAGCCGGTCCTCCTCACGCACCTCCACGATGACCGTGTCCGATGCGGCCACGCCGCTTGCGAATACGACGACCTCGCCCCGGATCGGGGCGCCGGCCTCGACGTCTCCGGGAACACTGAGCTCCGCCAGCCCCGCGTTCCGGATCTCGCCGCCCACCGCGATGAAGCGCATGTCCACGCCGAGCCGCTGGAACACGGCGCGCGCGGCCACCGGATCCTCCAGCCGGAAGTCGGAGACGACCACTATCTCGCGCGCACCCGACTCGGCAGCGCGTTCGAGCGCGGGCACAAGCTGCGAGCGGGGATCGGTGGGTGGAGAGGCCAGAGCGCTGTCCTCGACCGCCGCTGTCCCCCCGAAGCGCAGAACGCGCGCACCTTCCGCGCGCAGCCGCTCCGCGGCCCCGCGCGCGCTGTCCCACGCCGCCGTCCCCGCGGCCTTAGATGGGACCGCCATGCTCGTGGAGCCGTCGATCAACACCCAGCGCTCCGGCCGCCCCTGGGCGGCCGGCAGGCGGGGGTCGAGGAGGAGGAGCAGAGCGAGTGCGAACGCGGCGGCCCGCATGGTGGCGGGCACCCATCGCCCCGGCACGGGGAGATCGCGCCGCCAGTAGGTCCACGCCGCGAAGGCGCCCCCGGCGGCGCCGAGGATCAGGAAGAGGAGTAACTCCACGAGCGGAAGATAACTACTCCTACCCGTCGGTCTCCCCGGGCGCGAGCGGCGCTGCGGCCAGATTCGAGATCCCCGCCAGCCGGTAGGCGGGCATCCGCTCGAGCAGCGCGACGCGCGTCCCGCGCTCCTCATCCCAGCGTGCGCGGTGCTCCTCCGGAACCGGATCGCCCGGGGGCAGGTCGATGCCGAGCGGATCCACCGGCCGCCCTCCCCGCCACAGCTCGTAGTGGAGATGGGGAGCGGTCGCCAGCCCGGTGGCCCCCACGTAGCCGATCACGTCGCCCTGGCGCACGCGGGTGCCGACCGTCACATCCGGCTTGAAGCGGCTCAAGTGGCCGTAGCGCGTCACGTACCCGTTCGGGTGGCGGATCTCCACCGCGTTCCCGAGCGCGCCGCGCGGGCCACGCTGCGTCACCACGCCGTCCGCGGTCGCCATGATCTCGGTCCCCGTGGAGGCGGCGTAATCCACCCCCCGATGTGCGCGCCAGGTCTTCAGGATCGGGTGGAAGCGCGAGTTCATGTACCGCGACGAGACGCGGCGGAACTCGAGCGGCTTGAGCAGGAAGGCGCGCCGGACGGACTTGCCCTCCAGGTCGAAGTAAACTCCCGTGCCGTCCCCCTCGGGGTCAAACCAGACGGCGTGGAAGGACGTGCCCGCGTTCACCAGCTCGGCCGCGATCAGGTGCCCCGTCCGCATGCTGCCGTCCGGCCGCACCTCACGCTGGAAGACGAACCGATAGCGATCGCCGCGCTGGATCTGGCGCGAGAAGTCGATCTGCCACTGGAACACCTTGTCGAGGTGGTGGATCAGCAGCGCGCGGTCCCTGACCGGCACCTTCTCGAGCGCGCGGCTTGCGACCACGGCGTTCCAAAGCACGTCCTCAATCTGTCCGACCGCGAACAGCGTGTCGGTCCAGGTCGGAGTCTGGACCATGCGCGAGCTCCACCCCATCTCGTCCCGCGTGAGCCGCACGGTCGAATCGGGATTGAGCAGCACGTCTACCCCGCGCAGCCAGGCGTCCGAGGCCCGATAGCGCAGGCTGGTCTCGGTCCCCACCCGCATCCGGCGCGGGCTGGCCTGCTCGCGGAAGGCGAGCAGGATCGCATGCTGCTCCACCGGCTCCGTGAACTCCTCCAGCATCTCGCCCAGCGTCTTCCCCGCCCCGAGCTGGCGCACCTCGACGCGCTCCGCGGGAGGCGCGTACACGACCGGCATCCGCCCCACGTCGCGTTGGGCCGGCGGCTGGACGAACGCGAATCCCAGACCGACCACGCCGCCCAGGCTGAGCAGCGCACACAGAGGTTGGCGAGGCAGGAAGCTCGTCATTCCGCAGATATCGTGGTGGTGGTCGTGGAGCCGGCGCTGCGGCCGGTGGAGGGCGGCAGAACCGGACCCAAGCGACCGATCCGATTCCACCCCCCAACTCGTAATCTTACAGTCCCCGCTCCCGGTCAGTCCATCTGACGGCGGATGAAGGTCGGAATGTCCAGCTCTTCGATCCGCTCGCGCGTCACTACCCGAACGGGGCGCCCATCGGGGTGCCGATCGGGACGCTCCGGGAGGCGCCCGACCGGCATCATCCCCCCGTTCGCCACCGCCACCTGCCTGGCCGGCTGGGCCTGCGGCATCCCGCGCACGCGCGGGCTCTGGGGCCGCTGGTGCCGCTGGTGCCGCGCCGAGGACGCACGGCGGAAGTCGGGCCGGATGACGTCCTCCTCATCCGCGGCCTCGAAGCCGGTGGCGATCACCGTCACCCGAACCTTACCGGACATGGCTGGATCGTGGACGGCGCCGAAGATGATCTCGGCGTCCTCACCGGCCTCCTCCTGAATGAGTGTCGATATTTGGGTGACTTCGTCAATAGCCAGATCCATCCCCCCGGTGATGTTGAGGAGAACCCCCTTGGCACCCCGGATCGAGACGCTGTCCAGGAGCGGCGAGCTGATCGCCTCCTGGGCCGCTTCCTGGGATCGGTTCTCCCCCTCCCCGAAACCCGATCCCATCAGGGCTGCGCCCCGGCAGGCCATGATGGTGCGCACGTCGGCGAAGTCCACGTTCACCTCGCCGCTCACGTGGATGAGATCGCTGATCCCAAGGGTCGCGTGCAGCAGCACCTCGTCCGCCTTCTTGAGGGCGTCCTTGAACGTGGTGCCCTTGGGCACGACCGCGAGAATGCGATCGTTCGGCACCACGATCAGCGTGTCCACGCAGCGGCGTAGCTCGGCCAGCCCCTGCGCGGCCTGGTGGTCGCGCTTCTTCCCCTCGAAGGAGAAGGGCCGGGTCACGATCCCGATGGTGAGCGCCCCCAGCTCGCGCGCGATCTCCGCGACCATGGGTGCGGCGCCGGTCCCGGTGCCACCTCCCATGCCGGCCGCGACGAAGACGAGATCGGCGCCATCCAGCGTGCGCCGCACGTCGTCCGAGCTCTCCGCGATCGCCTGGCGCCCGATCTCCGGGCGCGCCCCCGCGCCCAGCCCGTGCGTCAGCTTCTTCCCGATCTGAAGGGTTACCTGGGCGCGCGAGCCCTTGAGCGCCTGCGCGTCGGTGTTGACGGAGATGAACTCCGCCCCCTCCAGGTCCTCGTCGATCATGCGGTTCACCGCGTTGCCGCCGGCCCCGCCCACCCCGACCACCTTCATCCTGGCGCTCTGTGCCGGCGCTTCCTCGAACTCGAAGATCGTCATTGTCCTCTCCAGTTGATCAGAAGAACTCCCTCAGCCACGATCCCACCTTGGTGAGCACGCCCGACCCGACGGTCGAGGCGCCTTCTCCCGTCTCCGCGAAGCGCTCGAGTCCGTGGAGCGCGAGTCCGACCGCGGTCGCGAACCGCGGACGGCCCACCGAATCGGCCAGCCCCGCCAGCCCCTCCCCCGGAACGCCCATCCGGACGGGTGCCGGAAAGACCTGCTGCGCTAGCTCTACCAGACCCGGCATGGCGGCGCCGCCTCCCGTGAGCACGATCCCGGCGCCGAGCCGGTCGAGCAGCTCCTCGCGCTGCAGCTCCGCGCGCACGAGCCCGAGGATCTCGTCCAGCCGCTGCTCCGCGATGTGCGCGACCAGCTCGCGCGCGACGTGGCGGAGCTGGTTGGGGGCCGGACCGGGCATCTCGACCGTCTCCTGCGGATCGACCATCCCCGCGATCGCGGTCGCATAGAGCTCCTTCGCCTTCTGCGCTTCAGCCCAGGGGATGCCGAGTCCCTTCACAAGGTCCGCGGTGACCGCGTTGCTCCCCACCGCGAGCACGGCCACGTGCCGGATACGGCCATGGTGGTAGACGGCCACGCCGGTGGTCGCGCCGCCCACGTCCACCATCGCCGCACCGATCTCCTTCTCGTCCTCGGTGAGGACGGCCCGGGCGGAGGCGAGCGGCTCGAGCACCAGATCCTGCACGCCGTAGCCCGCGCGTGCGACCGCCTTGCGGATGTTGGTCGCAGCCGCGCCCGAGCAGGTGATCAGGTAGGCCTCGGTCTCGAGGCGGGTTGCGGCCATGCCGAGCGGCTGCTTGATCCCGCTCTGGTGGTCCACCCGGTAATCGGTCGGGATCGCGTGCAGTAGCTCGCGATCGGAGTGGAGCGCCACGGCCTGCGCGACCATGTGGACGCGCTCCACGTCGCCCGGCGCGATCTCGTCGCCGGCGACCGCGACCACCCCCATCGAGTGGCGCGCGTGGATGTGCTCGCCCGCGATGCCAGCAACCACGCGGTCCACGGTCGCCCCCCCCATTAGCTCGGCTTCGCGCAGCGCCTGGCGGACGGTGTCGGTCGTGGCCTCGATGTTCGTCACCAGATCGCCGCGCACGCCGGTGGTGCGGGACTGCCCCACGCCGCGGATCTTGAGCCGTGGCTGCCGGGGCGGCTCGCCCATCACCTCGCCAATCACGGCACAGGTCTTGGTCGTGCCGATGTCCAGACCGGCGATCAGGTTGGCGGGCATCTCAGTCTGTCTCTCTACGCCGGACCACCACCTGGTCGGCGAAACGCAGGTCCAGGGTGGCCGGAGGCTCGCCCATCCGGCCGGTCGCGTCTGCCAGCACCGCCAGCGCCTCGCGCAGGCGCTGCGGGGTCAATGGAATGTGGGTGCGCACACGCACCGGCGGCTCGCTCAGGGCGAGCGTCACCTCGCGGGCACCCTCCGCGGTCACCGCCGACAGATTCGCCCAGAGGGACGGATCGGCCTCGGCGAGCCGCGCGATCTCGCGGGCCGCGGGGGCGATCGCCGGCGCCGCCGCCGCGAGCGCGGACGCCGCGCCCGGCTGAATCACCGGCAGGTCGAGCGGGACCCGGCCCGGATCGAGGGGGAGCCGCCGCCCTTCCCGGTCGACTACCTCGAGCGTCGGAGTCGCCAGCAGCGCGACTGGCTCGCGCTCCTCGACCCGCACGACGAGCGTCCCCGGCATGCGCCGCGAGACCGCCGCCTCGCGCACGAGCGGGTGCGCGCGCACGCGCAGCGCGACCGGCGCCTGGTCGTCCCAGAGGTTCGCATCGGCTGGAACCGCGGCCAGCCGCTCGACCTCCGCCGCGCTCAGCAGCCGCACGCCCTCTACGTGGACGGTGCGCACGCGGAACCAATCCACCTCGGCGAGCGTGCGCGGCAAACGCGGAAGCGCCCAGGAGAGTGCCCACCCGACCAGCACCGCCGCCGTGAGCCAGCCGAAGAACCGCCCTGGTCTACGCATGCTGCCTCCGCGGCGCGGAGAGGTCCTCCAGGAGAGCGAGCACGGCGGGCCCGATCTCCTCCACCGACCCGGCGCCCAACGTCACCAGCACGTCACCGGGACGGAGCGTGGCAGCCACGTCCCCCGGCAGCTCGCCGAAGTCGGGCTGGTAGTGGACCAGCGCGGCGCCGGCCGTGCGCGCCGCGCTGGCGACCAGCTCGCCGCTCACGCCGGGAATCGGCCGCTCCCGGGCCGGGAAGACGTCGGTCACCCAGAGCAGGTCCGCCACCGCCAGCGCCGCGCCGAACTCGCGCTGGAAGTCGCGCGTGCGCGTGTAGAGGTGCGGCTGGAAGAGCGCCACCAGACGGTCAGTGGGGTGGATGGTCCGCACCGCGGAGAGGGTGGCGCGGATCTCGGTGGGGTGGTGCGCGTAGTCGTCGATCACCACCACCCCGCCCGCCTCCCCCAGCCGCTGGAAGCGACGTCCCACCCCACAGAACCCCCCGATCCCGCGGGCGATGGCCTTCCACGGCGCGCCCAGCCAACGCGCCGCGGCTGCGGCCCCGAGCGCATTGCGCAGGTTGTGCAGCCCCGGCACTCCGAGCGCGAGCTGCCCCGCGTCCTCCCCGTCCTCGTAGACGCGGCAGCGGGTCCCCGCCGGACTCGGATCCACCTCTACGGCGCGCAGCTGCGATCCGGACGAGAGCCCGTAGCTGTAGCCGCACGCTCCCACCCCCGCGAGCAGCCTCGACGCTCCGTGATCGTCGGCGCAGACCGCGATCCGACCGCCCGCGCGCACCCGGTCCAGAAAGATCCGGAAGCCCTCCTCCACGCCGGCCAGATCGCCGTACACGTCCAGGTGGTCGGCCTCGACGTTGGTCACGACCGCCATGTCCGGCTCGAGCGTGTGAAAGGAGCGGTCGTACTCGTCGGCCTCGACGACGTAGAGGTCGCCCGCCCCGCTGCGCAGGTTGCCCTCCCATCCCGCCACCGTCCCGCCGACCAGGGCGGTCGGATCCATCCCCGCAGCCGCGAGCGCCTCCGCCGCCATCGCGGTCGTGGTGGTCTTTCCGTGCGTCCCCGCCACCGCGACGACCCGGCCGCGGTTCACCACGGCCCCGAGCGCGGCAGCGCGCTTGAGTACCGGAATGCCGAGCGTGCGCGCGCGCACCACCTCAGGATGTTCCGCAGGGACCGCGGCCGTGATCACGAGCGCGCTCGCGCCGTCCACATGGTGCGCCCCGTGGCCGGTCTCGATCCGGGCACCCAGCCCCTCGAGCCGGCGCACCGGCGCGCCGTACTTTATGTCACAGCCGCTGACGCGGCCCCCGCGCCGCATCACCAGCTCGGCCAGCGCGCACATTCCGGCGCCACCGACCCCGACGAAGTGCACGGGCGCGGAGCGCGCGAGCGCGAGCAGGTCGGGGGGGCTCACCGGAAACCTCCGACCCCGCCTGCGAGCCCCGTGGAAGCCTCGCCAGGCTTCGCCTGTGGGCCCGGCGGCAATAGGTCGACGAGAGCGGCGGCGATCCGGCGCGCGGACTCTGGGCGCCCGCGCTCGCGCGCGGCCTTCCGTAGCGCTTCGAGCCGGGCCGGATCGACCGCCAACCCCTCGATCGTCGACCACAGCCGCTCCGCTGTGAGCTCCCGCTCGGGGAGGTGCAGCGCGGCCCCCGCGGCGGCGAGCGCAAGGGCGTTGTGCTCCTGGTGGTTGGCGGCAGCGGTGGGCAGCGGCACCAGCACGGCCGGTAGCCCCCAGGCGAGGAACTCCGAGGTCGCCATCGCGCCCGCGCGGCTCACCGCCAGGTCGGCGGCCGCGAGGGCGCGCGGCATGTCGTGGATGTAGTCGGTCGCGTGCACCCACGCCGGCGCGCCCAGCTCCGCCAGGGCGGCGCGCATCCGCGCGACGCGCGCGGTACCGGTCGACCAGAGCAGCTGGAGCCCAGGGGGCAGCCGGGCCTCACCCCGCGCGACCCGCCGCACCGCCTCGAGCACGGCCGCGTTGAGCGCGGCGGATCCCTGACTCCCCCCGACGATCAGCACGACCATCCCGTCGCCTCCGAGCCCGAACGCGGTGCGCGCCTCCGACCGGCCGATCGCGGACGGGGGCTGGATCGGATTCCCGCTCGCCTGGACGCGCCCCCGCACCTGGATGGGCAGCCGCACGGCAGCCTCGGGGAAGGCGAGGTGGATCTGGCGTGCGCGCCACGCGAGCAGCCGGGTCGTGACGCCCGGAACGCTGTTCTGCTCCTGCATCACGAGCGGCACGCGGGCGAGCACGGCGACCAGCCCCGACGGGCCGCTCGCGTAGCCGCCGGTCAGCACCGCGACGGACGGGCGGAGCCTGCGGAAGATCCCGCTCACCTGGACCACCGAGCGGACCAGGGCCGGAACCACGCGCCAGTTCGAGAGCAGCGCCGCGGGACCCCGCGCGAACCCGCGCACGGGAAGCAGCACGTGCTCGATACCACGCTCGGGAAGGACGCGCGCCTCGATCCCACGCTCCGCCCCCACGAAGAAGGGGCGCACGTCCGGGCGGAGCTCCACCAGCGCCTGCGCGAGCGCGAGCGCGGGATACAGATGGCCGCCCGTGCCGCCACCGGAGAAGAGCGCGACCACCTGCCGGGAAGCGCGCTCATGCACGGATGCCTGCCGCCCCGGCCGCCACGCGCCCATGCGACGCGCGCCCAGAGTCGGGGTCGGTCGCGCGTGCGACCTGGATCAGCATCCCGATCGCGGCGAGCGTAACCAGCTGGTTCGACCGACCGTACGAGACGAGCGGAAGGGCGAGCCCGGTGGCGGGGACAAGCCCGAGCCCGACCGCCATGTGCAGCAGCGCCTGCACCCCGACGATCGCGGTGAGCCCGATCGCGAGCAGCTGCCCGAACTCGTCCGGCGCGCGCCGCGCCACCCTGATGCCAACCACGACGAGCGTGCTGTAGAGCGCGACCACGAACGCCACTCCGAGCAGGCCCCACTCCTCGCCCACCAGCGCGAAGATGAAGTCGTTGTGGGGCTCGGGGAGGAAGCCGAACTTCTGTCGCCCTTCGCCGAAGCCCGCGCCCGTGAGCCCCCCCGACCCGATCGCGATCAGCGACTGGTGCACCTGGAACCCGGCTCCCGTCGGGTCGGCGGAAGGATCGAGGAACGCGGCCAGCCGCTCAGCCCGGAAGGAGACGCCGAGCTGCTGCCGCACGAAGGGAAGCGCGAGCAGCGGGAGGAAGACGAAGTGCCCGATCCGTCCGCCCCCGGCGAACAGGACGACGCCTCCGAGCAGCGCGACCAGACACGCGGTCGAGAGGTTCGGCTCGAGCAGGATCGGCACGATCAGCGCCGCCCAGACGAGCAGGAAGGGCCCGAGCCCGCGCGACAGACTGTGCAACTGGTCGGCCTTGCGGACCGCGGCTGCCGCGGTCCACACAACGATCGCGAGCTTGGCCAGCTCCGAGGGTTGGACCGTGATCCAGCCCAGGACGAGCCAGCGGCGCGCGCCGTTGATCTCGGGAGCAAGCCACGTGGTGCCGGGCAGTACGACCGCGACCAGGAGCGCGAACACTGCGACCAGCAGCGGCCACGCGGCCCAGCCCCAGAAGCGGTACGGTACGCGCGCGCATCCCCACAGGATCGCGAGCCCGACCAGCGCGCCGGACGCCTGACGGACGGCGTAGTGCCAGTCCGGAAGCCCCTGCCTCTGGGCGAGGAACGCGCTCGCGGAGTAGAGGGTGACCAGCCCGAAGGACGTGAGCAGCAAGGTGGCGGTGAGGAGCAGCGCGCCCTCCCAGCCGCGCCCGATACCGGCGTCGGGGAGGGTCAGGGGACCGGCCGGAGCGAGGTCCAGACGTCGCATCAGCCCCCCTCCCGGGTCGGGCCCCCCACGCGGGCCCGCGCGAGCGCGGCGAAGCGACGCCCGCGCTCCTCGTAGTCGGTGAACATGTCGAAGCTGGAGCAGGCCGGCGTGAGCAGCACCACGTCGCCCGCGTGCGCGTGGCGCGCGGCGGCCTCGACCACGGCCTCGAAGGGCGCACCGGCCCGGGTCCGCTCGACCGGGATCCCGCGCCCCGCGAGCGCGACCGCAATCCGCTCCCTGGCGGCTCCGAACGTCACCGCGATCCGCGTCCGACCCGCCAGGGCGTCGGCGAGCGGCGTCAGATCCTCGTCCTTGTCTTTGCCCCCGAGCAGCACGACCAGCGGCCGGCCCGCGAGGCTCCGCACTGCGCTCACCGCAGCTGCAACGTTGGTCGCCTTCGAGTCGTTGACCCAGAGCACGCCGTCCCCCTCGGCAACGGGCTCGAGCCGGTGCGGCAGGGGGCGGGCGGTGCCGAGCCCGCGCGCGAGCGCGTTCCTGGAGGCGCCGGCCAGCCGGGCGGCGAGCGCGGCCGCGAGCGCGTTGCTCGCGTTGTGCGCGCCGAGGAGCGGCAGCGCGGCCAAGGGAATCAGCGGCTCGCTCCCCTCCCCCACGTCGAGCGTGAGCACGCCATCCCGGATGTGCGCGGCGGCGTCCGCGCGCGCGCGGCTGAAGAGGAAGCGCTCGCCCTGGGCGTCGCCCGGGAGCGTGAGCGCGTCCGGATCGTCTCCGTTCAGCACCCACCGGCAGCGGGCGTCCGCGTTCTCGAAGAGGCGCGCCTTGTCCGCATAGTACGCGGCCACGCTCGGATACCGGTCGAGGTGGTCGGGCGCGAGGTTGGTGACCACGCCGATGTCGGGGCGGAAGCGCTCGATGTCGGCGAGCTGGAAGGAGCTCATCTCCAGGACGGTCCACGCCGGAGTGGGCCGGCGCCGCGCCAGCTCGGAGGCGGCGGGTCCGAGGCCGCCGCCCACGTTACCTCCCAGAGCGGCGTTCACGCCCGCCTCCACGAGCAGGTGGGCGGTGAGCGCCGCGGTCGTGGTCTTCCCGTTCGTGCCGGTCACCGCGATCAGTGAACCCGTGAGGAACCGAAAGGCGAGCTCGGGCTCCGAGATCCAGCGCACTCCGCGCTCCCGGAGCTGCCGGAGCACAGGAGCGTCCGGAGGGATTCCCGGACTGACCACCACGGTGTCGACGCTGGCAATTCGCTCCACGTCGTGTCTTCCCAGATCGACGTCCGCTCCCAGGGCGCGGATTCGATCTGCACCGGCTGCAGCTGTGCCGTCAGTGCGCAGATCCGAAGCATAGACTCTCGCTCCTTTGGCGTGGGCCAGCCGCGCCGCGGCTACGCCGCTGGCCCCCACGCCGATTATGGCAACCGCGTTCACCCGCTCCGCTCCGCTTGCGTATAGCCATAGGGCCGCACTTCGCCGCGTTTCCACCTCCCTCGACCCCGCCCGCTCCACTCACCAACGACCACCACACCTGGATTCACCGGATCTTGAGCGTGCTCATCGCGAGCATCGCGAACAGGATTCCGACGATCCAGAATCGGGTCACCACCTTGGTCTCATGCCAGCCGAGCTTCTCGAAGTGGTGGTGCAGCGGCGACATCTTGAAGATCCGACGGCCCGTGCCGGTGGTGCGCACGGTGTACCGGAAGTAGCTGGTCTGCAGGATCACCGAGATCGCCTCCAGCACGAACACGCCGCCCACGATCACCAGGAGGAACTCGGCCTTGAGCAGGATCGCCATCACGCCGATCGCTGCCCCCATGGAGAGCGATCCGGTGTCGCCCATGAAGACCTCGGCGGGGTGCGAGTTGAACCAGAGAAAGCCGATCGCCGCGCCCGAGAGCGCGACCGCGAAGACCGCCATCTCCCCCGCGCCGGGCAGGTAGAAGAGCCCGAGGTAGGCAGACGTGTCGATTCGCCCGGTCACGTACGCGAGGATCGCGAAGGTGGCGGCGGCGATCGCGATCAGCCCGCACGCGAGCCCGTCCAGCCCGTCGCTCAGGTTGACCGAGTTGGAGGTGCCAGCCAGCACGATCGCGACGAACGCGACGTAGGCCGGCCCCCAGAAGACGAGCATGTAGTCGGAGAAGAACGGGACGCCCGTCCAGGTCGACTCGTACGGCGAGATCGGGTGGAGCAGCAGGAAGAGCCCGATCGCCACGCCGAAGCCGATCTGGCCGAGCAGCTTGTAGCGCGCGACCAGCCCCTCGGTCTTGCCGCGGATCACCTTCAGGTAGTCGTCCAGGAAGCCGAGCAGGCCGAGCCAGAGGAGCGCGAGCAGGCAGAGCACCGTGTACCAGTTGGACAACTCGGCCCAGAGTAGGGTGGAGAGCGTGCACGAGAGGATGATCAGGACGCCGCCCATGGTGGGCGTGCCCGCCTTCTCGAAGTGCGTCTCCGGCCCCTCGGTCCTGACCACCTGCCCGAAGCGCAGCCGGCGCAGCCAGCGGATGGTCGCCGGACCGAGCAGGAAGGACACGAGCAGCGCGGTCACGACCGCCCCGGCCGCCCGGAAGGTCTGATAGCGGAACAGGTTGAAGACGATGTGGACGTCCGCGAGGCCGGGAAGCAGGTGGTAGAGCATCAGTGCCGCCCTCCCCCGCTCGTTTGCTCGCCCGTGTCTCCCGCGGGGCCGAAGTCAGCGCGCAGGAGCGCGAGCAGCGCCTCGAGCGCCACGCCGCGCGACGCCTTGAGCAGCAGCACCTCGTCACCCTCGAGGATTCCCCGCAGCCGCGGGTATTCGCCGACCGGGTCTTCGAGGATCACGAGCGTAGGCCTACCCGAGTGCGAGTGCGCGCCGACCACGCGCGCCGCGTGCGCGAACTCGCCCGTCGCCACGACCACGTCGAGGTCGCGCGCGAGCGCGTGGCGCAACACCTCCTCGTGAAGGCTGTCCGAGAGCCCGCCCAGCTCGAGCATCGAGCCGAGCACCGCCACCCGTCCCGCACCCCGCTGCAGCTCGAGCATGTCGAGCGAGGCGCGCGTGCTCTGCGGGTTGGCGTTGTAGCAGTCGAGCAGCAGGGTGAGTCCGCCGACGTGCTCGACCTGTCCGCGCATCCAGCCGGGCTGGACGCCCGACACGCCGGCCGCGGCCACGGCCGGATCCACGCTGAGCTCCTCGGACACCGCGAGCGCCAGCAGCGCGTTCTGCACCATGTGGCGCCCCGGGACGGTCAGCGAGACCGGCGCCCCACGCCACGCGAAGCGGTGGACGCCGCGCGCATCCACCTCGGCCGCCACCGGGCGCAGATCCGGGTCGGCGCGCTCGGTCCAGCCCGCGACGCGGGTGCGGGGATGCGCGGCGCGCGCGCGCGCGGGGAGCGCGGGCGGCGTGTCCCCCACCACCGCGATGCCGTCCGCGTGCAGCCCGCGGATCAGGTCGAGCTTCTCCTCGAGCACGCCCTCGACCGAGCTGAGCTTCTCGAGGTGGCTCTCCCCGACCGTGGTGAGCATGCCGATGGTGGGACGCGCGATCTGGGAGAGCGTCCGGATCTCGCCCGGCTCGTTGGTGCCCATCTCGACCACCAGCACGTCGACGGCCGCGGGGATCGCAAGCAGCGTGAGGGGGACGCCGATACGGTTGTTGAGGTTCCCCGTGGTCGCGTGCACAGTGAGCGCCGAGCCGAGCGCGCCCTTCGTGAAGTCCTTGCTGGAGGTCTTGCCGGAGGAGCCCGTGATCCCGATCACGGGGACGCTCAGCGCGGCGCGGCGATGGCTCGCGAGGCACCCGAGCGCGACCAATGTGTCGTCAACCTGATAGAACGGGACGTCGGCGGACCAACCGCCGGGACCGGGGGCGGCCATCGAATGCGACACCACCGCGCCGCGTGCACCCGCCGCGATCGCCGCCTCGACGAAGTCGTGGCCATCGAAGCGCGTCCCCACGAGCGCGACGTACAGGTCGCCCGCGAGCACCTTGCGGCTATCCGTGGTCACGCCCGTGAACGTGCGCGATCCCCCGCCCCCGCCGAGGCCGAGGGCGCGCCGCACCTGAGCGTCGCTCCAGGTGAAGCCCGCCGTGCTCACGCCGCCCCCTCGAGCAGCTCGCGCACCACCAGCCGCTCGTCGAAGGGGCGCTTCTCGGTGCCGACGACCTGGTAGCGCTCGTGGCCCTTGCCTGCGAGCAGCACGAGGTCACCCGGGCGGGCCCTCTCAAGCGCGCGCGCGATCGCCGCGCGCCGGTCCGTGATGCGCTCGTACGTGGTCCCGCGCAGCCCCGGCTCCAAGTCGTCCAGGATCCGCTCCGGATCTTCGGTGCGCGGATTGTCGGAGGTGAGGATCGCGAGGTCCGCGACCCGCGCGACCGCCTCCGCCATCGGCCGTCGCTTGGTGCGGTCGCGGTCGCCCCCCGCGCCGAACACGACGATCAACCGTCCGTCAACCAGCGGGCGGAGCGTGGCGAGCACGCCGGAGAGCGCGTCGGGGGTGTGCGCGAAGTCGATCAGCACCGGGGCCGGCTCCGCGCTCACGCGTTCGAGCCGGCCCGGCACCTGGGGCGCACCGGCGAGCCGCGTCGCGACGTCGGGGAGCGACAGCCCCCCGACCAGTGCGGCGGCCGCGGCCGCGAGCGCGTTCTCCACGTTGAAGCGGCCGAGCAGCGGGAGCTCGACCTCCACGGCGCCGCCCGCGCTCTCGAGTCGGAAGCGCGAGCCGCCGGCCTCCAGCCGCACGTCGCGCGCACGCACATCCGCGTCGCGCCCGAGCGCGAAGGTCAGGGTGCGGCCGCCCCACGCGATCCGGTCCCACGCACGGTCGTCGCGGTTTACGACCAGCGTCCCGCCCGCCTCCACCAGCTCGACCAGGTGCGCCTTGGCCTGGAAGTACGACTCTAGGTCGCCGTGGAAGTCGAGGTGGTCCTGAGTGACGTTCGTGAAGACCGCGACGTCGAAGCGGAGCGCGTCGAGCCGGCGCTGCGCGAGCGCGTGCGAGGACACCTCCAGGGCGACCGAGCGGATCCCCTCGTTGGCGAGCTCCCGGAGCCAGCCCACGAGCTGCACCGGGCCCGGGGTGGTGAGCCCCTCGGTCCCGGGGCGCACCGCGCCGTCGGGGCCTACCAGCCCGAGGGTGCCCAGCGCGCTCGCCGGACCGATTCCGGCGAGCAGATGCCGGATGAGGAGCGCGGTGGTGGTCTTCCCGTTCGTGCCGGTGATCGCCACCAGGAACAGCTCGGCGGAGGGATCGCCGAGCACGCGGTTGGCGGCGAGCGCGGCGGCCAGCCGTCCGTCGCGCGCGACGAGTTGCGGGAGGGGCGCCTCGGGCACCGGCCGCTCGACCACGGCCGCGACCGCACCCCGCCCGGCCGCTTCCGTGACGAACTCGTGTGCGTCCTCCTGCACGCCGCGCCAGGCGAGGAAGAGATCGCCGGAGCGGACGAGGCGCGAGTCCTGCGAGACCCCGCACACGACCGGGTCCTCGGCCGCGGTACCATGCCACTCGACCAGCAGCCCGGCGTCGCGCAGAAGGGCCGCCACCTCGGAGAGCCGGAGGGTCGTGCTCATGGGAGAGACGAGGCCCCGTGCAGGGAGACCGTGTCGCCCGGCTCGATGCGGGCGCCCGCCCCGGGCACCGTCCTGCGGACACGTCCGATTCCCTGCCAGCGCACGCGCACCCCCAGCGCGTGCAGCCGCCGGGCCGCGGCGCGGGGCGTCACTCCGGTCAGGTCGGGCATGGTGACGCCCGGCGGGGGCAGGACCGCAGGCGGCTGGCGCATCGGCGCGGCGGCGGCCAGGGGGGGGGCACCCCCGCCGGCCCGGTTGGCGAAGCGGGCCGGGAGGAGATCGGCGGTGCGTGAGCCGGCCGGAAGCTCCGCGCTCAGAAGCTGCACCGGCGGGCGGGCGGGGAGCGGAGCCCCCCGGGGCAGCGCGGTCGTTGCCTGCGCCGGCCGCCGCAGGGAGCGGAGCAACGCGACGCGATCGAGCGGGGTCTGCCGGGCCGCCAGCGCCCCCTCCATCATCGCGCGCGTGACCGGCGCCGCGGTCTCGCCTCCGTAGTACGCTCCACGGGGCGAGTCCAGCTTGACGAACACGACCAGCTGGGGGGCGTCGGCGGGGAAGAACCCGACGAACGAGGAGTAGTAGCGCCCCGCGCGGTAGCGTCCGTCCACGTGCGCCCGGGTGGTGCCCGTCTTCCCGGCCACGCGGAAGGTCTCGAGCCGCGCCGCAGTGGCGGTGCCGTCCTCGACCACGTCCTCAAGCACGGCCGCGAGCGTGCCCGCGATGCCGCGCGGGATCACCCGGCGCACCTCGCGCGGTCCGCGGCGCTCGGTGACCCGCCCCGCGGCGTCCCGCCCCTCCGCCACCAGGCGGGGCTCCATCAACACGCCGCCGTTCGCGAGCGCGCCGTATGCCAGCGCCATCTGGAGCGGGGTGACGCTGATCTCGTAGCCGATGGCGAGCGAGGCGGCGGACTGGCGCGACCAGCGGTCGGGGCGGCGCAGCGTCCCGGCGCCCTCGCCGGGCAGCTCGATCCCGGTGGGGAGACCGAAGCCGAAGTCGCGGAGCACCTCGTACTGCGCACCCGGCGTGTAGGCCTGGGCCGCGCGTGCGACGCCCACGTTCGAGGACACGGAGAGCGCGTCGCCCAGGGTCATGTCCGGGTGCGGATGGACGTCCGTGATCGTGCGCCCCTCCACGGTCCACGCCCCGTTCGACGTGTGCACGCTGTCCTCGAGCGTCGCGAGGCCCAGCTCCAGCAGCCCGGCGACCGTGAACGGCTAGAGCGT
>CAUZJY010000031.1:0-17734 GCA_963580305.1 Gemmatimonadales bacterium UBA6960
GGCGGCAACGACTGCCGACACTACCGACGTTCGTCGCACCGTTCTCCTTCCGCCATGCGCACGCCCCGCGGCCTTGCGCATCCTCCGGCATGCTGGCCAGCGTGGCGTCCGCGGCGGTGCGTGGGGTGGAGAGCTACCTCGTGCGCGTCGAGGTCAATCTCTCGCCGGGGCTGCCCATGTTTGCGGTCGTGGGGCTTCCGGAGGGTGCCGTGCGCGAGGGGCGCGAGCGGGTCACGGCGGCGCTCCAGAACGTGGGGAAGAGCCCTCCGCTGCGGCGCATCATCGTGAACCTCGCACCGGCCGACGTGAAGAAGGATAGCAGCGCGTTCGATCTGCCGATCGCGCTCGGGCTGCTCGCGGTTGCCGGAGAGCTGGAGCCCGCGCGGCTCGAGGAGTGGGCGTTCGTCGGGGAGCTGGGGTTGGACGGGCGGCTCCGTCCCGTGCGCGGGGTGGCCGCGATCGTGGAAGCATGCCGGGGCGCGGGCATTCGCGGGTTGGTCGTGCCCGCCGAGAACGCGCCCGAAGCCGCGGCGGTGGGCGGCATCGAGGTGGTCGGGGCCCCCGCTTTGGGGGCGTTGCTCGCGCACCTGGGCGGCGGCCCCGCGCTGCCTTGCGTGCACGTGGATACGGGCCGGCTGCTCGCCGGCGCCGATGCACGCGGAGCAGACGGTCGCCACGGCGCGGACCTCGTCGACGTTCGTGGTCAGCTCGGCGCGCGGCGTGCGCTCGAGGTCGCAGCTGCGGGCGGGCACAACCTGTTGCTGGTAGGTCCGCCCGGGTCGGGGAAGACGATGCTCGCGCGGCGGCTGCCTGGGATCCTTCCCCCGCTCTGTTTGGACGAGGCACTCGAGGTCACGAAGGTGCTTTCGGTCGCGGGGCGTCTGCCCCCAGGGCGTGCGCTGATGACGTGGCGTCCCTTTCGCGTGCCCCATCACACGGTGAGCGACGCCGGTCTGGTCGGCGGAGGAAGCCCGCCACATCCCGGAGAGGTCAGCCTGGCCCATTACGGGGTGCTCTTTCTGGACGAGCTGCCCGAGTTCCGTCGCCACGTGCTCGAGGTGCTGAGTCAGCCGATGGAGGAGGACGCCGTTGCGATCTCGCGCGCCGGAGGTCCGGTGCGCTTTCCTGCGCGCTTCGTCCTGGTCGCCGCGATGAATCCCTGCTTCTGCGGCTACTGCGGCGATGGTTCCGACCGGTGCACGTGTGATCCGGCACGCATCGCACGGTACCGGGCGCGCGTGTCCGGACCGCTGATGGACCGGATCGATCTGCACGTCGAGGTGCCCGCCGTCTCATTCGACGAGCTTTCGGGTGGGGGCGGCGGCGAGTCGAGCGCGGCCGTGCGGGAGCGGGTGATCGCCGCGCGCGCGCAGCAGCGGGCGCGGTTCGCGGATGCGCCGGGAGTCACATGCAATGCGCACATGGGTCCAGGCGAGTTACGCCGTCATGTGCGACCGAGCTCGGAGGTGCTGTCCTCTCCTACAGCGGGTGATCGACCGGCTGGGTCTATCGGCGCGCGCGTACCACCGTATGCTCAAGGTGACACGCACGATCGCGGACCTGGAGGGGTGTGAACGCGTACGCACGGCGCACGCCGCGGAGGCCATCCAGTATCGGACGCTCGACCGGGCGCCGCGCTGATGTTGCGAATCGGCGAAGCGCGGGCTAGCGTCATACACATGAAACGTACAAATCTTGTGCTTGATGAGATGCTTCTCGAGGAGGCACTTCGCGTGAGCGGCGAGCGCACCTATTCCGCCGCGGTCGCGCGCGCCCTCGATGAGTTCGTGAGGCGAGCGCGCGCGAGTCGGATCTTCGAATTGGGCGGGACCGGCCTCTGGGACGGCGATCTCGCCGAGATGCGAGGGGACCAGGAGAATCGGAAGAGACCGCGCGGCAGGAACCGCCGTGCTCCTCGTTGATACCTCTATCTGGATCGAGTTCTTCCGGGATCGTCACCGGGTCGAACTGGAGTCGATCGCTGTCGACCGGGAGATCCTCACCTGTCTCCCGGTCGTCCAGGAGGTTCTCCAGGGATTCAGGGACGAGGCCGGGTTCCGCACGGCGCGTGCTGCCATGCTCGCCCTGCCGATCCTCGAGTCACCCCTGTCCTCGGACGTCTTCCTGACGGGTGTGGATCTCTATCGCCGAGCTAGCCGTGCCGGTCTCACGGTGCGCTCCTCGGTCGACTGCCTGATCGCCGCCTGCGCTCTCCGGCACGACGTCGAGGTCTTCCACCTCGACAGGGACTTTGACGCACTGGCGCGGATATCGCCCTTGCGGGTGCGCACATTGCCGAGGTGAGTGGAACGGGAGGCGTACGGATCGCAGTGCTCTGGGCAGACTGACGCCGAGACTGCGCGGGTGCCGGCGGGGAGCTCTGGTCGGGCAGTCTTTCCGTTACTTGCACAGTAGGGGACTGGTTCGGGTGCCGACCATGTTCTCCTCCATTACGCAACGGAGGCCACGCGCGGATCCTGGCGGGTCTCCGGCGCGGAGCATCGCTCGTGGGCTTGGTGAGAGCTTGGCCAGGCGGCCGTGACACGATCGGGTACGCACGCACGCGGGGAACGCGCGGGGCGGGCGGACGCCCCGGTCTCTGCCGGCCCATCGACCCGGGAGGGCGCCGCTGGTTGAATGCCAGTGGCCCGAGCACCGGTCCTGAACGACGACGATCGAAATATACGCGCCAGCCGGGACTTGTTGCACCGGGGGGCGGCGTTTTGGGGCTGTCCGGCAGCACGGGCTTCTGGGGAGAACCGCGCCTTCCTTGTTCCTTGCGGTCCCGGTCGTCTAGCTTCCGGGACGGGCCCCAGAGCAGCTGAAGGGGGCCACGAGCGGCCTCCGCAGCGGTTCCAGCGATGCGCCATTACCTCGACTTCGCCGCCACTTCCGCGATCCGTCCCGATTCGGTCGCCCGGGCGATGGCGACCTTTCTGATGGAGTGCGGGGCGAGCCCCGGCCGCGGCGGGCACTCGGCCGCCGTCGAAGCCGGACGGGTCGCGTTCCGCTGCCGCCGGGCGGTCGCGCGCGTGCTGGGCGTCCCGGGGGACGCCGGCCGGATCGCGTTCACCTTCAACGCGACTCATGCCTTGAACACCGCGCTCCGGGGAGTGCTCGAGCCGGGCTCCACCGCGGTGATCACGCAATACGACCACAACTCGGTGCTGCGGCCGCTCCACCAGCTCCAGCGCGAGCGCGCCGTCCAGGTGCACATGCTCGCAGGCACGGCCGACGGGACGGTGGATCTGGAGGAGGCCCGGCGGCGGCTCCGCGGCGCGCGCCTCCTGGTCGTGAACGCCGTGTCCAACGTGCTGGGCGTCCGACTTCCGCTCGAGGAGCTGGCCGCGGCCGCGCACGAGGCGGGCGCGCTCGTGCTGGTGGACACCGCGCAGGCGGCGGGCCACGTGCCGGACCACCACGCGGCCCAGGGCGCGGACTTGATCGCGTTTACCGGCCACAAGGGGCTGCTCGGCCCGCAGGGTACGGGCGGCCTCTGGGTGCGGGAGGGATTGGAGGTGGAGCCTTTGCTCCGGGGAGGGACCGGCGGCGACTCGCTCAACCGCGAGATGCCCGCCTCGATGCCCGACCACCTGGAAGCGGGCACGGGCAACGCCCCCGGGCTCGCGGGGCTGCTCGCGGCGTGCGAGTTCCTGCTCGAGCGCGGGGTGGAGGCCGTGCACGCGCACGAGGCCGCCCTCAAGGCGTGGCTGCGCTCAGGGCTCGTGTCGATCCGGGGCGTGCGCGTGCACTCACCGGCGGCACCTGACGGTGCCGGCGTGGTCACAATCACGCACGATCGCATCGAGCCCTCCGTGCTCGCGGAGAAGCTCGACCGCGAGTTCGGGGTGCTTGCCCGGCCCGGGCTGCACTGCGCTCCGGAGGTGCACCGGATGCTCGGCACCGAGGCGACCGGGGCGCTTCGCTTCTCGGTCGGGTGGTGCTCGACCGAAGAGGATGTCGAGCGTGCCCTGGAGGGTGTGGAGGCGATCACCCGGCAGCGGGCGGTGCGCGCCTCCTGAGCGGCTCCCACGGAGGCGCGCTCCTCATGCGTCTTTTCGTCGCCCTGAATCTGCCCAAGTGCGAGCGCCAACGGATCCACCGCGCCGCCCGCGCGCTACGCGAGCAGGGACTGCCCGTCCGCTGGGTGGATCCGAAGAGATACCATCTCACGCTCAAGTTCCTGGGTGAGGTGCGGGGCGAGCACGTCGAGCGGATCGCCGCGATCCTCGGGCGGGTCGCCGCCGAGAGCCCGGCGTTCTCCGCCGATCTGTCCGGCTTCGGTGCCTTCCCGAGCGTGCGCCGCCCGGACGTTCTCTGGCTCGGCATCGAACCGACGCCGGCCCTGCGGTGTCTCAAGCAGGGCATCGAATGGGCGCTCGCCGATGCCGGCTTCGACCGGGAGACGCGTGCGTTCCATCCCCATCTCACCATGGGTCGGGTCGAGCGCGAGGACGGAGCGGGAGCCTTTCGGGGGCTGGACGAGCTCATGGCCGCCCTGAGCTACACCGCCTCGGTGCCGGTCAGGAGCATGGAGCTGATGCGAAGCCAGACCTTCCGCGAGGGCGCCACCCACACCGTGCTCTCGAGCTTTCCGTTCGCAGCGGGCTGAGCGTCGCACGGGTTACCGACAGCTAGAGATGCGGATGATCGATCGACTGCCGGGCTCACTGGCTCCCCTGCTGCTCCTGCTCCTCCTGCTCGGGGTGGGCGCGTGGCTCGCCTGGCCGCGAGTTGCCGCAGAACGGGTCGTGGAGGACACGGTGGGCCGTGAGCTCTCGCCCGCGCTCGCCGAGGCGACGCTCGACCGCTTCGAGCGCTTCCGGGCCGGAGGGACGGGGCCGCAGCTCGCGTTGGGCGACGCGGAGCTGACGAGCGTGCTGCGCTACGCGCTTCCCGGAATTCTCCCCCCGGGTGTCACCGAGCCGAACGTGCGGATCGCGGGGAGCCGGGTCACCCTGTCAGCGCGCGTCGCGACGGTCGCGTTCCCGGACCTGCCGGCGCTGGATCCCGTGATCGGAATGCTCCCCGACACCGTGCCGGTGCGCATGGACGGAGGACTGGCCCAATTCGGTAAGCAGTCGCTCGCGTTCCGGGTCGCGAGTCTGGAGGTTGCGGCGATCCCGCTTCCCGATCGACTGGTGCCCCCGGTGCTCGACGCGCTGGGCCGCACCGAGCGGGGCGGGCTCCCCAAGAACGCGCTCCATGTGCCGCTGCCGGCCGGCATCGACTCGGTTTACGTGGCCCGTGATTCGCTCGTCCTGGTGGGCGACCGGTAAGCGCACCGGCGGCCCTCCTCCCCCCGGACTTCGCCCTTTTTGGTCAGGCTCCTGATCGTCGACGACGAGGGCTCGATCCGCGATGTCCTCCGCCAGCTCTTCGAGTACGAGGCCCATCAGGTCCAGACCGCCGCGAACGGGCAGGAGGCGCTCGAGCGCTTCGCGAGCTTCCGGCCCGACGTCGTCTTCCTGGACGTGAAGATGCAGGACGTGGACGGGCTCGAGGTGCTGGGGCGGCTGCGGGAGCAGGACCCACAGGCGATCGTGGTGATGATCAGCGGCCACGGCACCATCGACACCGCGCTCGAGGCCACGCGCCGGGGCGCCTTCGACTTCCTGGAGAAGCCGCTCGATACGGACCGGCTGCTGGTGACCCTGCGCAACGCGCTGCGTGTGCGCGGACTCTCGGATTCCGTGGCGCGGCTCAAGAGCGAGATCGAGCAGCGGCACCGGATCGTCGGCTCGTCCTTCCAGATCCGGCAGGTGGTCGAGCGCATCGAGCGCGTCGCCCCGAGCGATGCGCGCGTGCTGATCACGGGCGAGAACGGAACCGGCAAGGAGCTGGTCGCGCGCGCGATCCATCAGCTGTCGCCCCGCGGTGAGGCGCGCTTTGTCGAGGTGAACTGCGCCGCAATCCCCTCCGAGTTGATTGAGTCCGAGCTGTTCGGGCACATCAAGGGATCGTTCACAGGCGCTGTCTCCGACCGGGCCGGCAAGTTCGAGCAGGCGGACGGCGGAACCCTGTTCCTGGACGAGGTCGGCGACATGTCCCTTGCGGCCCAGGCCAAGGTGCTGAGGGCTCTGGAGGAGGGGGTGATCACCCGGGTCGGTGGCTCGAAGCCGATCCGCATCGACGTACGCGTGGTCGCTGCGACCAACAAGGATCTGTCGGCGGAGATCGAGGCGGGGCGTTTCCGCGAGGACCTCTTCTACCGGCTGAACGTGGTCCCCATTCGCGTGCCCCCGCTCCGCGAGCGGCGCGAGGACATCCCGATGCTGGTGCAGTACTTCGTCGATCTGATGAGTCGAGCGGATCGGGCGGTGTCCAAGCAGATCACTCCGGAGGCAACCCGGCGGCTGGAGACGCTCGATTGGCCCGGCAACGTGCGCGAGCTGCGCAACATGGTCGAGCGCCTGCTCGTTCTCACCCTGGGTGACACGATCCGGGCCGAGGACGTCGATCTACTGGTGGGGAGCCCGTCCGGGGCCAGCGGGCTGGGCGGGGAGCTGCTGGCGGCCGAGACCTTCGGGGAGTTCAAGGAGGCGGTCGAGCGCGCCTTCATCCTGCAGAAGCTGCGCGAGAACGACTGGAACGTCTCTGAGACCGCGCGCCGCATCGAGATGCCGCGCTCGAACCTCTACAAGAAGATCGAGCGCTTCGGGCTGGTCCGGGAGGACTAGCGTCCTATCGGCGAGGACTCGCGCGCCGCGCTACTCGTCGGCGCGGTCGCTCGCCCGCCAGATGCCGACCCCGTTCGGGAGCCGGTAGAGCACCTGCATCGCGCGGTAGTCCCGCGCCGAGAGCGTGTTCGCGGTGTTGGTCGGGTACATCACGTCCCCAGACTCGTCCGAGTGAGGGAGCCCCAGCGCGTGACCCATCTCGTGGGCTGCGGTGAGCTCGATCTGCCGGCGAGGGAGCGCCTAGCTCGTGCCGGGACTCACGAGCGAGAGCCGGAACGACGTCACCTGGAGCGAGGCATGTCCGTTCTGCTGAATCCACCGCGTGCCGGCCTGGCCGAGCTGGTTCCGGGGCGGGGTGACGACCCATTGCACGGTGAAGTCGGTCGGGAAGCCGTCGCGGTTCTCGATCTGGATGGGGAAGGGGTTTCCATACCACGTCAGGATGCCCTTCTCCGCGGCTGCCTTCACCGCGCGCCCCCGGTCGCGGTCCCCGGCCGGCAGAGGGACGCGCACTCGAATCAGGCGCGTGTTCTCCTTGTCCCACCGGAGCGCCCGCGCCAGCCCGTCCTTCCACTCGAGGCCGCGGCACAGATAGGCCGCGTCGCGGCAGGCCTCCCGCTCGTCCATCGTGACGACCGGCGAGCCGAGCATGGCGTCCACCACCGGGGTCGATACGCAGTCGGCCTCGACACATGTCCGCTCGTCCGGGGTCTGCCCCGCGACACCCCCGTCCATGGCACGGCGGGCGCCGGTCGCGAGCGCCCCGACCACGAGGAGCATCGCAAGCAGGCTGAATGGATTCCGGCTCATGCCTTCGCCTCCCGCAAGCGTGGGGCCGCGCCGAGGGGGCGCCGGGCGCTCGAGGAGACCAAGCGGGAGGGGATCAAGGATGTACCTCCGGAAGACGGCGGGAACCTCTTCAAGATAGGGTCGTCGCGGGCGGGCTCAGAGCCGGCGGTGCGAGACTTGCTCCCCCGTTTCCGCCTCCGCCACCTTGGCAGGCGGCAGTCATCCAACCGAGACCCCGATGGCGCACGAGTTCCGCAACTTCGTTGGTGGTGAGTGGATCGAGCCGCTCACCGGTGACTACTTCGACAACCGGAATCCCGCTCACACGGACGACCTGATCGGCCATTTTCCCCGCTCGGGTCGGGCCGACGTGGACCGCGCGGTGGAGTCCGCGTTGCGCGGCTTCGAGATCTGGAGCCGGACGCCGGCGCCGGTACGCGGGGACGTCCTCCGGAGGGCGGGAGACCTGCTGACGAGGCGCAAGGAAGAGCTCGCCCGGGCGGCGCGACCCGGGAGATGGGGAAGACACTGACCGAGACGCGCGGGGACGTCCAGGAGGGGATCGACACGGCTTACTACGCGGCCGCCGAGTGCCGGCGTCCGCATGGCGCCACCGTCCCCTCGGAGCTGCGCGACAAGTGGGCGATGAGCTGGCGCATGCCGATCGGCGTCTGCGGGGTCATCACCCCCTTCAACTTCCCCATGGCGATTCCGACGTGGAAGATCTTCCCCGCGCTCGCCTGCGGGAACAGCGTCGTCTTCAAGCCTGCCGAAGACGTCCCGCACACCGGTGCGCTCTTCGTCGAGATCCTGCTCGAGGTGGGACTCCCATCGGAGGTCGTGAATCTGGTGCACGGGGCGGGCGAGGAGGCCGGGGCGGCGCTGGTGGAGCACCCCCACGTGCCCGTGATCTCCTTTACCGGCTCGACCGAAACGGGCGCCAAGATCGGCGAGATCTGCGGACGTATGCACAAGCGCGCCTCCCTCGAGATGGGCGGAAAGAACGCGCAGATCGTCATGCCGGACGCGGATCTGGATCTGGCCCTGGAGGGAGTCCTCTGGGGAGCGTTCGGGACCACCGGTCAACGCTGCACCGCGACCAGCCGGCTGCTCCTGCACCGGGACATCGCGCGCGAATTCGTGGACCAGCTACAGGGCCGTGCCGAGCAGCTCCGCCTCGGGGATGGGCTCGAGGAGTTGACCGAGGTTGGTCCGCTGATCAATGACGCGGCGATGCGCAAAGTCATCCGCTACGTGGACGTGGGCCGCGACGAGGGGGTGGTGGTCTGCGGCGGGAGCCGTCCGCAAGGCGGCGGGTTCGAGGGGGGCTTCTTCTACCTCCCCACCATCGTCCACGAGGTCCCTCCCGGGAGCCGGGTGGCTACCGAGGAGATCTTCGGTCCGGTCCTTTCGGTCCTGACCTTCGCGGACTTCGACGAGGCGGTCCGCATCAACAACGAGGTGAGATACGGTCTATCCAGCTCAGTGTACACGAACGACGTCGACCTCGCCTTCCGGGCGCTCGCGGAGCTGGACAACGGGATCACCTATATCAACGCGCCCACCATCGGGGCGGAGGCGCACCTGCCTTTCGGCGGCACCAAACAGACGGGAAACGGGCACCGGGAGGGGGGTTGGCAGGTGTACGACTTCTTCTCGGAGACCAAGGTCGGCTACGTGGATTTCTCGGGGCGGCTCCAGCGCGCCCAGATCGACACACACCAGCTCTGACGACAGTCGGGGAACCTGGTCCACCCCTTGCACATACGACCGGACGGAATCCGAGGCGGCAGATCCGCGCTCGGGGAAGCCTGGAGCTCGGTGGCGGCCCCATACGTGCAGAGTGGGGAGTCGCGCCGTGACGGATTAGGAGTCGTACGGTGAGCGAGGAGAAAGCCAGGGCGGACGCCGGCGGAGCTGGCCAGGGAGGGTCGCCTCCCGCGCCGCGCCGCAACCTGCTCGGGACCACGTGGGATTGGGCGAAGTCGGTGGTGATCGCGTTCGCGCTGTTTCTCGTGATCCGCGGCTTCGCGGTCGAGGCGTTCAAGATCCCCACCTCGTCCATGGAGAACACCCTCCTGGTCGGGGATTTTCTGCTGGTCAACAAGGCCGTCTACGGGTGGGAAATCCCCTGGCTCGGGGCGCGTCTTTCTGGGTTCCGGGAGCCGCAGCGGGGGGACGTGATCGTCTTCAGCCCGCCGCACGAGCCCGAGAAGAACTACGTCAAGCGCTTGGTCGGGCTTCCCGGGGACACGCTCGAGATGCACGACAAGCTGCTGCACCGGAACGGGCTCCCGGTCACGGAGCCCTATGTACACTACATCGACCGCGCCGGCGACGCGGTGTACCCGGGTATGGGCTGGCAGTCCTACCACCTGATCGCGAGCACCCGCCGGGGCTATCATCACTCCCGCGACAACTGGGGGCTCCTTGTGGTGCCGAAGGGGCAGTATTTCGTGCTGGGGGACAACCGCGACAACAGCGAAGACTCGCGTTACTGGGGCTTCGTCGACCGGGAATCGATCCGTGGCCGCCCGTGGTTGGTCTACTACTCGTTCGATCCAGCTGTCGCGGTCACCTCTCCCTGGATGCGCGCCGTGCGCTGGCGTCGCGTCGGGCATACGATCCACTGATCGCTCGGTCGCGCCGGCCTCCTCGCGCTTCGCGCGTGGGCCCGCGAAGCGTGGGGAGGCCCGGGTGGTTGCGCATCGGCGCGTGGCCCCCGATCATGGACCTAGCGCGGTGCTCCGCTCTACGGCATCGACGTCCGTCCCTCACCCGGTGCGGTTCAGGTCTCGCTCGCAGACAAGCTGAACCTCTCTCTCCTAATGACGTTCACTTCGCGCCGCGGGGCCTTCCGCGAAGGTTCCCTCGACCAATACCTCAAGGAGATCAGCGCCTATCCGCTGATCGACCGTGCGGAGGAGGTGAGGCTCGCACAGAATATCCGGGACGGGGACGGTGAGGCGCTCGACAAGCTGGTGCGGTCGAACCTCCGCTTTGTGGTGTCGGTGGCGAAGAAGTATCAGAACCAAGGCGTGCCGCTCTCGGATCTGATCAACGAGGGCAACCTCGGCCTGATCCGGGCCGCGCATAAGTTCGACGAGACGAAGGGGATCAAGTTCATCAGCTACGCGGTCTGGTGGATCCGACAGGCAATCCTCCAGGCGCTGGCTGAGCAGAGCCGGATCGTGCGGGGTCCCCTGAACCGGGCGGGGGCCCTCCACCGGATCGGTCGCCGGAGCTCCACGCTGCTACAGGAGCTGGGGCGCGAGCCCACGGTGGAGGAGATCGCGACGGATCTGGAAATCTCGCAGGAAGAAGTGGTCCGGACCATGGCGATCAGCCAGTCCCACCTCTCGCTCGACGCCCCCATCACCCCGGGTGAGGACAACCGGCTGCTCGATTACCTCCCGGACCGGTACTCCCCAGGTCCCGAGGAGGAGGTCCACGAGCACGCCCTCAAGCAGACCATCGAGGAGGCGCTCGCCACTCTCAAGGAGCGTGAGGCGAAGATCCTCCAGCTATACTTCGGACTCGACGACCAGGAGCCGATGACTCTGGAGGAGATCGGCTCGCTGCTCGGGGTCACGCGCGAACGCGTGCGTCAGATCAAGGAGAAGGCGCTGCTCCGCCTGCGCCACGCCTCGCGAGCGAGATTTCTCGAGACCTTCATCCAATAAGCCCGCCCGACACCCGACAAGAGCCCGCCCGCCGGCGCTTCCTCACGTCCGCCGATCTTTCGGAATTCTTTCCCCGGGCAGCGCGCCTCCGGCCCGTTGACACTCCTGAAGCGCCCGAATATCATTCAATGCTCTGTTGCCCAATACTTTCGGACCCTGCATGATGACCTACACGACTACCTACACGCCCAAGGCCGCCGACATCGAGCGTCGCTGGTGGATCGTGGACGTCGCGGACAAGCCGCTCGGGCGTGTCGCCACCGAGATCGCACGCGTTCTCCGTGGCAAGCACAAGCCGATCTACACTCCCCACTTGGACACCGGCGACCACGTCCTGGTTATCAACGCGGCGCAGGTGAAGCTCACGGGAAAGAAGGCTGACCAGAAGCAGTACTTCCGCCATTCCGGCTACATGGGCGGCGAGCGCTTCATTCCCTTCAGGCGGATGCTCGCCACGCATCCAGAGCGGGTGATCGAGCTGGCGGTCAAGGGCATGATGCCCAAGAACGCCCTCGGCAAGAACATGGTGAAGAAGCTCAGGGTCTACGCGGGCGCGGAGCACCCACACCAGGGCCAGAAGCCGGAACTCCTGGAGATCTGACGCGATGGCGGATCAGAAGCAGGTTCAGACGGTGGGCCGCCGGAAGACGGCGGTGGCGCGTGTGTTGCTCCGGCCCGGCAAGGGCGGGTTGTCGATCAACGGCCGGTCCCTCCAAGAGTATTTCCCCCGTCCCAGCCTCCAGATCCGAATCGAGGAGCCGCTCAAGGTGGTGCAGGCGGAGGGCCGCTTCGACATAAAGGTCCGGGCCGCGGGGGGTGGCCTGATGGGTCAGGCCGACGCGCTCCGCATGGGGCTGGCGCGCGCGCTGGTGGCGTTCGACGAGGACCATCGCCGGCCGCTGCGCGAGAAGGGCATGCTCACGCGCGATCCGCGGAAGGTCGAGCGGAAGAAGCCGGGCCGCCCGAAGGCCCGCAAGCGCTTCCAATTCTCGAAGCGGTGATCTTTTCGCGCAGGGCGTCGTCGGGCCTCGTCGCCGCTCCCTGCGGCGTGCTTCGAGTACGCCTCGGTCGCGGCTCCTCGCCCTCCTAGCCCTGCAGGAAAGTCTCACTGCTTCGGGTGTCTGGGTCAGGGGCCGTGGGACCAGAACATGCAGGAACCGGCGGGACGCGGACCGCCGGACATACTGACGGGGCGTAATCGGCCCCACTTGAGCGAGGACGAATGCAGCAGGTGCAGCTCAATCAGCTCCTGGAGGCTGGGGTCCACTTCGGACACCAGACCCGCCGTTGGAATCCGAAGATGCGGAAGTACATCTTCACGGAGAAGAACGGCATCCACATCATCGATCTGCGCAAGACGCTGGATCGCCTCCAGGCGGCTCAGGCCGCTGTGCGGAGCGTGGTGCTGCGGGGCGACCGGATCCTCTGCGTCTGCACCAAGCGGCAGCTCCGGTCGATCATCGAAGAGGAAGCGCAGCGCTGCGGGGCGTTCTTCGTCACCGAGCGGTGGCTCGGGGGGATGCTGACCAACTTTCAGACCATCCGGAAGCAGATCCGGCGCCTGAGGGAGCTCGAACGCGGGCAGGAGGAGAACGCGTTCGAGTTCTACACGAAGAAGGAGCGGCTTCTGCTCGACCGCGAGCGGGTCAAGCTCGATAGGTACCTCTCCGGAGTGAAGGACATGGGGCGGTTGCCGGGTGCGGTCTTCGTCGTGGACGCGCGGCGCGAGGTCATCGCGGTCCGCGAGGCGCATCGCCTCGGGATCCCGGTGATCGCGATCGCAGACACGAACGCCGATCCCGACCTGATCGACTATCCGATCCCCGGCAACGACGACGCGATCCGATCGGTGAGCCTGATCACGGCCGCCATCGCCGATTCGATCGAGGTGGCGCGGCGCGAGGTTCCCGAGGACGAGCGGCGGCGGGTCGAGGAGCTCGAGGCCACGACCTACTCCACCGAGACCGGGGAGAAGACCACAGAGGGAGGCGGCGAGGATCGGCCCGCGCGCCGCCGGCCGCGACGCAAGCGGCGGCCCCGGCCGGATGTCATCGCGCAGCACTTGAAGAGTGGCGAGGGCGAAGACGAGGGGCAGGGGCAGGGGCAGGAGCAGGAGCAGGAGCAGGAGCAGGCGGAGGAGCAGGCGGAGGAGGAATAGGCGGCTCCGCTTCGAGCCGTGAGGTTTCCCGAGCGCCGAGCGCCGAGCGCCGAGCGCCGAGCGCCGAGCGCCGGGAACCGGGAACCGGGAGGCGGGAGCCGGACGGCGACAGGGGTCGCCCCTTCTGGCTGCCGCCTCTTTCGTTGAAGTGGTTCAGACGCATGACCACAGCCCAGGACGCATGAGGAAGGGAGTCGATCGCACGATGACCACGAAGGAGATCTCCGCAAAGGAGGTGAAGGCGCTCCGTGACCGGACCGGCGCGGGGATAATGGACTGCAAGGCCGCGCTCCAGGAGTCGGGCGGCGATATGGAGAAGGCGATCTATATCCTGCGTACCAAGGGTGCCGCCAAGGCCGCGAAGCGGGCGGAGCGCCAGGCCGCCGAGGGCACGATCGGGAGCTACCTCCACCACAATGGCAAGGTCGCGGTGCTGGTCGAGCTGAACAGCGAGACCGATTTCGTGGCCAAGAATCCCGAGTTCCAGCAGCTCGCCAGGGATCTGGCGATGCACATCGCGTCGGCGGCGCCCATCACGGTGGGCCCGAACGATATCCCGGCCGCGGACGTCGCGCGCGAGCGCGCGGTCTACGAGGCGCAGGTGGCCGAGGATGGGAAGCCCGAGAACGTCCGCGCCAAGATCATCGAGGGAAAACTCCAGAAGTGGTTCAAGGAGAGCAGCCTGCTTGAGCAGCCGTTCGTGAAGGACCCGGAGCGGACAGTGCGCGAGCTGGTCGACGCGGTTTCAGCCAAGACGGGCGAGAGGATCTCGGTCGCGCGCTTCGTGCGCTTTCAGGTGGGTGGGGCCTGAATGGAAACGGACACCAGACCCGCGCTTTCGCGCGGGTGCCCCGGGGTGGTCGGTGTGCTTCGTGTACTGTCCAAGCTTGAGGAATCCATCCATGCCCGGTGACCACAGGTACGGCCGCGTCCTGCTGAAGCTGTCCGGCGAGGCGCTGGCCGGGGATCGCGGGTTCGGGATCGAGCCCTCGGTCGTGGACCGCCTGACCGAGGAGATCAAGGCCGTCTACGAGATGGGCGTGTCGCTCGGCGTGGTGATCGGTGGGGGCAACATCGTGCGCGGCACGCACGCAAGCCAGCATGGGATGGACCGGGTCCAGGCGGACTATATGGGGATGCTCGCCACGGTGATCAATGCGCTGGCCGTGCAGGACCTGCTCGAGACCAAGGGGGTGGACACGCGCGTGATGACGGCGATCCGGATGGAGGAGATCGCAGAGCCCTACATCCGCCGACGCGCACTTCGCCACATCGAGAAGGGCCGCGTCGTGCTGTTCGCCGGCGGAACGGGCAACCCGTACTTCTCGACCGACACAGCGGCGGTCCTGCGCGCGATCGAGATCGAGGCTCAGGTCCTGATCAAGGCGACCAAGGTGCAAGGCGTCTTCACGGCCGACCCGGCCAAGGATCCCAACGCCGAGTTCATCCCGTCGATCACCTTCCACGAGGTCATGACCCGCGAGCTCGCCGTCATGGACGCGGCTGCTGTCTCCCTCTGCAAGGAGAATCGTCTGCCGATCATCGTCCTGAACCTGGAGGAGCGGGGGGCCGTCACCTCGGCCATCCGTGGCGAGCGCGTGGGCACGCTGGTGTCGTAGCGGCCTCGGCCGCTTACATTCGGCGCCGCAGCTCCAGCACTCGATTCCCGATCTTGAGGACCAGAGATGCCGTCGCTCGAGCAAGCCCAATCGAAGATGGACGACACGCTTGAGGCCGTGCGCCGCGAGTTTGCCAGCGTGAGGACGGGCAAGGCGACGCCGGCGCTTCTGGACACCGTCCTGGTCGATGCGTACGGCTCGAAGATGCCGATCAACCAGGTTGCCACGATCTCGACCCCCGAGCCCTCGCTGCTCATGGTGCAGCCCTTCGATCGGTCGTTAATCAAGGCCGTCGAGCACGCGATCCAGGCCGCGAGCCTGGGACTCAACCCCGCTAACGACGGGAACGTGCTCCGGATTCCGATCCCTCCTCTGAATCAGGAGCGGCGCATGGAGTACGTGAAGCTGCTGCACAAGATGGCCGAGGATGCGCGCGTTTCCATCCGCCATGCGCGCCAGGAGGCGCGCGACGACCTGAAGCGCCGGATGAAAGACCACGAGATCCCGGAGGACGGCGGTCGCCGCCAGATAGACGAGGCGCAGAAGCTCACCGACCAGTACATCGCCAAGGTGGATGAGCTCCTGAAACACAAGGAAGAGGAAGTGATGCAGGTCTGAGGACCTGCACGCTCCAGCCGTATCACGGTAATGGTTGCCGACCTGCTGGATCAGATCCGGATGCACGGGGACGTCCCACGCCATGTCGCCATCATCATGGACGGGAACGGCCGGTGGGCCGCTTCCAAGGGCCTTCGTCGTCAGGCGGGGCACCGCGAGGGGATGAAGGCAGTGCACGCGGCGATCGAAGGTGGGGTCGAGGCCGGCATCAACATCCTCACGCTGTTTGCGTTCTCCACCGAGAACTGGCAGCGCCCGCGCGTCGAGGTCAGCGCCCTGATGAGCCTCCTCGAGCTGTACGCCCGCCAGGAGCGGGCGGAGCTGGTACGTCAGGGTGTGGAGGTGCACGTGCTTGGCGACGTCGAACGCATCGAGCCGGCAGCCCGCCGCGCCGTGGACGCGATCGTCGTCGGCACCCGCGGGGGGACGCGCATGCGGCTCAACCTGATGATCTCCTACGGCGGGCGCGAGGAGATCGTGCGAGCCGCGAGCGTGCTCGCCGAGCGCGTCGCGCGCGGGGAACTCACCCCCGAGCAGATCGACGATCGGGCATTTCGCGGGGAGCTCTTCACCGCCGATCTGCCCGATCCCGACCTTCTGATCCGCACGTCTGGCGAGTATCGCCTGAGCAACTTCCTGCTCTGGCAGCTCGCCTATACCGAGCTGCACGTCACCCCCGTGCTGTGGCCCGACTTCACGCGGCAGGACCTGTACCTGGCGGTGCGCGATTTCCAGCGGCGCGAGCGCCGCTTCGGGCGCGTGCGCGCGGGCTGACCAGCGAGGCCGGAGTGACACGGGAGCTCAAGCAGCGGGTACTGGTCGCCCTGATCGGGATCCCCGCGGTACTGGCAGCGCTGTGGGTCGGGGGCTGGGTGTTCGGCGGGCTGATCGCGGCGGCCGCGGTCCTCGCGACCGGCGAGCTGTATGGACTCGCTGCGGCGCGTGGGATCGAGCCCTACGGCGCCATTGGGATGGCCGCCTCCGGAGCGATCGTGCTCGTTTCCGCCTCGCTGCCGAGTCCGAGCGAGGCCGCGCCCGCGGTGCTCGCGGTGCTCGTCGCGCTCACGCTGGTGACGCTTGCCGTGTCGGTTTGGCTGCGCTGGCCCGCGCGGGAGCCGCTCACCTCCGTGGCGGTCACCATCCTGGGCGCCGTCTACGTGGGCTGTACGCTCGCCTTCGCCGTCTTCCTGCGCGCCACGTCCGCGCGGGCGCCCGAGCAGGCGAACCTCGGTGCTGCGCTGGGATTCGTACTGCTTCCGCTGCTGGCGACGTGGGTCGGCGATTCCGCGGCGTACTTCGCGGGACGCGCCTGGGGGCGAGCCAAGCTCTTTCCGACCGCGAGCCCCGGAAAGACTGTGGTCGGCGGGGTGGCCGGCTTGATCGGATCGTCGGTGGCTGGTGGCGCGGTCGCGGGCTTGGCGCTCTCCGAGCTGCCCACGCTCCGCGTGTCCGTGCCGATGGGCGCGCTGATCGGGGCGCTGCTCGGGATCGTGATCCCCCTCGGCGACGTCGCGGAGTCCGTCCTCAAGCGTGATGCGGGGGTCAAGGACTCGGGGCGGCTGCTGCCCGGGCACGGCGGATTCCTCGATCGCCTGGACGCCCTCCTGTTCGCGTTTCCCATCGCGTACGCACTGTTCGTGATGATGGGGGTGATCCGGTGAAGCCCATACGCCCCAGCGAGCCCCTTCGGGTCGCGATCCTCGGCTCGACCGGTTCGATTGGCCGGAGCACGCTCGAAGTGATCCGTCGCCATCCCGAGCGCTTCGAGATCGTTGCGCTGGCGGCGCACCGCTCTCTGGCGGACGTGGCGGAGCAGGTGCGCGCGTTCCGCCCGCGCCGGGCGGTGGTGGCCGACGCGAGCGCGCTGTCACCGGGCGCGGACCTGCCGGAGGCGCGTTGGGAGGGTGGACGCGACGCGCTGCTCGCGGTCGCTTCGGATCCGGACGTGGACGTCGTCGTGAACGCGCTGGTGGGTGCGGTCGGGCTCGAGCCGACGCTGGCGGCGCTCGAGGCCGGCAAGCGGCTCGCGCTCGCGAACAAAGAGTCACTGGTGGCGGGTGGACCGCTCGTGCTAGAGGCTGCGCGCCGGGGCGGGGGAGAGATCGTGCCCATCGACAGCGAGCACTCCGCGATCCTGCAGTGCATCGCGGGTTCGGATTCCGCGTCGGTCGCGCGGATCGTGCTCAC
>CAUZJY010000032.1:0-17269 GCA_963580305.1 Gemmatimonadales bacterium UBA6960
AGGCTCGAGATGGTCGTGTTGACCCATCCGCACTTGGACCACGTCGGCGGCGCGGCCGCCGTGCTGCGCGAGCTTCCGGTCGGGGTCGTGGTCGATCCGGGGCAGCCCTTCGGCACCGCCGGCTTTGGCGACGCGCTCGAGGTGGCGCAGGATGCGGGGGTGCCGTGGGTCACCACGGCCCGGGGGACGGTGCTCGACCTGGACGGGATGGTGCTCGAGGTGCTCCACCCCACCGGAGCCGAGATTCCTCCAGACACCGACCCCAACGACGTCTCGGTCGTGCTCTTCCTCCGCTACGGCGCCTTCGGCGCCCTCCTGACCGGCGACGCGTCCGGGGCGGTCGAGGAGGCGCTTCCCCTCGTCCCGGGTGCCATCCACGTGCTCAAGGTCGGGCACCACGGCAGCAGAACCAGCTCTTCGGCCGACTTCCTCGCGGCTACCCGACCGGAGGTCGCGCTCGTCTCTGCCGGCCGGGGGAACCGCTTCGGCCACCCGCACGAGAGCGCGCTCCGGCGCCTGGAGGTCGCGGGCGCGCGCGTGCATCGGACCGACCGAGGAGGGCGCCCTCACCGTGCGCGCCCGCGAGGACGGGAGCTGGACGCTCTCCGCCGAGCGGGCCGCCGAACGCGCCGATTGACCCGCGCCCTGCGCGAAGGGATTATCCCCCGCCCAGCGATCACATTGACCGCGGCGCGGGCGCCCGGCTCGGGTTGGTGCGGGCGCCGAGGCTGCTTCAGCGACCTGTTAAGAGGATCCATGCCCGAGACCAGCGTCACGACGCTCTCCCGGCACATCGTCGAGGAGGAGCGGAAGCACCTCCATGCCACCGGTGCGTTCAGCAACATTCTCTACGACATCGCCTTGGCGGCCAAGATCATCAGCCGGGAGGTGAACAAAGCCGGGTTGGTGGATATCCTCGGCCGGGCGGGCACCACGAACGTGCACGGAGAGGCCGTGCAGAAGCTCGACATGTTTGCGGATGCGGTCATCTACAAGGCGATGGATCATACCGGGAACCTGTGCTGCATGGCCTCCGAGGAGCACCCCGACGTGGTCCCGATCCCCGACCGCTTTCCCCGCGGCAACTATGTGCTGCTGTACGACCCGCTCGATGGGTCGAGTAACATCGACGTCAACGTCTCCATCGGGACGATCTTCTCGATCCACCGGAAGATCACCTCCGGATCGGACGGCTGCCTCGAGGACTGCCTCCAGCCCGGATCTCGCCAGCTCGCTGCCGGCTACGTCGTCTACGGGTCCTCCACCATGCTCGTGTACACGAGCGGGGCCGGGGTGCACGGCTTCACCCTCGATCCCGGGATCGGGGAGTTCCTGCTCAGTCATCCGAACATCTGCATTCCGGCTGGGGCCGGTCGCACGTACTCGGTGAACGAGTCCTACACCGAGCGGTGGCAGCCCGGGCAGCGGCGCTTCATGGACGAGCTGAAGCGGGAGGGGCGGCTGAGCTCGCGCTACATCGGCTCGCTGGTGGCAGACGTGCACCGGACCCTCCTCCAGGGAGGCCTCTTCATGTATCCGGCGGATGCCCGGAGCCCCCGGGGGAAGCTGCGTCTCCTCTACGAGGCGGCCCCGCTGGCCCTGATCTGCCGGCAGGCGGGCGGAGGCGCGATCGCCGGCCGTCGGGACATCCTCGACCTGGTCCCGACCGAGCTCCACCAGCGCACACCCCTCTACATCGGATCCCTTGACCTGGTCGAGCACGCGCGTGCGTGCGTCGGGGGTGAGTCAGAATTCTGAGCCGCCCTCCAGAATTCCGCAGGATTTTGGAGCCGCTTCCGGGCTGGAGAAAGGAAATTCGCAGAACTCCGGCTCCCTGGGGATGGCACGCCGCCTGCAGCCGGCGCACGCCGGTCCGTTCCAAGTCAGGCCCGAAGATTCCCCGTAGGGAAGGAAGGAGGAGCCGGTACCCGGGCCTGGGGCCGACCCGGCGCAGGACAGCTTCGGCACCTGCGACGAGGGCGAGGACGGCATCGGTCCAGGCGTGACCGGCACCGTTACCGGAGTCGTCAGCGTGGACGGGACCGCGCAGTCCGGGGTCACCGTAACCATATCGAGCGGCGGCAGCGCGACGACGGATGCGGCGGGGCGCTACACCTTCTCGGACGTGGCGGCGGGCGCCTACACCGTGGCGATTACGCCGCCGACCGGGACCGCGTGCCCGAGCACGTCTCAGAGCGCGGTCATCTCGACTGCGGGCCAGACCGTGACGGTCGACTTCGCGTGCAGCGCGATCATGACGTCGAGCGTCGTGGCCACGGGGCTCGTGGCGGGCGTGACCGTGACGCTGAGCGGCGCCGGAACCGGGACCCGCACGGTCGATGCGACCGGAGTGGCGTCCTTCACGGGGCTGGCGGCCGGCACCTACACGGTCACGATCAGCATCGTCCCGGCGACGCACACCTGTACGCCGGCCTCCCAGAGCACGACGGTGGCCGCTGGTGTGACGAAAAGCGTGACCTTCACCTGCACGGCGGCGACCGGGGCAGGCATCACGGGTCGACTCTTTGTGGATTCGAATGCCAACGGCACGTTCGAGTCCGGCACGGACAGGACGCTCGCGGCTGCGAACGTGACGATCCAGCTCTAGGGCCCGAGCATAGGCGACACGACGAGCATGCAGACGGATGCCAATGGCGAGTTCGCGTTCCCGGATCTGGCCGCCGGATCGTACAACGCGACGATCGACGTGAACGACCTGGACATTCCGGATAACTTTAGCTTCAGCGGCGCCAATCAGACGGTGGCCGTGCTGAATCTGCCGGCGGGTGGGACCCAGATGGTGAACTTCCCGTTCACGATCACCAGCCAGACGATCACGGTGCAGGCGCGCCTGGGCCGCGACAGCACCGCGGCCACCGGCATCTCGACGTCCATTCCGGCGACGACCAGCACCTCACTGCCGCTCGCAGGCGTCATTCTCGACCTGTATCCGACCGAGGCGGACGCGATCGCCCTCACCAACGTGCTGGGTCGCGACACGACCGACGCAATGGGGACCGCGAGCTTCACCTTCCTGCGCTCGGCCGATACCAGTCCCGGCGGCGGTCAGGACCAGATCGTGTTCGCCACGTTCGTGGCGGCTCCGGACAACTTCCACGTGGTCAACGGCGAGACGCGGATCGAGATCCGGTACGATCCGTCCAGTGCCACGGGCGCGTCCGCGGACGAGTTCGATTTTCTGAACACGCACGTCACGATGAAGTTCGACGCGCTGACCGAGTCGGGTAAGGCGCTCGCGGGCTGGGCCGCCGCACTCTGGCTGAACGACTCTACGGCCACCGCGGGCAGAGCGGCGTGACCGACGCGAACGGCGCCATTTTCTTCAGCGATGCGGTCGGGGCGGCGGCGCTGCCGGACACCTTCTAGATGAGGCTCTCGGCCGCCCACGCCGCGGCCGGCAGCCACGCCTTCACGCAGACGCCCGAGCGCGGCTCGGCGGCGAACCTGTACCTGCGCTTCGTCCACCAGGGTGTCGTAGCGGCGGGTGACAAGGTGGACGTCGGTGACGAGGTCGTGAGGTTCCTTGATACCGACCTGTTCGTCCGCGTCTATCGCGAGCGCAACGACAGTCTGCCGGGTGGGCCGCCGAACATGACGGCCGGCGACAACATCGAGAACGTCGACAACGTCCTGGTCACGGTGAGCTGGGGTGATTCGGCGCGTACCGACGTGACGTCGGACGCGGGAACCGGGAACATCACCTTCGGGAACGTGCCGACCGGGATGGGCCCGTACACTCTCTCGGCGCTCTCCACCAGCGCGAATCAGGTGGTGCTCCAGGAGGACACCCTCGTGGTGGCCGACCTGATGGGCGGCACCGCCGGCATCACCCGCGAGTGCCCGCTGGGCACGATGACGGAGGCGGGGTGCGCCACCTTCGCCTTCAAGTACAACAACACGTTCGTCACGGGTAAGGTGAAGGCCGCGGACAGCACGGTGGCGTCCGGCATCATCGTGACGGTGACGCCGACCGCTGACAATATCGAGCCCGGCATCACCTCGCTCGTGGACACCACGGACGCGGGTGGGCTTTTCAGCATCGCCAACCTGCGCGAGGGTCCGTACACCGTGTCGATCACGGGAACGGCCGAGTGGCAGCCGAGCGATCCGTCGAGCGGCACCATCAGCGTGGACATGCAGAATCAGGGTGACAACGACATCCTGAACTTTATCGTCCGCCGCATGGACACGCAGATCCAGGGCGTGGTCGTGAACGACCGCGATCAGGATACGAACACGGTCGACATGGGCGAGGGGCTCGCGAGTGTTACGATCGAGCTGTACCGTGACAAGTTGGGTGCGGAGGCCACGCTCGATACGCTGCACGCCACGACCGCCACCGACGCGAACGGCGCGTACTTGTTCACCGGGCTGCCGGAGGGCCGGTACGTGATTCGGGCGCTCCAGCCGAGCGATACGGTGGTGCTGCGCGGGTACGATGGCGCCGCGATGACGGCGGCGATCACCGTGGGCTCGGGCGGCAACAACACCGGCGTGGTGGGCTCCACCACGCCGGTGCCGCTGCCGCGGTGGGACTACGACACCACTTCGGTGTTCTTCGACGGGCGGAGTAACTTCACCTTCCTGGTGAGCGCCAACGTCGCCACGGGTGAGATCACCGGAGGTGGCGCGCCCCTGCCCAGCGAGTCGGTGTCGCTGCGGCGCTGCAACGTGTCGGCGGGCTCGGTCTTGCCGCTGGCGGCGGGTATGTGCACCTCGTGTTTTTCGGGCGATCCGGTCACGGTTTTGACCGACCCGACTGGGTTCTTCACCTTCTCTAATCTGCTCGATGGTGTGTATGAGGTCGTGCCTGCGGATCCGTCGACGCCGGCGTCGCGCCTGTTCCGGCTGGTGCGGGGTGTTTTTTCGGGCGCGCCGAGGCGCGAGAATCCGTCGTGGTGATCCGGCCGCTGCTGGACGAGTGCGGCCGACCGAGGGGGTGCTCGAGGTCGTGCAGCTGCTGATTTCGGTGCAGGAGCAGCTCGCGCGCACCGGCCGACGGTTCTTCCTTACCACGCTGACGCTGGTGCTGGCCATGACGCTGCTCCTCTCCTGGCTAGTGCGGCGCCACCTTTGGACCCGGCTGGCCCGCTTCATCGAGGCGGTGCGCGCGCTCGGCGGGGGAGAGCTGAGCCACCGGGTCGAGCCGGACGCGGCGGTCGGGAAGCTGAGCGGAGTGGCCGAGCAGCTCAATCGCATGGCGGACCGGCTCGAGAGCGCCCGCCGGGGCCTGGCGCAGGAGGCCCGAGGAGCGGGTCTCGCTCGAGCGCCGGCTGCTCAACGCCGAGAAGCTCGCAGAGGTCGGGCAGCTCGCGGCCGGCCTGGCCCACGAGATCGTGGCGCCTCTCCACGTGATCCGGGGCGGGCCGATCTGCTGCTCAGGACGGACCTGGACGTCCCCGACCGAAACCGGAACCTGTCCATCATCATCCGGCCGATCGACCGCATCGCGGGCATCGCGGGCATCGCGCAGGATTTGCTCAAGTAGGCCCGGCGTCGCGAGCTCCGGCTGGTTGATGTCGACGTCGGCGCGGTCGCGCGCGACGTCGTGGAGTTCCTCGACACCGACGCGGGGCGAGGCCGCAGGCGCGTGAAGGTAGAGGCGGATCCGCCCAGCCTCGATCTCCCTGCGCTTCCCGAGCCGCTGCTCTAGTCCGAGCTGTTCGGCTACGATCGCGGAGCCTTCACGGGCGCGAACCGCGACCAGGGCGGGCTGTTCGAGGCTGCAGACCGCGGCACGCTCTTCCTCGACGAGATCGGGGAGCTTGCCGCTGCCCCTACAACCCAGGCTCCTCAGGGCACTCCAGGACAGCGAGGTGCGGCGGGTGGGCTCCCGGCAGGCGCGGCAGAGATCCTACGGGGAGGAGCGACCTCTCATGCAGGGCGGCAACAAGCAGGCCTGGAGCCAGAACCGCCGGGGCGAGTTCGTGATCATCGAGGGGATGCCAGCGACCGATTGATCCCGTCGCTCTGGAAGGCGCTCTCGAACGCCATGCGGGTCACCGTGGCCAACTTGGTCCAGTCGAGCCCGAGGTACCGGTGCGCCTTCCAGAGCTCTTCGGTCAGCGTCGTGCCGGAGACCAGCCGATTGTCGGTGTTGAGGGTGACGACGAGCCCCTCGTCAAGGTAGCGGCGGAGGGGGTGGCGCTCGTAGGAGGGCACGGCGCCGGTCTGGACGTTCGAGGTGATGCACACCTCGAGGGGGAGGCGCTGCTCGCGCACCCGCGCGAGCAGCGCGCGGTCCTCGTGCAGCCGCGTGCCGTGCCCTATGCGCCGTGCGTGGCACTCGTCGAGCGCCTGGCGAATCGACTCGGGGCCGTCCGCCTCGCCAGCGTGAACCGTGATCCCCAGTCCGGCTTCGGCGGCGACCGCGAACGCGGCCCGGTGGGTGCGCGCGGGATGCCCGCGCTCGGGACCGGCGAGGTCGAAGCCCACCACCCCGCGCCCCCGGTAATGCGCGGCCAGCTCGGCCAGCCGGATGGAGATGGGCGGCTGGAGGTGGCGGAGCGCGCACACGATCACGCTGCCCCGGATGCCGAGCTCGGCCTCGGCCCGTGCGAGCCCGCGGAGGGGGGCCTCCACCGCGTCGGCGAGCGAGAGGCCGCGCCGCGTGTTCAGGACCGGGGAGTAGCGGACCTCGAGAACTCGCACCCCTTCCGCGGCCGCGGCCAGCTCGTACGCGATCCGCTCCAGCGCCGGGGCGTCCTGCATGACCGCGAGGGTGAGGTCGAAGGCGGCCAGGTAGCGCTCCAGCGAGCCGGCGTCGGCCGCGACCACGAGACGCTCGAGCACGGCGGGGTCGGAGGTCGGGACCGGAACGTTCCGCTCGCGTGCCAGCTCGAGGAGGGTGGCCGGACGGAGGCTGCCGTCCAGATGAACGTGCAGCTCGGCCTTCGCGAGCGCCCGCAGGCGCTCGCGCGTGACGGGTATCTAGTCGGGAGGCGTGGTCAGCAGCCCGGCGCGACGTTGCCGGGCGCCAGCCCACGCTCGACGTCGACCAGGGGAGCGGTGTAGTCGCCGGAGAAGCAGGCGTTGCAGTAGGGGCCGCTCTCGGCGACGGCCAGCTCCATCCCCTCCAGGCTCAGGTAGCCGAGCGAGCTCACCCCGAGCGCCGCCCGGATTTCGTCGACCGAGAGCCGCGCACCGATCAGCTCCTCCCGGCTGGGCATGTCGATCCCGTAGAAGCACGGGAAGCGCACGGGCGGGCTCGCGATCCGGAAGTGCACCTCCCGCGCCCCCGCCTTGCGGATGAATTTGACCAGGCTCTTGCTCGTGGTGCCGCGGATCAGGGAGTCGTCGACCACGACGACCCGTTTGCCCGCCACCACCTCCCGGACCGGGTTGTACTTAATGCGCGCGCTGAAGTCGCGGTCGGCCTGGGAGGGCTTGATGAAGGTCCGCCCCACGTAGTGGTTGCGGAGGAGCCCCAGCTCGAAGGGGATCCCGCTCTCCTCAGAGAAGCCGAGCGCGGCGGAGTTGGCGCTGTCCGGGACCGCAATCACCGCGTCCGCGTCCGCCGGGTGCTCGCGGGCGAGCTGACGCCCGAACGCGCGCCGCGCGCGGTCCACGCTCACCCCCCAGAGGCGGGAGTCGGGGCGGGCGAAGTACACGAGCTCGAAGATGCACGGCGCGGGGCGCCCGGCCGGCGCCAGCGGCCGGAGGGACTCGACGCTTCTGCCCCGGATCTTGATCACCTCTGCGGGCTCGATGTCACGCACATAGTGCGCACCCATGATGTCGAAGGCGCAGCTCTCGCTCGCGACCACGTGCCCGCGGCCCTTGCGGCCCAGCAGCAGCGGGCGGAAGCCGCGCGGGTCGCGCACGGCGTACAGCGTCTCGCCCACCGCCATCACGAGTGAGAAGGCGCCCTCGAGCTGGGAGAGCGCGTCGTCGATCTGAGCGTCCACGCCATGGCGGCGGGAGCGCGCGATCAGGTGGACGATCACCTCGGAGTCGCTCGTGGTCTGGAAGATCGCCCCCTCCTGGACCAGCCGGGATCTCAGGTCGATCGCATTGGTCAGGTTGCCGTTGTGCGCGATCACCAGGTCGCCCTCGGAGTAGCGCACGCTGAAGGGTTGAGCGTTCTGGAGCTGGTTCCCACCGGCGGTCGAATAGCGGACGTGTCCGATGGCGGTGGAGCCCTGGAGCTGGCGGAGCTTGTGGGCGTCGAAGACGTCCGCGACCAGGCCGAGCCCCTTGTACATGCGGGAGCCATCGGGGGAGATCGAGACGATTCCCGCCGATTCCTGCCCCCGGTGCTGAAGCGCGTAGAGTCCCAGGAAGACGAGCTCGGCGGCGTTGTCGACCCCGCTGATGCCCACCACGCCGCACTCCTCCCGGGGACGATCGTCCAGGGCCGCGGAGGAGATGGTCTCGGGGAATCGCGTCATGGAAGTGGGGGCTGAGGAGTGCTTGCCGGGGTGGCGAGCGACGATGCCGATTATGTCGACGTAACTTGGGCCGGAGCGTCCATTAGCCCCGGAATTGCTCCGAAGAATGCGACCACCAGGTCGCGGACCAGGACGTCTACCCCCGACGTTCCGGCGCGGATCCGGAACCGGCCCCCGCGCTCGCCCACCGCTCCGAGCTCGGTGCAGGGGATCCCGTGGCGCTCCGCGAGCGCGCGCACTTCCGCCACGCGCTCGGCCGGGCACGACACCACCACCCGCCCCTGGCTCTCGCCGAAGAGGAGCGGGACGGGGGGGATGGCATCCGCGAGGGTCACGTCCATGCCGACCGGGCTCGCGCCGTCGCCGACCGCCGCCTCGACCAGCGCGCAGGCGAGCCCCCCCTCGGCGCAGTCGTGCGCCGAGCGGAGGATCCCGGCCTGGTTCATTGCGAGCAGGGCCTGCTGGAGCCTTCGCTCGGCCTGGAGGTCCAGCTGCGGCGGCTCGCCGCCCACCAGATCGTGGAATCGGTACAGGTACTCGGAGCCGCCCAGCTCGGCGCCGTTCGTCCCGAGCAGGAGGATGCGGTCGCCGGTGTGCTGGAAGGCATGGCGGCACACGCGCTCGAGGTCTTCGACCACTCCTACCATCCCAATCACCGGGGTCGGATAGATCGCGACCCCATCGGTCTCGTTGTAGAGGGAGACGTTCCCGCCCGTGACCGGGATCTCGAACGCGCGGCACGCCTCCGCCATCCCCAGCACGGCCTCGCTCAGTTGATGGTAGACGGCCGGCTTGAGGGGGCTGCCGAAGTTGAGGTTGTTGGTCACCGCGGTGGGGACCGCTCCCACGCACGCCAGGTTGCGTGCCGCCTCGGCCACCGCGATCGCGGCGCCGCGCCGCGGGTGGAGATAGCAGTAGCGCCCGTTGCCGTCGGTAGTGGCGGCCACCCCGCGGTGGGTGCCAGGGATCCGCACGACGCCCGCGTCGCCGCCGGGGCTGACCATGCTGTTCGCGCGGACGGTCGTGTCGTACTGCTGGTAGACCCAGCGCTTGGAGGCGAGGTTCGGGGAGTCGAGTAGCGCGAGCAGCCGGGAGCTCAGATCGCCGTCGGCCGCGGCAGCGAACTCACTCAGGTCCCGCGCCCTGAGCCGCCTCACCTCGTCGGACTCCGTCCCCTCGCGCTCGTAGGTCGGGCAGCCGCCCGTGAGCGGGACCGCGGGGATCTCCGCGACCACGGTCCCCTCCTCCCGGACGCGGAACATCCCGTCGTCCGTCACGCGGCCGATCACGGCTGCTTCCAGCTCCCATTTCCCGAGGATCCGCCGCACCTCGTCCTCCCGGCCCCGCTCGGCGACGACGAGCATGCGCTCCTGCGATTCGGAGAGCAGGATCTCGTACGGGGTCATCCCCGGCTCGCGCACGGGCACCCGAGCGACGTCGATCTCGACCCCGTTGCCCGCGCGTCCGGCCATCTCGGATGCGCTCGAGGTGAGGCCGGCAGCGCCCATGTCCTGGATCCCGGTGATGGCGCCGCTCGCGATCAACTCCAGGCTGGCCTCGAGCAGCAGCTTCTCAGTGAAGGGATCGCCTACCTGTACCTGCGGGCGGCTCGCCTCGGTCTCCTCCGAAAGCTCCTCGCTCGCGAAGGTCGCGCCGTGGATGCCGTCCCGCCCGGTGCGCGCGCCCACCGCCATGAGCGCGTTGCCGACTCCCTTGGCCTCCCCCTTGATCAGCTCCTCCGTGCGCAGGAGCCCGATCGCCATCGCGTTCACAAGCGGGTTGTCCCGGTAGGCGCGGTCGAAGTGTACCTCCCCCCCGAGGCACGGGATGCCGACGCAGTTGCCGTAGTCGCCGATCCCCTTGACCACCCCGGCGAACAGGTAGCGCACGCGCGCGTCGTCGAGATCGCCGAAGCGGAGGGAGTTGAGCGTGGCGATCGGGCGCGCGCCCATCGTGAAGATGTCGCGCAGGATGCCCCCCACGCCGGTGGCCGCCCCCTGGTATGGCTCGACCGCGGAGGGGTGGTTGTGCGACTCGATCTTGAACGCGATTGCCCAGCCGTCGCCCACGTCGATCACCCCGGCGTTTTCCCCGGGACCCTGGATCACCCAGGGCGCGTGGGTAGGAAGGAGGCGGAGCAGGGGCCTCGAGTTCTTGTAGCCGCAGTGTTCCGACCACATCGCGCTGAACACGCCCAGCTCCGTGAAGGTGGGCGCGCGCCGCAGGGCGTCGACGATGCGCTGGTACTCCTCCGGGGTGAGGCCGTGCTCCGCGACCAGCTCCGGGGTGATCTCCGGGTCGCCGGGCCGGGGGGCGGGCCCACGCCCGGAGGGCGGGGAGGCGACCGGGGTCGGGGTGCCCCGGCTCAACGGGCGCCCACCGCGCTCAGGTGCCGGACTAGGCTCTCGAAGATCCCGCGGCCGTCGACCGAGCCGAGCGCCGCCTCCATGGCGCGGTCCGGGTGCGGCATCAGTCCCATGACATTTCCTTCCTGGTTGACGATTCCGGCGATCGCGTTCGCTGATCCGTTCGGGTTCCCCTCCTCCGTCACCCGTCCTGCCGCGTCCACGTACCGGAAGAGCACGCGCCCCTCGCCCTCCAGCCCGTCGAGCGTCTCCCGATCGGCCTCGTAGTTGCCTTCGCCGTGCGCCACCGGCATGCGCAGGATCTGACCGCGCTCGTACGACGAGGTCCACAGGGTCTCGTTGTTCTCCACCCGCAGGTGCTGATCGAAGGCGTGGAAGCGGAGGGTCCGGTTGCGGATGAGCGTGCCCGGGAGCAGACCGGCCTCACAGGCGATCTGGAAGCCGTTGCAGATCGCGAGCACCGGGCCACCCCTGCGGGCGAAGGCGATCACGTCCTCCATCGCGTGGCTGAAGCGCGCGATCGCGCCGGCGCGCAGGTAGTCGCCGTAGGAGAATCCCCCGGGCAGGATGACCGCGTCCGCTCCCGCGAGCCCGTGCTCTCGGTGCCAGAGGTAGCTCGGCTCCCCGCCCGCCAGCTCGACCGCGTGATAGCAGTCCTGGTCGCAGTTGGAGCCGGGGAAGGTCACCACCACCAGCCTTCCGCTCACGCCCGCCTCCCGGTCGGCGCGGCCTCGCCCATCACCGCGATCTGGAAGTCCTCGGTGACCGGGTTGGCGAGCAGCTTGCGGCACATCTCCTCGGCCAGCGCGCGTGCGGCGTCCTCGGAGGACGCCTCCAGCTCGAGCGCGATCGCCTTACCGACGCGCACGCCCTCGACCGCGGCGTAGCCGAGCGCATGGAGCGCGTGGTGGATGGCCTTGCCCTGCGGATCGAGGAGTCCGGCACGGGGCACGACCCGGATCTCCAACTGGTATCGCTTCACCGCAGCTCCTCCGAGCGCTCGTGAGGGGAATCCCGGCGCGGCCGGGTGGGTGCGACCTCTCCGTAGTCGAGCGTGCGCAGCTCTACGTCGGCCTCGTCCTTATCCTCCTCGTCCAGCAGCGGGTCGCGCTCGGGCAGCCGCTCCAGCAGCCCGAGCCCCACCGAGCGGATGAGCCCGGCAGTCGTGTAGATGACGAGGAGTGGAAAGAAGAAGGAGCTGGGCGCGGTGAGCACCGCGAACAGACACGCGGCCATCACGGCGGTCGTGAACAGACCGCGCGCCGTCCGGAACCCGATGCGCGGCACCACCGGATACGTGATGTGGCTGAGCATCAGCACGCCGAGGAACACCATCCCGATGCCCATGACCTGGGGCCAGGGCAGGTGGGCCAGGTACTGCTCGAAGAAGGGCGTCCGGCTGAACGGGTAGTACGTGGCCAGGATCAGCCCCGCGGTGGGGGAGGGGAGGCCGATGAAGTGGCTCTTCGCGCGCCCCGCCTGCTCCACGTTGAAGCGGGCCAGCCGCACCACGACCGCGGCGATGTAGACAAAGCACACGGTCCAGCTCCAGACGCCTTCGGCGAAGTAGAGCTGGTACATGATGAGGCCCGGCGCCACGCCGAAGGAGACGACGTCCACGAGCGAGTCCAGCTCGGAGCCGAACGCCGACCCCGTGCGGGTGAAGCGCGCGACCCGGCCGTCGAGCATGTCGAGCACGCCGGCGAAGACGATGTACCACGCGGCCCACCCGAACTCGCCGCGGGTGGCGGCGACGATCGCGAACACGCCGAAGAAGAGGTTTCCGAGTGTGAACGCGGAGGGCAGGATGATGATCCCGCGCTGGAGCGGCACCTGGGCGAGCAGCCCGCGGCGGGGATCGGCGGTCAGCTGCGCACGCGGGAGCGACCTCAAGGATTGTCCTTGAAGCCCGTGCCCTCGAACGCGCGGGGCGACCAGTCGTCCAGCTCCGAGCCGGTGAGCCGCCGAAAGATCTCCAGGTAGCGTGCGGTGGTGGCACGGGCGACCTCGGCCGGAAGCTCGGGCGGCGGCGGCCGCTTGTCCCATCCGGGCAGCGCGTCCAGCCAGTCGCGGATCGGCTGCTTGTCGAGGGAAGGCTGGCCCCGTCCAGGCGCGTAGCGCTCGCTCGGCCAGTAACGCGAGGAATCCGGGGTCATCACCTCGTCGATGAGCAGGAGCCGGCCGCCGTCCTCGATGCCGAACTCGAACTTGGTGTCCGCCAGGATGATGCCCCGCTCCTCCGCCGTGGCCCGGCCCGCCTCGTAGATCTCGAGCGAGAGCTCGCGCAGGCGGCGGGCCATCGGCTCTCCGACGCGCTCCACGACCTCCGTGAGGCGGATGTTCTCGTCGTGCGCGCCCCGCTCGGCCTTGGTCGCGGGCGAGAAGAGCGGCTCCGCGAGCCGGTCGCTCTCGCGGAGCCCGGCCGGCAGCGGCTCACCCGCGAGGGTGCCGGACGTGCGGTATTCCTTCCACGCCGACCCCGCCAGATAGCCCCGCACCACGCACTCGATCGGCAGCGGCCGCGTCCGGCGCACCAGCATGGCGCGCCGCTCCCAGCGGCTCCGACTCTCCCCGAGCTCCGGGTGGAGTGCCACGATCCGGTCCGGATCCACCGCGATCAGGTGGTGCTCCATTCCCGTGAGGCGAGCCAGCCACCACGCCGTGAGCAGCGTGAGCACCTCTCCCTTGCGGGGGATCGCCCGGCTCATCACGACGTCGAAGGCGCTCACCCGATCGGAAGCCACCATCAACAGCCGGTTCCCGCTCAGCTCGTAGACGTCGTGTACCTTGCCGCGGTGGAGCAGGAGGAGGGGGAGGGCGCTCTCGAACAGCGCGCCGAATCCGTCCACCCACGCCGCATCCGCGAGCTTGTTCGCGGATGCGGCGCTGCCCGGCCTCATACGCGCACCTCTGGGGCGCCGAGGCGCTCCCCGGCGCTCTGCCGGTGGCGCGCGAGCACCGGCTCGACCCAGCTCTCCAGGAAGCGGTCCACCTGCTGGGGGGCGCGGCCGACGAAGCGCTCCGGGTCGGTGAGCCCGCGGAGCTCGGCCGCCGAGAGCTGGAAGTCCGGATCCGCGGCGATGCGCTCGAGCAGGTCGGGAGCCGTGCCGTCCTCCTTCGTCCGGCGCGCCGCCTCGAGCGCATGGCGGCGGATCGCCTCGTGCAGCTGCTGCCGGTCACCCCCGCGCTGGACGGCGTGCATCAGCACGGCCTCGCTCGCCATGAAGGGGAGGTGCTCCTCCAGATTCCTGCGGACCACCGCGCGGTTCACCTGGAGCCCGGCCGCGACGTTCTCGACGAGCACCAGGCATCCGTCGAGCGTGAGGTACTGGTCCGGGATCGAGAGCCGCCGGTTGGCCGAGTCGTCCAAGCTGCGCTCGAGCCACTGCGTGGCCGCCGTGTGCGCGGGATCCTGCGCCAGCACGATCACGTGGCGCGCCAGCGCGCAGATCCGCTCGGCGCGCATCGGATTGCGCTTGTACGGCATCGCGGAGCTGCCGATCTGCTCCTCCTCGAAGGGCTCCTCCACCTCCTGGAGGTGCGCGAGCAACCGCAGGTCGTGGCCGAGCTTGGACGCGGACACGGCGACCCCGGCCAGCGTCGCCGCCAGCGCCGCATCGACCTTGCGCGGAGGTGTCTGCCCGGTCACGCCGTAGCTCGCCGCGAATCCCATGCGCTGCGTCACCAGCGTCTCCAGGCGGTCGACCTTGGCGTGGTCGCCCTGGAACAGCTCGAGGAAGGACGCCTGGGTGCCGGTGGTGCCGCGCACGCCGCGGAACCTCAGCGTGTCGAGCCGAAAGTCCAGCTCCTCCAGGTCGAGCAGGAAATCCTGGATCCAGAGGGTCGCGCGCTTCCCGACGGTGGTGGGCTGCGCGGGCTGGAAGTGCGTCCACCCGAGTGTGGCCACGTCGCGGTGGGTCCGGGCGAACTCGGCCAGGGCGCCGACGCAGCGCACGATCCGGTCGCGCACCAGCTCGAGCGCGGCCTTGTGCAGGATGAGATCGGTGTTGTCCGCGATGAACGCGCTGGTCGCTCCCAGGTGGAGGAGGCCGCGCGCCGAGGGCGCTTCGTCCCCCAAGAGGTACACGTGCGCCATCACGTCGTGCCGGAAGCGGCGCTCGTACTCGGCGGCGCGGTCCAAGTCGATCGGGCGATCGCAGGCGGAGCGCAGCTGGGCGAGCGCCGTGTCGGGAATCGCGAGCCCGAGCTCCCGCTGCGCCTCGGCGAGTGCGAGCCAAAGGCGGCGCCAGGTCCCGTAGCGGCGCGTGGGAGAGAAGATCGCCTGTATCTCTCGCGACGCGTAGCGCTCGCCGAGGGGGTGGACGTACCCCTCACCCACGCCAGTAGAAGCTCACGACCTGGAGCCCTCCGCCGCGCTCGAAATAGATCTGGATCGTCCCGTGGCCCCGGAGGCGACCGAGGACCCTTGCCGCCGCCTCCGCGGTCGAGACGCGCACGTTGTTGATCTGCAGGATGACGTCTCCCACGATGAAGCCGAGCTGGCTCTGGAGCTCTGGGGAGATCCCGACCACGAGCGCTCCGCGGTCGCTCCGCACTCCTCGCTCGGCGTGCACCTCAGGGGTGACCGTGATCAGCTCGAGATCCTCGAGGATCCAGATCCGCTCCGCGCGCACGGAGGGGAGCGCCTCGGTCCGGAGGTGCAGGGGACCACCGCCCTCGGGCGTCAGCACGATCTCGTCGCCCGCGCGGAGATCCAGCAGCACGTTCTGGAAGTCCAGGGGAGCCGCGAGCTGCCGGCCTCCGGCCTGCAGGAGGCGGGTTCCTGGCGAGAGCCCGGCCTCGGCGGCGGGCGAGCCCGGCGCGACGCGGCCGATGCGCACGCCGCGCGAGCGGCCGAACGCGTCGGCCGCGATCGCCTCGACGTCGAAGCCCACCCAGGCGCGGCGCACCTCGCCGTACTGGATCAGGTCCTCCGCGACCCGGAGCGCGCGGTCGATCGGGATGGCGAAACCCAGCCCCTCGCTCCCTCCGCTGCGCGAGAAGATCGAGCTGTTCACGCCGATCACCTCGCCCAGCACGTTCACCAGCGGTCCCCCCGAGTTGCCCGGGTTGATGGAGGCGTCCGTCTGGATCATCCCCAGGTAGAAGCCCTGCTCGTCCGAGCTCGGGATGATGTGCCGACCCGTGGCGCTCACGACCCCGGTCGTGACCGTGGGCTCGCTGTTCGAGAAGAGATTTCCGAACGGGTTTCCGATGGCGATCACCCACTCGCCGATCAGGAGCCCCTCCGAGGTCCCGATCTGCGCCGCCTGGAGGTTTTCGCCCGCGACACGCAGCACGGCCACGTCGGTGACCGGATCGGTGCCCACGAGCTCGGCTGGCAGATCGCGCCCGTCCGGGAGCGTGACCAGGATGCGGTCGGCGCCGCGCACGACGTGCTCGTTGGTGAGCACGATCCCGTTCTCGGACATGACGAAGCCCGAGCCCAGGCTCGCGCTCTGCCGGCTGGCGCGCGGGGGAAGGAAGAAGCTCTCCAACAGGGTGCGGGTGCGGAGCTCCTGTGTCTGGAGGACGTTGACCGTGACCACGGCGGGCGCGACCCGGTTGGCCGCCTCGACGATGGCCGTGCGGCGCGTGGCCTCGACGCCCGCGCCCGCCTCGCGGCGCGCCTCCTGGAGCTCCTGCACGACCCCGACGCTGCCGTCACGCGCCGGTCCCGACCCGCCCCCGAGCGGCAGCTCCGCGGGCGCCTGGCCGCACGCCGCCAGCGCCGCGGCGAGCGCGGCGAAGGGAAACGCGCGCCGGAGCGAGGACGTCACAGTTCCTTCCCCAGCTTCTTCCAGTCGGCCAGGAAGGCGGCGAGCCCGGCGTCGGTGAGCGGATGCTTGAGCAGTTGGTGGAGCACCTTGGGCGGCATGGTGGCACAGTCAGCGCCCCGCAGCAGCGACTGCACGACGTGCTGCGGATGCCGGATCGAGGCGGCCAGGATTTCCGTCTCTAACCCGTAATTGTCGTACACCTGCCGGATCTGTGAGATCAACTCCATCCCGTCGCCCGAGATGTCATCGATGCGCCCGATGAAGGGCGAGATGAAGGACGCGCCCGCCTTGGCTGCCAGGTGCGCCTGGGTGACGGAAAAGCAGAGCGTGACGTTCACTCGGATCCCCTCGACGCGGAGCGCCCGGCAGGCGCGGAGCCCGTCCTCGGTGAGCGGCACCTTGACCACGATGTTGTCGTGGATCTTGGCGAGCCGCTTCCCTTCCGCGACCATCGCCTCCTTGTCTACCGCCACCACCTCGGCGGAGACCGGTCCGTCCACCGCGCGGCAGATCTCGAGGAAGAGATCGCGCGGCTCCGCCTGCCCGGCCGCCTGCATCATCAGCGACGGATTCGTGGTGATCCCGTCGATCAGGTGGGCGTCGGCCGCGAGCCGGATCTCCTTCAGATCGGCCGTGTCGAGGAAGATCTTCATCGGTCTCCTTCGCGCGCTTCGGGGCGAGGGGTCAGGACGGTGTCAGGGCTCGTTCGGGA
>CAUZJY010000033.1:0-17121 GCA_963580305.1 Gemmatimonadales bacterium UBA6960
GCGAGAGCGGCGCGATGGACTTCCTGGTGAGCGCGCTCTCTCCGGTGCTGGCTGTGATCGGCTTCCCGGCCGAGGTGCTGCCGATGGCGATCGTCCGGTCGCTCACGGGCTCGGGATCGGCCGGCCTTGTCGTCGACATGATCAGCGAGTACGGCGAGGATTCGATTTTCGTGAAGATGGCGGCAGTCATGTTCGGCTCGAGCGAGACCACGTTTTACGTGATCGCCGTCTACTTCGGCGCGGTGAACATCAAGCGGACCCGGCACGCGGTGGCGGCCGGGCTCACCGCCGACCTGGCGGCCGCGCTGATCGCCGTCTGGCTGGTGCAGCTCATCTACGGCTGAGCCTCTCCCGGATGTACTATCACCTGATCGGTATCGCGGGGACGGCCATGGCCTCCCTGGCGGGGCTGCTCCGCGAGAAGGGACACCGGGTCTCGGGCTCCGACCAGGGGGTCTATCCCCCCATGTCGGACATGCTCGACGAGCTGGGGATCGAGTATGCCCGGAGCTTCGATCCGAAGCATCTGGAGCCCGCGCCGGACCTCGTCGTCGTCGGGAACGCGATCAGCCGCGGCAACCCCGAGCTCGAGGCGACCCTCGACCTGGGGCTGCGCTACACGTCCAGCGCCGCGACCATCAAGGACGAGTTCCTCTGGGGGAAGCACGTGCTCGCGGTGGCGGGCACGCACGGGAAGACGACGACCGGCGCGATTTTGGCTTGGCTGCTGGAAAGCGCCGGGATGAGCCCGTCCTTTCTGGTGGGGGGGCTGCTCGAGAACTTTGGCCGCTCCTTCCGTCTCACCGACTCCGAGCTCTTCGTGATCGAGGCCGACGAGTACGATGCGGCCTTCTTCGACAAGGGCCCCAAGATGTGGCACTACCTCCCGCGCACGGCAGTGGTGACCGGGGTCGAATTCGACCACGCGGACATCTATCGCGACGAGATGGCGTACCGCTTTGCCTTCGAGCGCTTCATCAATCTGGTGCCCAGGAACGGCACGCTGGTGGTCGGCTGGGAGACGGCGGCCGCGCGCGAGCTGTCGGAGCGTTCGTTCGCGCCGGTGTGGTCGTGTGGGCTCGAGAAGCGCGACGGAGGCGGGCACCCGCGGTGGCAGGCGCGCGCGGTCGAGTACCAGCAGGACGGAACCGTCTTCGAGGTATGGCAGGACGCGCGGCGCCGCGGCTTGATCGAAACCCCGCTCACCGGCGCGTTCAACACGCGAAACTGCCTGGCCGCGATCGCCGCCGCGTGTGCGGCGGGCGCGAACTGGGAGGGGATCGCCCGCGGTCTCCGGACCTTCCAGAGCGTGCGGCGGCGGATGGAGGTGCGGGGCGAGGTGCGCGGCGTCACCGTCATCGACGACTTCGCGCACCACCCGACGGCCGTGCGCGAGACGATCGCCGCGGTGCACCAGCGCTTCGGCGGGCGCCGGGTGATCGCGATCTTCGAGCCGAGGAGCTACACGGCACAGCGGCGGGAATTCCAGGAGCCCTACCGGCGCGCCCTGGCGGCGGCTGAGAGGGTGGTGGTCGGCGGGCTCTTCCGGCCCGAGCGGTACGACGAGGCAACCGGGCTGGATCCGGGCGAGTTGGCCGAATCGCTGCGCGGGGACGGCGTGGCCGCGGACTACATCCCCGACGTCGATCAGATCGTCGCCACGGTGGTGCCCGAGGCCCGCGCGGGGGACGTCCTGCTGGTCATGTCCAACGGATCCTTCGGGGGGATCCACGACCAGCTGCTTGAGGCGTTGCGGGGAGGAGCGGGGGATCGCGGGTTCAGCCAGTAGCTCGCCTTGATCATCAGGATGTTGTCGGGGTGCAGGTCGAACAGGTCGGCGACGTCGCGGCCGAGCCGGAAGTTCCCGACCCCCGCCGCGGACGGGTCCCTTGAACGCCGTGGGAAGCCCCTGCTGCTCAGCAGCCGATCGCTGTTCCACCCCGGCGGGGATCAGCAATCCCCTCGAGGGTGCCGTCGGGGCGGCGCCGGATCGCCTCTACGTCGCCCGCCAGCTCGTCGCGCGCGGCGAGCCGGTGGCCCATCGCGCGCAGCGTTTCCATCACCTCGTCGGGGAGGCCTCCCGGCTCGTACGAGATCTGGTCGGGGAGGTGTTGGTGATGGACGCGGGGCGCGAGCACCGCCTGGGCCAGTCCCATCCCGTGGTCGACCAGGTTGGACAGCACCTGGAACACCGTCGTGATGATGGAGGAGCCGCCCGGCGTGCCGATCACCAGGAAGAGGCCGCCGTCCGAACCAAGCACGATCGTCGGCGTCATCGCGGAGAGCATCCGCTTGCCCGGTGCGATCGCGTTGGCCTTCCCCTGCACCAGGCCGAACTGGTTCGCCATCCCGGGCTTCGCGGTGAAGTCGTCCATGTCGTTGTTGAGCACGACTCCGGCGCCGTCGACTACCACCCTGCTTCCGTACCAGGAGTTGATCGTGGTGGTGAGCGAGACGGCGCCCCCGAAGGGATCCACCACCGACAGGTGGGTCGTGTGCTCGCTCTCGCGACGGTACGCCTCCATGCCGGGGGCGATGTCTGCGGAAGGGGTCGCGCGCTCGAGTGAAAGGTCGCGCCCATGCCACGTCGCGTATGCGGAATCGAGCAGTACGTCGAGCGGCATGTCAACAAAGTCAGGATCCGTAAGATAATGGTTTCTATCCGCGTACGCTCGCCGCCACGTCTCCGCCATGAGGTGCACGTGCGCCGCGCCGTGCCATTCCATGTCACGCACCGCATATCCCTCGAGCATCCCGCAGATCTGGGCGAGCGCAACCCCGCCCGAGGAGGGCGGTGACATCGAGAGCACCTCGTAGCCCCGGTAGCGTGTGCGCACGGGCTGGCGCCACACGCTCCGGTAGCCCGCCAGGTCCGCGTGTGTGAGCAGGCCGCCGTGGCGCTTCATCTCCGCGACGATCAGATCCGCGGTCTCGCCCCTGTAGAACCCGTCGGCCCCGCGGTCGCGGATCCGCTCGAGCGTGGCCGCGAGCTCCGGCTGCCGGAACACGTCGCCCCTGCTCGGCAGAGCACCCCCGGGGAGGAAGACCCGGGCGCTCGGCGGGAAGCGCCTGAGCCCACTCACCACGTCGCGACCGTAGGAGTGGATGCACCGCTCGGTCACCACGAAGCCACCCGCGAGATCGATAGCGGGCCCGAGCAGCTCGGCCCACGGACGGGACCCGAAGCGGCGGTGTGCATCCCAGAGTCCACGGACCGTCCCGGGCACGGCGACCGAGCGGTGGCCAATCACGGATTCCTCGGTCACCGCGCCGTGCTCGTCCAGGTACATCTCGCGGGTGGCACCCGCCGGTGCCGTCGTCCGGTGATCGTGCGCGGCGACCGTGCCGTCCGCCGTGCGGAGGACGAGAAAGCCGCCGCCGCCCACGTTTCCCGCCTCCGGGTTCACTACCGCCAGGGCGAAGGAGGTGGCAACGGCCGCGTCTACAGCGTTGCCTCCGGCCTCGAGCACGCCCGCGCCCACCTGGCTCGCGTACCGATCCGTCGTGGCAATCATGCCGCGCGTGGCGGTGACCGCGGCCGCGTGCGCCGGGTAGCGCCAGGAGGCGGGCCAATTGCTTGGCCCGGTGCGGCCGGTCACGTGCGGCTCGCCCGTTCCCAAGCGTCCAGGCGCGCGAGCTCCCGGATCTGGAGCGTGCGTCCCACCGCGGCGTGCACGTCCTGGTTGGAGTCGCGGGCTGAGTCGATTCGGAACGGCTTGCCATCCACCACGCTCAGGAAGCGATTGCGCACGTGCACGCGCGAAGATGCCTTGAGGCGACCCTCCGCGATGGCTGCGACGGCCCCGAGCAGCACGGGCACCTTGATCGTGCTCGCGGCGTGGAACCAGCGCTCGGCCTGGTATTCCCAGGCGGTGAGGTGATGGTAGTCGTAGAATGCGACGGCCACCGCTTCGGCGCTGGCCGCCTGGCCCGCGTCCATGATGCGGCGGCGCAGACTTAGGGCTTCGGTCAAGCTGAGCTCGGGTCGGGGGTGGGCGCGCGCCGGTCGCGGGTGCAGAGGACGTTCCCGCGGGCCGGGGGCCGAAGCTCGAATCCTAGGTTGTTCGCAGGCCACCGAAAGCCCGAGCTTGCTGGATCCGCTCCAGCGGACGGGATCCACACGCAGACGGCGGGAGGCCGTGGATGGGGATGGCCAGAAGTCCGGGGGCGGCGACGCAGCGGGCGCGTGCGCTCCTGCCCCGCGCCCTGCGCACGGGTGCGCGGGTGGCGCTGGTCGCGCCAGCGGGTCCGCTCGGGGCCGGGCGGATCGAGCGCTCCCGCGCGCGCTGCGAGGAGCTAGGGCTCGAGCCGGTGGTGTTTCCGGCCGCCGCGGCGCGCCACCGCTTCCTGGCGGGCACGGACGCAGAGCGGCTCGCGGACCTCCAGGCCGCCTTCGACGACCGGTCGATCGATGCGGTCTGGGCGCTGCGCGGGGGCTACGGCACCGTCCGCATCCTGGACCGCCTCGATCTGGCCCGTCAGCGCGACGCGCCGATTCCCTTCATCGGCTTCAGTGACAACACGACCTTGCACGCGCGCCACGTCGAGCTGGGCGTGGTCTCCTTCCACGGTCCGCACCCGGGCGCCGATTTCCCGCCCGAGACGGCCGAAGCATTCCGCCGCGTCCTCTTTCACCCGACCGCCGCTGGCGGGCTCCCGGTCCGCGCGAGCGATCCGGCTCCGCGCACGCTCGTGGGCGGACGGGCCGAGGGCCCGCTGATCGGGGGCAACCTGGCCGTGCTGGCGTCGCTTTGCGGAACCGCGCACGTGCCGTGGGCCGAGGGGCGGATCCTGTTCCTCGAGGACGTGGCGGAGCCGGCCTACCGGTTGGATCGCATGCTCCTCCAGCTCGAGCGGAGCGGGATGCTGTGCGGGGTCGCGGGGGTGGCGTTCGGCCGCTTCACGGAGGGGCCGGCCGAGGATCCCCACCCAGTCGCCGACGTGCTGCGAGAGACGGCCGAGCGGCTCCGGGTACCGGCGGTGGCCGACCTCCCCTTCGGCCACGTGGAGCACAACTGGACGCTGCCCGTGGGCGTGTGCGCGACGCTCGACGGGAACGCGGCGACCCTCACGATCACGGAGCCGGCCGTCGTGGGCTGAGCGGCCTCGCGACCGCGCCCCGCGCTGCCACCTCCTCCTCCGCGCGCATGACGCGCAGATCGCCCAGGCGGCGGCGCGCCGTGCGCGGCGATGCGGCGCGAGGGGAAAGTGTCGGATCTCCAGCCGCCGCCGGCCAGCGGCGGGGCCGAGGGTGAGCGTGGGCGGGGCGAAAACGGGGAGCGGAAGAGACTGATGCGGCGCCCCGCGGGCGGCGGCACCGCGAAGCACGGCGGCCGCGGCGGCGAGCAAGAGCGCGACGACTGCCGCCCGCGCCCATGCACTCACGGCGGTGCTCACGGCCAGCCTCCCGCGTCGAACTGATAGAGCCGGTCCTGGCCACGACGTACAGACTGCCATCGTGGAGTGTCGCGTGGCTCGCGCTCCACAGAATCTTGCGCGCGGGCTCGGCGCGGGGGAGCGGGAGCGGATGGGCGGTCCACGTCGCCGGGTCGATCAGGAGCCCCCAGTGGTCCGGCAGCGAGAACGGCACGAGCAGCAGCCCCCGATCGTCCGTTGAGATGTGCTTCGTGGCCGGCGACGACACGAACGCGGCGGCGCGCGCCCCCCACCGCTCCATCTCCTTGACGCGCCGGCGGAGCAGCGCGTCGCGGGAGGGCTCGGGCAGGAGACGGAGGTCGAGGATCTCTCCAGCGGCGTCGTACGCGGCCAGCCCGAGCACTGCCCCGTCCAGCACGTAGACCGGTCTGCCCGGCGGCGTCACGATGAACGCGCCCGCCGGCAGATAGGTGAGCGGGTCCGACCGGGCGAGCCGCGCCAGGACCTCTGGGATGCGCGTGTGCCCGTCCCCGTTCCCGATGCGGTTCGTGTAGTAGCCGTCGCGTCCTGGGGCGGCGAAGATCTCCCCGTCCAGCACGGCGACGTAGGTGGGCACGCCGACGGCGGGGATCCCTTGCACGCTGGCACTGAATCTCGCGGGTGGCCATGTCCGTATGGGCTTGTGTGCACCGCCCATATGGTACGTCGCCCGGCCCCCCGGACGTGAGGACGAAATGCGGACTCTTCTAGACCTGCTGATCGCGGGCTTGGCCCTGCTGCTCGGGCTCAAGCTGCTCGCGGTGCTCGTGCTGCCCCTGCTCGGACTGATCGCGCTCGCGATCAAGCTCGCCGTCATCGCCGCGGTCGCCTACTTCCTGTACGCGTTCGTTCGCGGCAAGAAGCGCGAGCAGCAAGTGTAACGGGATCGGACGGCTCCCTCTTCGCGGCGCGCGGAGCCCGATCGCACGGAGCGCACGCGTTCCGCACGGTCCACGCGCGTCATCAGAAAGCCGTCAAACGTTTCTCGCACGCAGACGCGTGCGACTCTCTTGACGCCCTCCGAGGTCACTCTTACCGTTGATTGGCTTGTCACCCCGGGGTGCCGAAAGGGCTTGTTTTACGCGGTGTTCTGGGGTCTCACCGCTTCCGAGTCGCGGTGTCGGAAGCATGCGTTGCCGTCCGATAGCGGCTGAGGCCGCACGTCTCTCCCACCTTCTTGATGAGGAGCGCAGCAGATGAACAAGTCCGATCTCGTGGACTCTCTCGCGGACAAGACCGGTATCACCAGGGCGGATGCATCCCGCGCCGTGGACGCGCTCTTCAGCACGGACGGCGGGATTATTTCCCGTGCGCTGAAGAAGGGTGACCGTGTGCAGATCACCGGCTTCGGTACGTTCGAGGCGAGGAAGCGGAAGGCTCGCACCGGCCGAAATCCGCGCACCGGCGAGAGCATCAAGATCGCCGCTTCTAAGTCCCCGAGCTTCCGGGCCGGGAAGGGCCTGAAGGACGGCATCCGCTAAGCCACACCCGCTCTGCGCGGCCGGACACCACCCGCCCCGGAGCACTGGACCGGCCGGGAGAGCCGGATCCACGAGATAGGCTTGTGAGGAGGGGGCCGCACCTTGGGTGCGGCCCCCTCCTCACGTTAGCGCTCGTATCAGCCGCCGTCGCGCCGGTGCCTGCCGGTCGCGCGACCACCTTGGCTCTTGGTCCGCGTGCCCGTGCGTTTGGCACCCCGTGAAGCACCGCGGTCGTAGTCCGCGCGCACGCTCCGCCCGCGCACGGTGACCCCGTTGAGCGCCCGGATCACGCGCTCCGAAATCGGCTCCTGCACCTCCACGATCGAGAAGGTGTCGCGAATCTCGATCCGGCCGATCTGCGATCCCTCGACGCCGGCCTCTCCTGTGATTGCCCCAACGATGTCGCGGGGGCCGGCGCCGTCGCGCTCGCCCAGGCTCAGGTAGAGCCGCACGAACGGCACCGGCGCGGGGGCTGCGGCCGTGCGCTTGATCGCTGACCCACGCGCCGGTGTGGCTCCCGCCCGCGCGTCCGGTGTGGCGGTCAGGGCTGGGGCCGATCCCGCGGGCTCGGCGGCGCGCAGCAGCGAGACCGCTGCGGCCGCTACCTCGGCGCCGCCGCGCCGCTCGAGCAGCGGCTCGAGCGCGACCAGCCAAGGTGCCAGGTCGCTCCCATCGATCACCGCCTCGAGCCGTGCGGCCAGCGCGTCCAGCTCGCCGCGCGCGGTGCTAGCGACCGGAGGCGGGAATGGCACGACGCGATAGCCCGCGCGCTTTGCGACGTCGCGCAAGTGCGGCATCTCGCGCGGAAGCGCGAGGACGACCCCTCCCCGTCCGCCGCCATGGCGCCGGTCGAGTGCGTCGGGTCCGGTCGGCGCGTCGAAGCTCACCGGGACGGCTTCCGCCCCCTCGAGCGCCCGGCGCGCGGGGAGCTCGCCGCCAGTGGTGGAGGCGAGCCACAGTGGTGCGCTTGGGTCCCCCGGCGGCCCGCCGTGATAACCGTGCAGCGAGAGGAAGTCACCCACGTCAGCCGCGTCGTCGTCGCTGGCGAAGAAGAGACAGACGTGGCGCGCGTCCTCCAGCAGCTCGGCGGTGAGCTGGAGCGCGCCCGCCGCGCGCGGCTCGTCTACGATGCGGTATCGTACCTCACCGCGCCTGGGGCCGGCCTCCGCCTCGACCTCGACGGCCCGCGGCGGGAGCTGCACGGCGCGCCGTGCGTGGCGCTTCACGAAGTCCTCGATCTCGGGCGGGGTCGGCAAGGCGAGCACGACCCGCTGCGCGTCCTTCGGGAGGAACTCGAGCAGCGCCTCGAGCTCGCCGAGCCCCCCGGCACGCTGGATCGCGTTCGCCTGCTCGACCACCAGCGCTTGGACGCTCTCCGCCCGGAGCCGGCCTGCGCGCGCCCACGCGAGCAGCTCGGTGGCGGTGCCGAAGAGGAGGTCGGCCCGGTCGGGGAGCACCCAGGGACCGGCGGCCGAGGCGAGCGTGTGCCCGGCCGCCGCGGCGATGGGAGCGAGCGATTCAGCGAGCCGGAGCGCCGCATCCGCGGTCGGCGTGACGACCAGCGCGCGCGGCGCCCCCCCTCCGGGCTCCACCCGCTCGAGCAGCCCCACGCCGTAGGCGATCAGCGTTCCGGCGCCCGGACCGGCGCGGCCGAGCAGGTGATTGCCCCGGCGGATCACGGGGATCGCGGCGGCCTGGAAGGGGGTCGGCTCCTCGATCCCCTGGGACGACAGCGCATCGACTAGCTCCCCCCCAACCCCCAGATCCTCGAAGGAGTCCATCTGATCAGGTCGGCTCGCCCCGGCCCGGTCCCCCGCGGTCGAAGGGCTTGTACGGCAGGTGGTTGAGGAACTTCTGGACCTCGTAGTCGATGCGCGCCGTCCGGAGCCGGTCCGTGTTCGCGATGACCTCGGTGTACGGCCCGTGACGGTGCACGGAGAGCGTCACCGTCCCCTCGGCGCCCGAATAGGTCGCCCCGTGGCCGCTGCTCTTGGTGCGGTTGAGCCCGATTCGCTGGGGGAGCATCTGCTCGGCCGCGGACAGCACCTCCTCGGAGCTGAACGCCGTCTTGCGCTGGTAACCGGCCATCGATTGCGGATCGTGAGGTTGAATCAGCGGGCCCGGAGGAAGGCGAGGAGGGTGCCACGATCGTGGAATCCCACGAGGCGCCGGCCACCAGCGAGGAGCGCAGGAACCCCCGCCACCCCGAGGCGTTCCCCCTGCGCGCGGGCCTGCTCCAACGCCGCGGTGTGGCGGTCCACGTCCAGCACGGCCTTGGTGCGGGTGAGGTCCATCCCGTTGCGGACCGCGATGTCGAGCAGCACGTCGACCCGGCCCAGGTCGCGCCCCTGGAGCTGGTACGCCTCGAAGAGGGCGCGATGGACCGGCTCGAAGCGGTCCCGCTCGCGCGCCTCGAGCGCAAGCTCGTGCGCCTTGCGGGTCCACGGGACGAGGCGCGGGCTCGCCAACTCGACACCGGCCGCTGCTGCCGCCCCCTGCGCGTCGCGCCAGCGCTCCCGCCACGCTTCCTCCAGGGGGTCGATCAGCGGGGAGGGCGGCGGGCGGAGCTCGAAGGGCAGGCGCTTCACCGCGACCGCCGCTTCCGCCTCGAGCGCCGCCAGCTGGCGCTCGATCAAGAACGAGGCTGGGTCGATGTAGTCGTAGAAGAAGCTCACGGCCGAGGACATGCGGGTCGAAGCTCGACCGGCGGAGGCGGCGCGGGCAAGCGCCGTCCGACGCGACCGGGTGCCGATCGCACCCGTTCCGACGGTATTTGGTATATTGGGGCGCGCACCTCCTCTGTCCGCGGGCATCACAGCCGAGGTGGCCCCCATGTCGTTCAGCGCGAACATCGAGAAGATCAGGCCCTCCGCGACCATGGCCGTGAGCGCGCTCGCCAAGCGCCTCAAGGCGGAGGGACGCGACGTGATCGACATGAGCGCCGGGGAGCCCGACTTCGACACGCCGGCGCACATCGCGGAGGCGGGTATCGAGGGAATCCGGGCGGGGAAGACCCGCTACACCGCGGCCGCGGGCATGCCCGAGCTGAAGAAGGCGGTCGCGCGCACGCTCTCGGAGCGCGCGGGACGGGAGCTCGATCCCGAGGGGGTCGTGGTCACGTCCGGAGCGAAGCAGGCGCTCTTCAACGCGTGCTTCTGCCTGTTCGGGCCCGGCGACGACGTGCTGATCGGTGCGCCCTACTGGACGAGCTATCCCGAGATCGTGACCCTCGCGCGCGCCAATCCGATGCCGGTTGCGGGCGGCGAGGAGCGCGACTTCCGGCTGACTCCCGACGACCTGGAGCGCGCGGCAACTCCAAAGACACGCGGGCTCCTCTACTCCTCACCCTCGAATCCGACGGGGGGCGTGTATGCGCGGGACGAGCTCCGGGCGCTCGTCGAATGGGCGCGCGATCGCAAGATCTGGGTGATTGCGGACGAGATCTACCGCGCGATCAATTTCACCGGCCCGGAGGGGACCCCGGCGCCGGGGCTGTTCGACCTGCCGGCCAGCTCCCTCGGGGACACCGTGCTCATCGACGGCACCTCCAAGGCGTTCGCCATGACCGGATGGCGTCTGGGCTTCTCGTACTGCGATCCGCGGGCTGCCAAGGAGCTGGGCGCGCTCCAGAGCCACGTGTCCTCCAACGCCGCGACCCCGTCGCAGATGGCCGCGCTGGCCGCGTACACGGACCGCGCGCGCACCGAGCAGGCCGTCCGGGCGATGGTGGCCGGCTTCCGCCGCCGGCGCGATCTGGTGACGCGGCTCTTCGACGAGATGCTCCCGGACTTCCCGTACCTGAAGCCGATGGGCGCGTTCTACCTCTTTTTCCGGGTGGACTCGGCCTTCGGCGACGAGATCTCGGATTCGACCAGGTTTTGCTCCTGGATGCTCGAGGAGACCGGGGTCGCGCTGGTACCGGGCTCCGCGTTCGGCGACGACCGCTACGTGCGGATGAGCTACGCCACGTCCGACGGGCTGATCGAGAACGCGATCACGCGGCTGGCGGACGCGCTCGCCCGGCGATAGCGGGACACTAGCCTCCCCGCAGCGCCTCCTGCGCCGCCCGGAGGCACCGGGCCTCGTAGCTCGCACCGAAGAGGTTCACGTGCACGAGCAGATAGTAGAGTTGGTAGAGCCCGCGCCGGTACGTGCGGTAGCCGGCGTCGATCGGCCAGGCGCGGCCGTATGGGTCCGGCCATCCGCCCGGAAAGCCTCCGAACAGCTCGCTCATCGCGAGGTCCACCTCGCGATGGCCGCGGTAGACGGACGGATCGATGAGCACGGGGGCGCCGGCCTCGTCCGGATAGACGTTTCCGCCCCAGAGGTCGCCGTGGAGTAGGCTGGACGGCTGCTCCTCGACCGCTGCGAGCAGGGGACCAGTGCGCTCGACGACCCGGTCCAGGAGGTGCGCGCGGTCGCCGTCCGTGAAGTGCCCCCGCTCGCGCGCGAGCGCGAGCTGCGGCGCGAGCCTGCAGTCCCGCCAGAACTCACCCCACCGCGATGAGGGCGCGTTCTCCTGCGGGAGCGGGCCGATGAAGCCGTCGCGCGGCCACCCCCAGCGCTTGGCCCAACGGGCGTTCGAGCGCGCGCTGGATCGGCCGGCCGGATCCTCGGCCGCGGAGCGATGCAGCCCCGCGAGCCCCTCCCCCAGTCGCTCCGCGTAATCGCGCCCCGGTCGCCCCGCCCCGACGTACTCGAGCAGCAGCCAGGCCGGCACGCCGCGGTCGGCCTCGCCCACCGCGATCACCTCCGGAACGCGCAGTGTGCCCGCAGGCCCACGCGCCTCCCCGGGCTCCGCCCGTGGGCCCGGCGGGGAGACGAGCGTCCGGAGTCCCTCCGCCTCCGCGCTGAACATTCCGGCGGGCGCGCGCGCGTTCCACTTGAGGAAGAAGCGGTCCCCGCGCTCCGTCTCCAGGCGGGACGCGTGGCTGATGCAGCCGCCGCCGAGCGGCGCCACCCGCTCGACGCGGGCGGGTGCGCCGAGTGCCGCGAGCGTGTCCTCGATGACCGAGCGGAGCGCGTCTGGGAGCCCGCGACCGCTCACGCGCAACTCATGCGCGCGGTGCGCGCTTCCCTTCGGGCGCGCTGCTGCGGCGCTCCTCCTCTAGGTGGTCCAGCAGCGCCGTGCAGGAGCGGTGCACCATCGTGAACACCCGGTCGAAGCCCTCCGGTCCTCCGTAGTACGGATCCGGAACCTGCCGATCGCCGGGCTCGGGATCGAACTCGCGCAGCAGGTGGATCCGGCCGCCGCCGCCGTGGGTGCGCGCCAGCACGCGCAGCTCGGTGAGGTTCTCGCGGTCCATCGCGATCACCCAGTGGGAGTCGGAGAAGTCCGGCGCCGCGATCTGTCGCGCCCGGCTGCTCAGCTCGACCCCGTACTTGCGCGCCACGGCCAGCGCCCGGCGGTCCGGCGCCTCACCCGCGTGCCAGGCGCCGATTCCGGCCGACTCCACCGCGTAGTGCCGCTCGAGCCCGCGCGCGCGCAGCAGGCTCTGGAAGACGCCCTCGGCGAGCGGGGAGCGGCAGATGTTGCCGAGACAGACGAAGAGAACGCGGGTCGGACGCATGCCGGGATCGCCCTACCCCTGCGCTCGGAAGCAGATCCTGGCGCGGCTGGCGTCTCGCGCGATTCGGGGCCAGCTTCGGCGGCCGATTCGTCCAGCGCCGGACCGCTTGCCGCGCCCACCCTGCGGAGCCCCGATCCTCGCAATGGGGAACACATGCCCGAGAGCCCCCGGGACGTAGGGCCGACGTCCGACCGGTTCGTCCTCGCGCTCTTCACGGTCACGATCTTTCTCGCCGCCGCGCTGCTCTTTCTGGTCCAGCCGATGGTGGCGAAGATGGTGCTCCCCCGCCTTCGGCGGGAGCCCCGAGGTGTGGAGTACCTCGATGGTGTTCTTCCAGCTCTCGCTGCTGGGTGGCTACCTGTACGCGCACCTGAGCGTAGGCGCACTCGGCCCGGTGCGACAGGCCGCCTTGCACTCCGCGCTGCTCGTGCTTCCCGTGCTCGCCCTGCCGATCACGCTGCCGAGCTGGACGCAGCCCGCCACCGGGACGGAGTCGCTCTGGCTGGTGGGGCTCCTCGCCACCGCGGTGGGCGCGTCCTTCGTCGCGCTCGCGACGGCCAGTCCGCTCCTCCAGCGGTGGTTCGCCAGGGCGGGTCATCCCTTGGCGGACGATCCCTACTTCCTGTACGCGGCGAGCAACGCGGGTAGCCTGTTCGGGCTCCTCTCCTATCCGCTCCTGCTCGAGCCCTAAACTGCCGCTGGCGGGGCAAGCGCGCGTCTGGGCCGCCGGGTACGGCGCGTTCATCACGATGAGCGCGGGGTGCGCATACCTCGCGATGCAGGGGGTGCGCGCCCGCGACCCGCCCCGGGCGCCACCGTGCGCGAGCCGGTCATCGACCCGGCCGCGGGCCCGGCGCCGTCGCTCCGGCTCCGGCTGTTCTGGACCGCCTGTGCCTTCATTCCCGCGGCCTTGCTGCTGGGCGCGACCCACTACCTGACCCTGGACGTCGCGCCCATTCCGCTGCTCTGGGTGCTGCCGCTCTCGGTCTATCTCGGCACCTTCATCCTCGCCTTCGCGCGCCCCTCGCCCGTGAGGGTCCCGGCGCTCTCGCGCTGGATGGCCGTGCTGGCAGTCGCGCTCTCGCTGGCGCTACTCGCCCGCGTTCGCGATCCCGTCTGGGTGGTGGTGCTGCTGCACGTCTGCGTGCTCGCGGTAGCGGGGCTGCTCTGCCATGGCCGCCTGGCGGCGGCGCGCCCCGAGGCCCGCAGCCTGACGGAGTTCTACATGTTCGTGGCGATCGGCGGCGTGCTCGGCGGCGCGTTCGCGGCGCTCGCGGGCCCCAGGCTGTTCGACGATTTGATCGAGTATCCGATCGCGATCGTGCTGGCGTGCATGCTCCGGGTCGGCCGCACGCCGGACGAGCACATCGCGCCGGACGACCACCACACTCTGCGACGTAACGCAACGTCACGCGTCTTGGACGTCGCGCTCCCCGCTGCGCTCGCGCTCTTCATGCTGGCCGTGTGGCTCGGAGGGGAGGAGCTGGCCGAAGGGCCCTTCGTGCTGTTCAGCGCGATCGTGCCGGCGATCGCGTGCTTTTTCCTCTCACCCCGGCCGTTACGCTTCGCACTGGGCGTCGCGGTTCTGCTCTTCTTCGCGTACTCGACGCAGGTGGACCGCGGCGAGTTCCTGCACGCGGAGCGCACCTTCTTCGGGGTGCACCGCGTGACCCGTGACCCCGCGGACCGCTACACCGTGCTGCGCCACGGCTCGACCATCCACGGCGTGCAGAGCACCGATCCCGCGCGCGCGACCGAGCCGCTCGGCTACTACCATGTCGGCGGACCGGGAGGGCAGGTTCTCCGCTCCCTTGCCGAGCGGTCTCCGGAGAGCCGCATCGCCTTCGTCGGGCTGGGAGCCGGGGCGCTGGCCGTGCCCCGCCAGCGCCTCACGCTCTACGAGATCGACCGCGCCGTGGTCGACATCGCTGAGGACACACGCTGGTTCACGTACCTGGCGAATAGTCCCGCTCCATACCACGTCGTGGTCGCGGACGGCCGGATCGCGCTCGCCCGCACCGAGGAGCGCTACGACCTGATCGTGCTGGACGCTTTCTCCTCCGCGGCGGTCCCCATCCATCTGCTCACGCGCGAGGCGGTCGCGCTCTACCTGGAGCGGCTGGCTCCCGACGGCGCACCCCTCTTCCACGTCTCCAACCAGCACCTGGAGCTGGCGCCGGTGCTCGCGAGGATCGCCGCCGATCTCGGCCTGGCCGCCCTCGAGCGGATCGACTCCGGGCCGGTCGACGAGGAGGGAGTTCGCTTCGGCTCGCACTTAGGTGCTGTTGGCGCCGCGGCCCGACCATTTTGCCCGCTTCGCCGACTCTCGCTGGCGCTTCCTGCGCCCCGCCGAGGATGCCGTGCTCTGGACGGACGACTTCTCCAACGTCCTCTCCGTGCTCCGCGGGCCCTGACGCCACGCCTCGGCGCGCGGCGGGCATCGCTGGGCGGATCCGGAGCCCCCGCTTACGTTTACCCGTTCGCGGAGGCAGGGCGGGGATTCGATGACGGCCATACGATGACGGCCATACGATGACGGCCATACGATGACGGAAGGTCTGATGACGGAGGGAAGAACGTTCAAGGCGCTCGGGCTGTCGGAAGCGCAGCTCGCCGCGGTCGAGGTGCTCGGCTGGGAGCGCCCGACCCCCATCCAGTGGCTGGCCATTCCGGCCGCGCTCGACGGGAAGGACGTGGTCGGGATCGCGCAGACCGGAACCGGCAAGACGGCCGGGTTCATGATCCCTGCGCTCGAGTCGGTGCTGGCGGGGGAGGGACTCCAGGTCCTGGTGCTCTGTCCCACGCGCGAGCTGGCCCAGCAGGTTTCCGACGACACGGCGGCGCTCGCGGCGGGTACCCGCATCCGCTGCGCCGCGATCTACGGGGGCGTCGGCTACGGCCCGCAGATCGAGGCGCTCGATCAGAAATGGGAGGTGACCGTCGCCACGCCGGGGCGCTTCCTCGACCACATGAATCGCGGGCGTGTGGACCTGAGCCGGATCCGTTTCCTGGTGCTGGACGAGGCGGACCGGATGCTCGACATGGGGTTCCGCCCCGACATCGAGCGGATCCTGCGCGCGCTGCCGCGTGAGCGGCAGACCATGCTCTTTTCCGCGACCATGCCGAACGGCGTGCACGATCTCGCGCTCCGGATCACGCGCAACGTGCTCTGGCTCGAGGCGGCGCGCTCGGGCACCACTGCGACCGGCATCAGCGAGCTGGTCTACTCGGTGAAGCCCGAGAAGAAGCCCGACCTGCTCGTGCACCTCGTTCAGCACGAGGGCTGGGATCACGTGCTCGTGTTCAGCCGCACGAAGGTCGGTGCAGACGTGCTGGTGGGCCGCCTCAGCCGCGATGGGATCAAGGCCGACGTCATGCACTCCGATCGCCAGATGAAGCACCGCACCCAGGCGCTGGACGATTTCGCCACCGGCAAGGTGCGCGTGCTGGTCGCGACCGACATCGCGCAGCGCGGGCTGGACGTCGAGGGGATCACGCACGTGGTGAACTACGACGTGCCGCTCGACCCGGAGGACTACGTCCACCGGGTGGGCCGCACGGCACGCGCGGGCGCGGAGGGCACCGCCGTCACGTTCGTGACCGCGGCCGACCTGGGCGCCCTCCGCACCCTCGAGCACCACCTGGGCCGATCGCTTCCGAGGGAGCGGCTCGAGGGGTACGACTATGTGGGCGCTCCTCCCGAGGAAGATGCGAGCGAGCGGCGGCACGCGCGCTCCGTGCGCGCGGTCGGATCAAAGAGCGCGGACGACCTCTCGGAGGAGGAGCTCAAGAAGCTGCTCGGCTTCGGCTGACCGTGACCGCACCTTGACGCTCCGATCCCGCCGACGAATTCACCGCCGCATGGGAGCGGGTGGATGCGCATGAGCTGGTCGCGGAGACGGAGGGGTCGGTCCAAGACGAGGTCGAAGGGCGGGCGCTGGGGGACCTCGAGGGCCAGCTGCGCCGGCTGGAGTCGGGACTGGGCCCGGGAGAGGTGCTGGTGGTCGAGAACGAGCAGGAAAGCGACCACCCGAAGACGCACACGGTCGCGGTCGAGGGCGAGAACCGACTGCACTTCCGGATCACGGTCCGTCCCGCGCTCCGTGTGGGGGTCTGCCGCAAGTGGGGCGGCTCGGGGTGAGCTGCGGAGGCTGTGTCTCGCGCTGCGCGCTCGACGCGTCCTCGCTCCGCCCCGGCCCGCCGGGCATGCGGCGCCGCCAACCGGAAGGGGGCCGGTCGTGAGAGCGAGCGTTCGAGCGGGCGGCGCGGCGCTGCTCCTGCTGCTGGGAGCCGCGTCCGCGTGCCGGTTCGAGCGCCGCCCGGACCTGATCGCCGATGAGCCCGTCACCGCGACTCTCTACCGGTCACCCGACTATCCCACCACTCCGGTCGAGGACTCGGTTCGCGGCACCGTGGTCGCGGTGACCGAGGCGTTCGCGGTGGGCGACGGCGCCCGCGTCGCTCAGCTCACGACGCGCGAAGCGATTCTGATCGATCAGGAGGACGAGGTGCGCTGGACGCGCGCGGGGGGTTCGCCGCTGCCGCGTCCGCTGCCCAGCGCCGAACGGGGGCTGAGCTGGCGCATGGAGGGCTCTTCGTTCGCGCTGCTGAGCGACGGGGTAGCACTCTATTCATGCCTCTTCACCGCCTCGGTC
>CAUZJY010000034.1:0-16374 GCA_963580305.1 Gemmatimonadales bacterium UBA6960
GCCGCACCACCTCCACATCGTTCTGGCCCCTCGGCGCGCCCGGATCCACCTCGATCGCCTGGAGCTTCCAGTAGCGGGCGGCGCGCTCCTCGTACTCGTGGACCGCGTCTGCCAGCGGCCCCTTCACCCGGCCGACCGCGATGAGGGTGATCTTCATCGGCATCCCAGTGCGAGGGGAGGATTCGGTCGGGATCTCAACGGATCCGCACGACGGTGTCCCGGAGGAAGCGCTCGTTGTCGCGCCAGGGGTGATCAACGGTGTGGTGCAGCCCGCGGCTCTCGCGCCGGAGACGCGCGCAGCGGACGATCAGCGCCGCGGTGTCCAGCAGGTTCCGCAGCTCGGCGGACGGGGCGGTCCAGCGCGCCCTGCGCCACCGATCCTCTTGACCCGACCGCAGCTCCTCGAGCTCCTCTTCCGCCTGCCGGAGACACGCGTCGCTGCGCACGATCCCGGCCCGCTCCCACATCAGATCGCGCACCCGGCGCCGGTCCCGGTCCAGCTCCGCCTCCGCCGGGGCCGGGGCGTCCCGGTCAGCGCCGAAGCTGGGCTCGGTCCCCGCGCCAGCCACCCATTCCTTCCCCACGGGCCGTGGCGTCTGCACGAGACTCCTCCGCAGAGCCAGCGCCGCGCGATCGCTGAAGACGACCGCCTCCAGGAGTGAGTTCGACGCGAGCCGGTTCGCCCCATGGACTCCGGTGCAGGCCACCTCCCCGGCGGCGTAGAGCCCGGGGAGCGAGGTCGCTCCGTCACCGTCGGTCAAAACCCCCCCGCAGACGTAGTGTGCCGCGGGGACGACCGGAATCCCTCCGGAGAGCGGATCCACCCCGCGTGCACGACACCCCTCGAGTGTATCGGCGAAGCGCTCCTCGAGCACGGCGTGGGGGATCGGCGTGACGTCGAGCAGCACGTGGCTCTGGCCGGTCTCCTTGAGCACGTGGTCGATCGCGAGTGCGACTACGTCGCGCGGAGCCAGCGAGCCGAGCGGATGGTGGCGCTCCATGAACGGCTCGCCGTCGATGCGGCGCAGCACCGCTCCCTCTCCGCGCAACGCCTCCGAGATCAGGAATGCGGGGTCCTCGCTCCGGTGCAGCGCGGTGGGATGGAACTGTATGAACTCCATGTTCGCCATCCGCGCCCCGGCCCGGTACGCCATCGCGATCCCGGCCCCCGTAGCGATCGACGGGTTGGTCGTGTGGCGGTAGACCTGCCCGCACCCGCCCGCGGCCAGCAGGGTGGCGCGCGCGCGCACCCGGACCAAGCGGTCGCTCCGGTGATCGAGCGCGACTACCCCGCGGCAGATTGGATGGTCGGTCGCGGGGCTCGCGGCCAGCAGCAGGTCGAGGCCGAGGTGGTCCTCGAGCACCCGGATGCGCGGCTCGCTGGCGACCGCATCCAGGAGCGCGGTCTCGATCGCGCGGCCGGTCCGGTCACCGGCGTGAGCGATGCGGCGGCGCGAGTGCCCGCCCTCGCGTCCGAGCGCGAGCCCACCTCCCGCCGCCCGGTCGAAGGCGGTCCCCCAGGAGACCAGCTCGCGCACCCGCTCGGGGCCTTCCCGCACCAGCGTCTCGACCGCCCAGTGGTGGCAGAGGCCGGCTCCCGCGACCAGCGTGTCGCGCATGTGGTGCGCGGCGTCGTCGTCCGGGCCCAGCACCGCGGCGATCCCACCCCGCGCGTAGTTGGTGTTGGAGTCGGCACGCCCCTTCTTGGTGAGGAGGAGCACCTCGTGCTCCTCGGCCATCTTGAGCGCGAAGGAGAGCCCGGCGATCCCGCTGCCGAGCACGAGCACGTCGGCTTCCAGCTCCGTCATCCGCCCCCCGCCCCCGCCTGGTCCGCGTCGCCCCTCACCACGCCCCCGATCGCGCCCGTCACCGTGCCCGTCGCCGCGCGTAGGAGCGCGGCGCGGAGCGCCTCCGCACCTGCCTCGAATTCGACCGCGAGCGCGAGCACGCGCGCTCCCTGGAGCGTCCCCAGGAGCGCACCGCTGCGCTCGGCGAGCTTGACCGCGTCCTTTTCCGTAACCACGACCGGGCGGCCGCGGGCCCGCTCTCGGATCCGCTCCAGGTCTCCCGGCTCGTACTCGTGATGGTCCGCAAAGGCGAGCAGCTCGACGTCCGCTCCGGTTTCGCGGCGGACGAGCGCGGCGAACGCCTCCGGCCCCGCGACCGACGCCACCGCGAGCACGGGGCCGCGGGGCGGCGCGGTAGGATGCCCCGCCAGAGCCTGCCAATGGTTGCCCGCGAGCCGCGCGCGCGCGACGGCGAGCCGCCCGTCCAGCGCGCGCACCTGCGCTTCGACCCGCTCCGCCTCGGCAGCCGGTGCGGTGCGCCGGGTCACGACCACCCAGTCCGCCCGCCGCAGAGCGGCGGGGGCCTCCCGGTAGGGGCCGCGGGGAAGCAGCGGTCCGGGGAAGCGCTGCTCGGACGCGAGCAGCACGACATCCAGGTCGCGTGCAAGCCCGAGATGCTGGAACCCGTCGTCCAGCACCAGGAGGTCGGCCCCGGTGGCCGCCGCCGCGCGCGCCGCGCGCCGCCGATCCGCGTCCACGTGCACGAGTGCGGTGGGATTCCAGCGGGCGTGGAGCAGCGCTTCGTCGCGGCCGTACCCTCGCACGGCGACCGCGGGGCGCCGGCCGGCTTCGAGGAGCACGCGCACCACCCAGCCGACCAGGGGCGTCTTGCCCGTGCCGCCCACGGTCAGGTTCCCGATCGAGACAACCGGCAGCGGCGCGCGCGCGGCGCGCAACGCGTCCACGTCGTAGGCCGCGCCGCGCATCGCGACCGCACCCCGGAAGAGCAGCTCCAGGGGGAGCGCCGCGGCCGAGAGCACGTGCCCGGCCGCTCCCAGCTCACCCTGCCACCAGCGGCGCGCGGCCGCCTCGACGGCCGGCCTCAACCAGACCCCACCGCACGCCCTGGCAGCCCCGCTCCGTGCGGCGCGGCGCAGCGCGCGCTCAGCTCGTCCAGCTCGCGCCCGAGCCCCTCCGCCAAGGCGTCGAGCTGGCGGCGCGTGGCCTCGCGCGGGACCCGCCGCGGCGCTCCGTAGGCGATCCGGACGGTCGAGAACGGTCTGGGCAGCATGAAGCGATCCCACGAGTGGAAGTGCCACGCGGCGCTGGCGCCCGCCGCCACCGGGACCACGGGCAGGCCGGTGGTCTGCGCGGCCAGGAACGCGCCGGGCTTGAAAGCCCGCGCCGGGCCACGCGGGCCGTCCACGGTGAGTGCCAGATCATGCCCGGCGCGCGCGGCGCGGATCAGCCCCTTGAGCCCTTGGATCCCTCCGCGCGCACTGGATCCCCGCACCACCCCGAAGCCGATTCGCTCGATCACCCGGGTGATGTACTCGCCATCCGCGTGCTCGCTCACCAGCGCCACCACCCCCGTGTCGCGGTGCCGGTACACCAGCGGGAGGAGGTGGCCGTGCCAGAGCACGAAGATCACCGGGGTCCCCGCGCGCCGAAAGCCGAAGAGGCTTTCCTCCCCCCGGGCGCGGAAGCGCACGGTCGCGAACAGCGCGCGGAGGAGCCCGTGACCGAGCATCCCCACGGCGCGGAAGCGGGCCTCGCTCATCCCCCGATGCTCACCGGCGGCCCGCCTTCATGCCAGGCCGCGCTCCCGGAGGAGCTCGAGCGCCAGAGCCGCCACCCGCTCTGAGGCGCCGGGCATACCCAGGGCCTCGCGCACCCGCCGCAGCCCGCCCACCACCCGCTCCCGCTCGGGAGCGGAGCGGTCGAGCAGCGGGAGGAGCGCGGCCGCGAGTCTGCCCGGCTCCACCTCGCCCTGGAGCAGCTCGGGGACGACCCGCTCCCCTGCCAGGAGGTTCGCGAGCGCCACGTGGGGGACGCGCACCAGCCGCCGCGCGAGCGCCCAGGTGAGCGGGTGCGCGCGGTAGGCCATCACGAAGGGCACGCCCGCGAGCGCCGCCTCGAGCGTTCCAGTCCCGGACTTGATCAGCGCCGCGTCGGCGTGGTGGAGGAGCGCACGCGTGTCGGGGGTGACCGGGACGCCGAGCCCCTCCAGCTCGCCGGGGGGGAGCGAGGGGGCACGGGCGAGCACTGGCTGCACCTCCGGGCGGGTCGCGGTCACGCGCCGCGCCGCGGCGAGAAAAGGGCGGACGTGGCGCTCCAGCTCCTGCCGGCGCGAGCCGGGGAGCAGCGCGAGCAGCGGGCGCGCGGGATCGAGCCTGAGCCCCTCCGCTAAGCGCTCCCGATCGAGCGCCGGCGGCGCCTCCTCGAGCAGGGGGTGCCCCACGAAGTGGACGCGCGCGCCCACGGCCTCCAGTCCGGCGCGCTCGAAGGGGAGCACCACCGCAACCCGGTCAGCGTCCTCGGCGAGTCGGCGCGCGCGCTTGGCCTTCCACGCCCACACCTGTGGGGCGATGTAGTAGAGTACCGGGATGCCCCGGCGGTGTGCGTGGCGCGCGATGCGCAGGTTGAAGCCGGGATAATCGACCGCGATCACCAGGTCGACCTCGCCCGCGTCGAGCCGGGTGCGCACGCGCCGCTCGAGCCCGCGGAAGAATCGCAGGTGCGCGAGCACCTCGACGAACCCCATCACGGCCAGCCGGTCGAGCCCTTCCATCAGCGTGACACCCTGGGCGGCCATGCGCGGCCCGCCGAGCCCGATCAGCCGCAGCTCCGGAAGCTGGCCGCGGAGCGCACGCGCGACCCCCGCGGCGTGCTGGTCCCCGGACGCCTCGCCCGCCAGCAGCAGGACGGTCGGAAACGTCGTCATCGGCGGGGGTGCGGCCGCGCCCGGCGTCGTGCCCCGGTCAGCGCTCGGCGGCCGGCGCCGGACGGGCGCTTCCCCGAGCTTCGCTCGTGGGCCCGGCCGGTGCCCAGAACTCCTCGACCGTCTGCCGGATCCGCTCTTGAATCTCGACGATGAGCGCGAGCGCGGTCCGCCCCTCCTCCCCCGAGACCGCCGGAGGCGCGTGGCCGAGCGCAGCGTCACGAAAGCTCTCCAGCTCGCGCCGGAGTGGCTCGACCCCATCCCCCTGGATCGGGATCCGCTCCACAATCCCCGCCAGGTCGAGCTGGGCGAGGTCCGGCGCCGAGCGCGCCTCGCCACTCCCGTTCGCCCCGAGCAGGGCGGGCAACTCGCCGCGGAGCCGCAGGAACTCGCCGGTGCCCTCGGCCAGGTCGAGGCTGAGATAGCCGGAGCGCTGGAAGACACGGAGCTTGCGCATGCTATCGAGAGAGATCCGGCTCGCGGTGAGGTTCGCGACCGCCCCGGACTCGAAGACCAGCCGCGCGTTCGCGATGTCGGCCGTGCCGGTGAGCACGGGCACGCCGACCGCGGAGATCTCACGGACCGGGACGTCGACCAGGCTCTGCACCAAGTCCACGTCGTGGATCATCAGGTCGAGCACCACGGCGACGTCCGTGCTGCGCGGGGAGAACGGTGCCAGCCGGTGCGACTCGATGAAGAGCGGGGCATCCAAGTACGGCTCGGCTGCGCGCAGCGCGGCGTTGAAGCGCTCGACGTGCCCGATCTGGAGAGTCGCCCCCGAGGTTCGCGCGGCCGCAAGCATCCGGTCGGCCGCCTGCAGCGTGGGCGCGATCGGCTTCTCGACCAGCACGCTCCGGCCCCTCTCCAGCGCCGCCACCGCGACCTGCTCGTGCGCGGAGGTGGGAACCGCGACCACCAACGCCTCCGACGCGTCGAGCAGCGCCTCCAGCGAGGCGTGCCGCGCGACGCCGAGCCGCTCCGCCACCTCGACCGCCCGCTCGGGCCGCATGTCGTGGACCCCCGCCATGGTCACACCGGGGAGATCCGCCAGGATGCGGGCGTGGTGGAAGCCGAGGCTTCCGACGCCCGTGACTCCGACGCGGAGCCGGCCCGAGACTGCGGTCATGCGCTGGTGATGCCCCGATCGCTGTTCCGGATGAACGAGAGCAGGTGGAGCACCTCGGGGAGCGGCTCGACCTCGGCCTCCACCCGCGCCAACCCCTGCGACACGTTCAAGCTGGACTGGAAGAGCAGCCGGTACGTGGCCTTGAGCGCGCGCCGCGTCTCCTCGGAGAAACCGCGGCGATCGAGCCCCACGGAGTTGAGCCCGTAGAGCTTGGCCGGGCTGCCGGCGACCCGCACGTACGGCGGCACGTCCTGCACGAGACGCGAGGCTCCGCCCACGAACGCGTGCGCCCCGATGCGCACGAACTGGTGGATCGGGGTGAGCCCGCCGACGATCACCCAATCCTCGATGACCACGTGACCGGCCATGTTCACCGCGTTGGCCAGGACCACGTTGTTGCCCAGCTCGCAGTCGTGCGCGACATGCGTGTAGGCCATCAGCAGGCAGTCGCTGCCCACGATCGTGCGACCGGACGCGGCGGTCCCACGGTTCAGGGTCGCGTACTCGCGGATCACCGTGCGGTCGCCCACCTCCAGCGTGCTCTGCTCGCCCTTGAACTTGAGGTCCTGGGGATCCGTGCCCAGCACCGCGCCCTGTGAGATCTGGCAGTTCTGGCCGAGCACCGTGTCGCGCTCGATCAGCACGTGCGACCCGATCGTGGTACCCGCTCCCACGGTCACGCGGGGACCGACGATCGAATAGGGTCCGACAACCGCGCCGACGCCGAGCTCAGCGATCGCATCTACCAGCGCGGTCGCGTGGATGCGAGCCTCGGCCCGCTCAGGGGCGCCTACGGTAGCTTTGCTCATGCGTCCACGATCCGGGCCATCATTTCAGCCTCCACGACCAAGTGACCGTCCACTCTGCCCGTGCCGCGCATGCGGCACGTGTGACGCTTGATCTGGAGCACCTCGACCTCGAACACGAGCTGATCGCCGGGTGTCACCGGGAGCCTCCACTTCACGTTATCCAAGGTCACGAAGTAGACGAGCTTCCCGTGGGTTTCCTCCCCCTCCAGCATGAGCAGCCCGCCCACCTGGGCCATCGCCTCGATCTGGAGCACTCCCGGCATCACGGGGTGATGCGGGTAGTGTCCCTGGAAGAAAGGCTCGTTGATCGTGACGTTCTTGATCCCGACGATCCGCTTGCCCGCCTCGAACTCGACGATGCGATCGACCAGTAGCATCGGATATTGGTGGGGCAGATACTGCATGATCTTGGCGGCATCGATGATCGGCGTGCCGTTGCGTCGGCGGCACCGCTCCGCGAGCGCCCGGGCCAGCGCGACGTTCCCCTGGTGGCTCGGACGCTCGGCGATCACGTGCCCGCGCAGCCGGGCGCCCAGCAGCGCGAGGTCTCCGATCACGTCGCCGGCCTTATGGCGGACGAATTCGTCGGGGAAGCGGAGCTCTTCGTTCAGCACGCTCTCGTCGTCGAGCACCACCGTGTTGTCGAGCGATGCGCCCCGCGCCAGGCCGCGCGCGAGCAGCGCCTCCGCGTCGGCGCGGAAGCCGAAGGTGCGCGCAGGCGCCAACTCGCGCGCGAACGTTTCTGGGTCGATCTCGAAGGAGGCGTACTGACGCCCGATCACCGGGTGCGCAAACTGGATCGTGGCCGAGAGGCGGAACTCCTCCGCGGGTGCCACGACGTAGGACGCGCCCCCGTCACAGCTCACTGCGAGTGGCTCCTTGAGCTGGAGCACGCGCGCCGGCTCGTCCTGCTCCACCACACCCGCCCGCCGAACCGCGTCGACGTAATCCTTGAAGCTGCCGTCGCGGATCGGTGGCTCGGGGCCGGAGAGCTCGAGCAGCGCGTTGTCGATCGCCTGTCCGGCGAGCGCGGCGAGCACGTGCTCGACAGTCATGACGGTGGCCTCACCCGCCCCCAGCTGGGTTCCCAGCTCCGTGCTCACCACGTGGTCGAGGTCGGCCGGGATCTCCGGCTTTCCCGCGAGATCCACCCGGCGGAAGCGGATTCCCGCGCCCGGATCGGCAGGGCGCAGGGCGAGGGTCGCTGCCTCCCCGGAGTGGACGCCGGCGCCCTCCAGCGTGGCCGCTCCGGCCAGGGTACGCTGCCTCGGCTCTGTCATCTCGCGGTCGACGGAATCGGGACTGGATACATGTAGACGGCCCGCCCGAGCGGGCAGGCCGGGCGGCCGGGGTACCGACGCCGAAAGCGCGGGGCCGGCCGGGGAAATGTAACCCCGGGGGGCGGCGCCGACCTAACCACCGTCACCCGGTTGGCCGGAGGGGTCTGGGCCCCCTTCCGGGGCCTTCCCGGCGCGCTCGAGCATCCGGAGCCGCCGGAACAACTCGGGGAGGCGGGGGACGAGCGCCCAGGCCCGCCGCATCGCTCCGGCGTCGGACGCGGGGGTCCCTACCACGGTCTTGCCCGCGGCGACGTCCTGGAACACCGCGGACTTGGCGCCGATCCGGACACCGTCGCCCACGACCACGTGCCCCCCCACCCCGGATTGGCCGCCCATTATCACCCCGGCCCCCAGAACGGTGGAGCCGGCGATCCCCGTCTGGCCGGTGAGGATGCAGTGCGGGCCGATGCGGACGTTGTGGGCGACGTGCACGAGGTTGTCGAGCTTGCTCCCACGCCCTATGACCGTGTCGCCGATCGAGCCCCGGTCGATGCAGCTGTTGGCCCCGATCTCCACGTCGTCCTCCACCACGCACCCGCCCACCTGGGGGACCTTTCGATGCCCGTCCCCCGTGAACGCGTAGCCGAAGCCGTCGCTCCCGACGCGAACCCCACCGTGCAGGATCACGTGGGCGCCGATCCTCACCCCCTCGTACAGCGTGACGTGGGGGTGGAGCAAGCTGTCCTCCCCGATCCGGCAGCCGGTCCCGATCGAGCCGTGGGCACCGATGCGGACGCGGTCACCCAGGACGACCCCCTCCCCCAGCACCGCGTACGGGCCGATCTCGACCTCGGAGCCCAGCACGACGCCTCGGCCGAGCACGGCCGTTGGATGCACGCCTGGGCGGACGGTCGGCGGGGGGTGGAGCCGCCCCAGGAGGGGGATCAGCGCGGCATGCGGGTCGTCCACCACGATCCGGGGGCGCGGGTCCGCGAGGCCCGCGTCCAGGTCGGCGGCAACGAGCAGGGCGCCTGCCACGCTGGCGCCCACCTGGTCGCGATAGCGCGGCGCCGCCAGCAGGGCGAGCTCCTCCGGTCCCGCGTCCGCGAGCGAGGCGATTCCGCGGACCGAGAATCGTGGATCGCCGGACAGGCGCCCCCCCACCAGCGCCACGACCTCGCCTAGCGTCAAGAACGCGACGGGTCCACCGCCGTCGGAACCTGCGGTGGGCCCGTGGCCGTGATCGCGCAAGGAAGGATCAGCGCTCGGCGGTTTCGGCTGCCTGGAGGCGCCGGATCACCTCCCGGGTGAGATCGAGCGCCGGATCGGCCGCCACCACGCCGCCCGCGGTGACATCGAAGATGAGGGCGTAGTTGTCCTCGGCACGGATCTGCTCGATGGCCTGATTGATCTTGTCCATCATCGGCTGGACCAGCTCCTGCTGCCGCTGCCCGGCGCGCTGATCGATCGCGGCGAGCCGCTCCTGGTAGGCCTGCTGCTTGCTGCGGATGTTCGCCTCCCGCTGCTGCTTGGCCGACGGCGAGAGCAGCGCCTGCTGCTGCTCGTACTGCTGGACCAGGGTCTCGAGCTCGGTCGCCATCTCTTCGACCTCGGAGCGGAAGCTCTGCAGGTCCTCGTCGAATTGCGCCTGCGCCTCCCTGGCGCCCGGCGTCTCCGCCAGGATGCTCTGGGAGTTGATGTAGCCGATCTTGACTTGCGCGACGGCCTCCCGGGGCATCCCGAGCGCGAGCACCAGGCCGGCGGCAGCAAACAGCGTACGCTTCATGTCGATCTCCGGTAGTGGTCGTTGACCCGGGGCGCGGTCACCCGGTTACAGGCCGCCGCCCATCTTGAAGTGGAACTGCCAGCCCGGCTCGGGCTTGTCGAATCCGTATGCGTAGTCGATTCCGATCGGGCCGAACGGAGTCATGATCGTCGTCCCGACGCCCGCTCCCCGGAACAGCTTGCTGGGATCGATGTCGCCCGGATCGAACCACACGTTCCCCGCGTCGAAGAACGCGGAGATCGAAGCGTTGTCGTTGATCCGGAGGGCGTATTCCGCGCTGAGCGACAGGAATGCGTCCCCTACCCGCTGCCCCTCTGCGATTCCCTTCGCTCGCTCCTCGAAGAAGCCGAACGGGGTAATCGAGGTCTCGTCGTAGCCCCTCAGCTTCTCGCCGAATTGCACCCCGCCCAGGAAGAAACGATCGAAGGGGAAGCGGCTCGCGTCCCCGAAGACAGCACCGGCCCGGACGGTCAGGCCAAGCGCGAACTGGGGGCCGCCTGCCTGGTTCGGCCCGCCGCTCCCGAGCTGCCCGACGGGCACCCACCAGGAACCCTCGAGGGTGTGCTTGGTGAAGTCGCCGTCCCCGCCCAGGATCCCGCCGTTCGCCTCGATGTTCCAGCTCTGCCGCGACCCGACCGTCGGAAAGAACGGATGGTTCACGGTATTCCGGACGATCCCCACCAGCAGCGTGCTCTGGGTCCCCGGGGGGAGCCCAAACAGTGAGGCGTCCTCGACGCCCTCGAACTGCACGTATTCAGTGCGCGCGATGGAGTATCCGGTGAAGACGCGCGTACGCGCCGCGCCGGGGACGGGGAAGCCGACGTTCATCGAGCCGCCGATCCTCTTGCGGCGCCCGGTCGTGAACTGGAAAAAGCGGTCGCGGGCGTTGAAGAGGCTGATCGATCCCGACACCACGCTCCGGAAGAGCGCCGGGTCCGATAAGGACACCTCGAAGTTGTTCAGGTAGCGCCCGAAGTCCCAGCGCATCCGGCCTGCCTTGGCCTGGCCGAACAGGTTGGGCTGCTCGTAGCCGACGAACCCGGATAGCCCGACCCCGCCGCCCACGGACGTGCCGAAGTTGACCGACCCCGTCTGCCGCTCGCGGACGTTGAAGATGATGTCGACGTCTCCCGTCTCCGGATCCGGCCGGATGTCCGGTGGCGGCAGCGGAGTCTCGAAGAAGCCGAGCGAGTTGATGCTCTGGTAGCTCTGCAGCACGCGGGCCTGGCTGTACCGGTCCCCCGGCAGCATGAACACGCGGTCGCGAACCACCCAGTCGTAGGTGTAGTCGTTTCCGACCACGGCGACCCGGCGGATGTACGCGGGCACGCCCTCGCTGATCTCCCAGGCGACGTCCACGGTGGGCGGCTTGCCCGGCTCGACCGGATTCTTGCGGATCCGGGGGACGATCTGCGCGTAGAGGAATCCCTCGTTGGCGTACAGCTCGCGCACCTGGTCGGCGGCAACCTCGAAAGCGACCTGATCGAAGACCCGGCCGCCCGCCTGCTGCCCGCCCCCGATTCCCAGTTCGGAGAGCAGCCCCCGCCGCTCGTCGATGAAGTAACGCGTGAGCACCGTGTCGGAAAATTCTTGGTTCCCATCGATCGAAAAGTTGGCCAGCCGGTACTGGAGTCCTTCGCTGATCTTCAGCTCCAGACGCGCCTTGCCGGTCTGGGGATCCACGATCAGGGTGTCATCCAGGATCTTGAAGTCGAGGAAGCCGCGGGCACGGAAGACGTCGGGGATTCTGGCTTCCTGATCCTCCTCGAAGCGCGCCGGATCGAAGATTCCGGGCTTGAACCAGAAGAAACCTTCCGGCTGGGTTCCCATGGCGTCGACGATGGCATCGCTGGGGACCTGCTCGTTTCCGAACACGACCAGCTCGGCGACCGTGACGCGGTTCCCCTCCTCCACGTCGATGATCACGTCGACAACGTTCACCCGGCCCTCGACCGGTTCGAGCCGCTCTTCGATGCGGGCGAAGGGGATCCCCTCACGCGCGAGCTCGGAGCGGATGAACGCCTGCGCCTCCACCATCGCCTGGGGGTTGTACGGCTGATTCGGCTGGAGCCCAGTCGTGTCGCGCGTCTCCCGAGTGCTCGCGTGCTCGAGCCCCCGGAATTCCACGTTGCGGACCTGCGGGTGCTCGGTGACGTACACGACCAGCACCGCGCGGTCGCTGCCCGGGTCCGAATCCTTCACCTGCACCACGAAGTCGGAGAACTGACCAGACTTCATGAGCGCCTTGGTGCCCCGCTGGATCTCGCGGAACGAGACGGTCTGGCCGGGCTGGATAGCTATGTAGGCCCGGATGATATTGACCGAATTGCGCTGCCCGCCCAACACTTCGATCGAGTCCACGGTCACCCGCCGCGGGCCCTGCGCCGCCTGGTCCGGGTCCTGCGCGGAAGCGCTGCCTGGCGCCGGGACGGCGAAGAAGGCCGCCGCCACCAGGACGGCGACCTTCTGGAGGTCCCGGGAGCGCCGGGTCGGACTCACGTCTTGGTATGGGAACCGGCCCGGAGGGTGAGCCCCTGCCCACCCTCCACGACTCCCACCTCGATCTCGTCGCCCGCGGTGAACTCCGCCATCAGGATCTTATCCGAGAGCGGGTCTTCCAGATAGCGCTGGATGGCTCGCTTCAAGGGCCGTGCCCCGAACTTCTCGTCGTAGCCCTTCTCGGTGAGGAGCTCGATCGCCTCCTGGGTCAGCTTGAGCGTCATCTGCTCCTCGGAGAGCCGGTCGCGCACGTCCCTGAGGAGGATGTGCACGATCTCGCCAATCTGCTCCTTGCTGAGCGGATGGAAGACGATCGTGTCGTCAACCCGGTTCAGGAACTCCGGGTTGAAGGCGCGCTCGATCTCCTCCCGCACCTTGTCGCGCATCACCTCGTAGCTGGACTTCGGGTCGGCGCGGTGGAAGCCGAGCGACCCGCCCTTGGAGATGTCCCGGGCACCCAGGTTCGAGGTCATGATCAGGACCGTGTTCTTGAAGTCGATCACCCGGCCGTAGTTGTCGGTCAGGTGCCCCTCGTCGAGCACCTGCAGGAGGATGTTGAACACGTCCGGGTGCGCCTTCTCGATCTCGTCCAGCAGCACCACCGAGTAGGGACGTCGCCGCACGGCCTTCGTGAGCGCGCCCGAGTCCTCGTAGCCCACGTATCCCGGAGGCGCGCCGATCAGTCGCGACACCGAGAACTTCTCCATGTACTCGCTCATGTCCACGCGGATCAGCGCCTCGCGGTCGGCGAACAGGAATTCCGCGAGTGAGCGCGCCAGCTCGGTCTTCCCGACCCCGGTGGGTCCGGAGAAGATGAAAGATCCGATCGGCCGCCTCGGGTCCTTGAGGCCGGCACGGCTTCTCCGGATCGCCCGGCTGATCGCCGCGATCGCCTCGTGCTGGCCCACCACCCGCTTGTGCAGCTCGCCCTCCATGTGGACGAGGCGCTCCGTCTCCGCCTGGCTAATGCGCGTTACCGGGATGCCGGTCCAGCGGCTCACGATGAACGCCACATCGTCCTGCGAGATTTCCGGGCGATGCTGCTTGCGGTCCTCCTCCCAGGCCTCCTGCTTCTCCTTGATCTGGTGCAGTAGGTCGCGCTCCTGGTCGCGCAGCTCAGCCGCGCGCTCGAAGTCCTGGTTGCGGATCGCGTCTTCCTTGCGCTCGTTGATCCCGGCCAGCTTCTCCTTGAGCTCCTCGACCTCCGGGAGCGGCACCTGGCTGGCGATGCGCGCGCGGGCACCGGCCTCGTCAATCACGTCGATCGCCTTGTCCGGCAGGAACCGGTCGGTGATGTAGCGGTCCGAGAGGCGTGCCGCCTCCTCGAGCGAGCCGTCGGGGATCACCACGCGGTGGTGGTCCTCGTAGTGCATCCGTAGCCCCTTCAGGATCTCGACCGTCTCGTCCGGCGAAGGCGGGTCAACGATCACCGGCTGGAAGCGCCGCTCGAGCGCGCCGTCCTTCTCGATGTACTTGCGATACTCGTTCAGCGTGGACGCGCCGATGCACTGCAGCTCGCCGCGAGCCAGCGCGGGCTTCAGCATGTTGGACGCGTCGATCGCTCCCTCGGCCGCGCCGGCGCCCACCAGCGTGTGCAGCTCGTCGATGAACAGGATTACGTTCTGATTCTGCTGGATCTCGTTCATCACCGCCTTGAGGCGCTCCTCGAACTGACCGCGATACTTGGTGCCAGCGATGACGGCGGCCATGTCCAGCGCGAGCACGCGGTGGTCCTTGAGCGCGTCCGTGACCTCGCCCTTGGCGATCAGCTGCGCGAGCCCCTCGACGATGGCGGTCTTCCCCACACCGGGCTCGCCGATCAGCACCGGATTGTTCTTCTTGCGGCGGCACAGAATCTCGACCACGCGCTCGATCTCGGTGGCGCGGCCGATCGTGGGATCCAGCTTGCTCTGGCGCGCAAGCTCGGTGAGGTTGCGGCAGAAGTGGTCGAGCGCGGGCGTTTTGGACTTCTTCTCACCCTTCTGCCCAGGCTGCTGCAGCTGGCCGCCACCGATCCCCGCCGGCGCGGAGAGGTTCACGTCCGAGCCCAGCACCTTGAGCGTCTCGGCGCGCGCCTCCTCGAGGGTCACGCCCAGGGAATTCAGCACCTGTGCGGCGATCCCCTTCTCCTCGCGCAGCAGCCCGAGCAGCAGGTGCTCGGTGCCCACGTAGGAGTGGTTGAAGTCACGCGCCTCGGCCATGGCGAACTCGAGCACCTTCTTGGCTCGGGACGTATACGGCAGCTCGCCCAGCGCGATGGTCGCCTTCCCCTTGCGCACGGACTCCTCGACGCGCTCGTGGATCTGATCCAGATCCACGTTCAGGTTGGTCAGCACCGCCGCGGCGACGCCTTCACCCTCGCGGATGAGCCCGAGCAGGATGTGCTCAGTTCCGACGTAGTCGTGCTGGAGGCGGATGGCTTCTTCCCGCGCCATCGCCAGGATCTTCCGCACCCTGTCCGTGAAGTTGTAGTTCATGTGGTGCTCATCCGGTCTGCTCGCCGCTATGACCGTCACTGGCCACGTCGCCCGGGGAGTCGTCCGGCTCGACGGTTCCTTCGGTCGCCAGCACGCGCCGCACGTAGGCCGCGCGGTGCGCGTCGCTCTCTTGGGGAGGGAGGTCTCGACCCGCGGCCTGCTCCAGGTGAGCTGGCTGCGTGAATATCATCAATTTGTTGAGGGTGTATACACGGAGCCCTGGGAGGAGTTTCAGGCTGGCGCCCAGCCGCACCCCCGAGAGCAGGTTCATCAACTCCTCGAACGATAGGGTCCGGGCGTATCGCAGGATCCCGTAGGCCCGCCAGATCTTGTCCTCCGTCACCGCCCGGGCGTCCCGGAGGAGAACCTGCCGGGCCCTGGTCTCGTACTCGATGACCTGTCGGACGATCCGGTCCAACTGGTCCACCAGGTCCTCCTCGCTCTTCCCCAGGGTCGTCTGGTTGGAGACCTGGAAGAAGTTGCCCACCACCTCGCTCCCCTCCCCGTAGAGCCCCCGGAAGGTGAGCCCCACCTGGGTAATCCCCTGGAGCACCTTGCCGATCTCCTTGGTCAGCACGAGCCCGGGGAGGTGCATCAGGACGCTCGCGCGCACGCCCGTTCCGACGTTGGTGGGACAGCTGGTGAGGAAGCCGAACTCATGATGGAAGGCGTACGGCATCTGCTGCCCCAGCTCCTCGTCGAGACGATCCACCAGCGACCAGGCCTCCTGGAGCTGGAGCCCGGCGAGCAGGCTCTGGAGCCGCAGGTGGTCCTCCTCGTTCACCATCACCGAGAGAGGCTGGCGCCCCGAGAGCACGACCGCGGTTCCGCGGGGCGGCCCGGAGGCGTCTCCCATCAGCTCGCGCGAGATGAGCCGCCGCTCGAGCAGGATCCGGCGCGAGCGGCTGTCCAGGGCAGGTAGGTTCACCAGCGTCGAGCCGCGGAGCGGCGCGACCTGACCCTTGGCGGCGCGCACTTGCTCGAGCACGGCCTCGCGGTCGTTAACCCGCGCGCGGGGGCCGAACGCGTGCCCCTGGAGGTTTCTGGCCAGGCGCACCCGGGTGGAGAGCACCAAATCCGCGTGATCACCGCTGGCGTCGAGCCACCCCAGCCCCGAATCCGGTACCGCTGTCAGGTCTTCCATCGGATCCCGCGCCTTCATGGTCGCGACCGCTTCTCCAGGAGAGCGCTCTAAGTGGGCTCGAGCGAGCGGATGAGATCGCGGATCTCGGCGGCCCGCTCGAAGTCCTCGGACTCGACCGCGCGCTGGAGGCGGCGCCGGAGCCCCTCCAGCCGCTTGGCGCGCTCGGACGCGGTCGGATCTGAGGGGAGGTACACCTTGCCAACGTGCTGCGTGCCTCCGTGGATGCGCCGGAGGAGACCCCGCAGGTGCCCCTCGAAGCTCGCGTAGCAGTGGGGGCAGCCGAGCCGGCCAGTCTCACGGAAGGCCGCGAAGGTGAGCCCGCAGAAACTGCACGTGGCCTCCCCGCTCTGGCTACGCTCGGTCAGATCCCCCATCTGGGCCAAGAAGTCGGTGAGCGGGAAGTTGGGCGGCCCTTCGGCGGTCTCCACGCCCTTCGCGGCGGCGCACTGCTCGCACAGATGCGTCATGCTCATCTGATTGTTCTTGATCTCGGTGAGGTGGATGACGGCCTCACGCTCGCCGCAG
>CAUZJY010000035.1:0-16230 GCA_963580305.1 Gemmatimonadales bacterium UBA6960
AACCAGGCCGCGGCTTTTCCCAGAATCTCGCGCTCCAGCTCCAGCTGCTTGACCTTCCGACGCAGCTGCCGGAGCTCAGTCCGCTCCTCGCTCGTTAGCCCGTCCGCGCGCAATCCCTCCGTCCTGGGCCAGCTGCTCGACCCATTTCCGGATCGTGTTCGCTGTGGGCTCGAACTCGCGCGCCAGCTCTTCCGGCGTGCGCCACGACCGGACCAGCTCGACCATCTGCCGCCGGAACTCCGGCGCGTACCGTATACGACCCTTCCTCTTCGACATGCGTGGACACCTCCGTTCCCACAGTTTGGATGTGTCCACAAAACCGGGTCAACTTCAGCCGGCACCTGCCCCGCCCACGTGGCCAGCACCTCGCGCTTGGGCAGCCGGTAGGAGGTGTTGTTCACTTCGACGCTGTCGAACTGGCGCGCGTCGTACGTGAGCATGCGGCCGCTCTTCATGTCGCTAGGGTAGAAGCTTCCCTTCCACTCCGGGTACGACCACCCGCTGGTGCCGACGTGAACCGCCATCAACCGGACGCGCCGCTGCGCGCACGCGCGTTCCGGGGCGCGGCGGCGCCCCGCTGAGTCGTGCTCCACTCCCGCAGCCGTGGTGCTCCTCCGCGAAAGGAGTAAGCCTCGAACCCCACCCGCTGCATCAGTTCAGCAAGATGGGCGGTCTGGACCCCGTGCTCGCAATAGATGATATAGGTTCGGTCGCGCGACAGCTCCTTCATGCGAGCCGCCACCTCGTGCGGGGCGCACAGCTCGGCACCCGGATAGTGCCAGGCGCGATACTGGTGCGCGGGCCGGCAGTCGAGCACGACCGCCCCCTCAGGGACGTCGTCGATGAACAGATAGGGCTCGACCAGAGCGGCCGGGGACAGGGCACGCAGGTCGAGGACCCGGCGCTCGTGGACCGCCTTCTCGAGGACGGCGGGATCCAGCTCCCTCTCCTGGGCGGCTACCCGCTCTGGGGAGCTGTGCGTGACCGGCTTGTCGGATCCGATCGCGCAGTACTCGCGCACGCGGGCCGAGAGCGCCGCGGTGCCGACCGCCTCCGCGCGCTCGATGATCCAGGCCTTGTCGAAGCCGAGCAGCGGCCGGAACACCGGGAGCGTGACGGCCGCTTCGATCGCGCGCAGGTTGCCGAGCGTCTGCGAGGAGACCTGCCCGATCGCCTCGCCGGTCACGATCGCCTCGGCCGCGAGCTCGTCGGCGATCCGCTCGGCGGCGCGGTACATTTGGCGCTTGAGCACCACCTGCCAGTAGCGGGGCTCCGAGCGCGCGCGTAGCTCGTCCACGACCGGACCGAAGTCGACCACGTGCAGCCGGGGCCGGTCGCCGTAGCTCCAGTCCTCTGCGAGCACCTTGGTGATCGACGCCACCATCCGCTCGTACGCGTCCCCGGCGAGATTGCAGAACACGTAATCGAGCGAGACGCCGCGCCTGAGCACGAACCAGGCCGCGACCGCCGAGTCGAAGCCGCCCGAGATGAGGCACACCGCCTTCCCCTGGGTGCAGAGCGGCAGTCCGCCCGCGCCGTCCTGGCGGCCGCTGAACAGAAAGGCCTCGTCGTCACGCACCTCGACCGAGACGGTCACCGCGGGTGAGGAGAGGTCTACCGCGGCGTAGGGGTTGAGCGCCGCTCCCAGCCGCACGCAGACGTCGCGCGAGCGGAAGGGGTGGCGACCGGCGCGGCGCGCATCGACCGCAAAGGTAGGATGGCTCGCCACCAGCTCCCGGTACAGCTCGTGCCCCACCTCGACGATCCGGTCGAGGTCGGCCGGGATGCGCGCGTCTACGTGCGAGACCGAGCTGACCCCGAACACCAACGCGATGCGCTCCGCGGCCGCGGGGTGATCGGCCTCGACGTGAATCCGGTCCCACCGGTTGCGGACGGCGTGGGCTCCCCCGAGCCCGGCGAGGGCGTCGTCCAGATTCGCGACCAGACGGTTCTGGAAGCGCCGGCGGGTGCGGCGGGACTTGGTGGTGACCTCGGGGGCGAGGCGGACGAGGTAGAGCCTCATGCCCCATTGTAGCAGGCGGGGCGGCCCCGGGTGAGGGGTCCGCCCCGGCGCGGGCGCTCAGCCGTGCTTGCGGATGGCCCACACCAGCTGCTGCTTGCTCATGCTGCTCCGGCCCTCGATGTCGAGCTGCTTGGCGCGGTTGTAGAGCTCCTGCTTGGAGCGGTCATCGAGCGAGCGGTTCGGGTTCCCTGCACCGGACGTGGACTTCTGTCCGGACATGGTGCGCCCCTCCTCCCGCCGCTGCTTCTTCACCGTGCGCGCGGCGATCTCCTCCGCGCGCTCCGTCGAGCGGCCCCGCTCTTTCGCGCTGTCCTTGAGATGTGCTCGTACTGGCGCTCGTCCTTGTTGCTCCAGGATCTCTGTGGCATGCCCCCTCCCGTGCTGGCCGCGCGGCTCGCGTCTCCCTCGATCTGTGCCGGCGGGGCGCGGCGCCCGCGGCACGCACGTCAGGAACGCAACGCGCATGCCCCTCCGGAGAGAGCGTACACCGCCCCGGTGTGGTCCGGCGCCCCGGCCTGTCCGCGACGTCAGCGCCCGAGCAGCATGATCACGCCCATGGACGCTCCGATCGCCACCACGGTCCAGCGCAGCGTGCCCTGATCGACCTTCTGGATCAGGTAGCCCGCCCACCAACCACCGATGGTTGAGCCGATCAGCATGATCACGGCGACCGGCCAGACGATCACCCCGCTCACCACGAACCAGAGCGAGGCGATCCCTTTGATCCCGATCACCAGCAGGTTCTTGAGCGCGTTCGCGTCGTGCAGATCCGCCACCCCGAGCATGCCCAAGGTGATCAGGACCAGAATGCCGATCCCCGCGCCGAAGTAGCCCCCGTAGACCGCGACCAGGAACATCACCGTCAACGAGGCGCCGAGCCGCCGCGTGCCGGGAGCCGGGTGGGAGAAATGGCGCCGGAGAAGCGGGTCCGCCGCCACCAGCCCCGCGGACCCGATCACCATCCACGGGGCGATCACCGTGAACCAGGTCGGGGGCAACCAGAGGAGGAGCGCGGCGCCCGCGGCCCCCCCGAGGAAGGCGGGCACCCAGAGCAGCTGCCATCCCACCTGTCCACGGATGCGCGCGCGGTAGCTCCACGCCCCGCCCGCGGAGCCGGCCAGCAGCCCGAGCGTGTTGGTCGCGTTCGCGATCCGGTCGGGGAGCCCGACCCAGATCAGGATCGGGAAGGAGAGGGTGGTGCCGCCGCCTGCGATGGTGTTGCCCGCGCCGGCCAGCAGGCCGGCGGCCATGACCGCGGCCAGATGAAGGGGATCGGCGAGGTATTCCACGGGCCGGGAAGCTCGTGGGGTCTCGATGCCGGGACAATGGCGAGAGGTAACGAGCCGCGTCCGACTTGTACGGACAACCGGGTCGGGTTACTCCTCCCCCGATCCGGCCCTGATCTGGGCATGAGCGGTGATCTGGCACGCGCGATGCGGACCGCGCCGGACAAATCCCACGGGACGGAGAGGATTTCCATGACCAGGCCAGTCACCATCGCGGCAGCGCTCCTGGCCGGAGCATGCGCGAGCGGAGGCGGCACGGAGGAGATCGTGGAGACTGCCACGCCCGGCGCGCGTCACCCCTGGCGCGCGCACCGCGGCAACTGCGGCCACGAACGCCCCGATCGTCGGCGGCGCATCCGACTATCCGGTGATCGAGGTGGACAAGGACGGCAGCGAGCGGGCCGTCGCCACCATCGGCGTGCAGCTCGTGGACGACGAATCGAACTACATCAACGTCCACCAGTCACCGCAGCAGATGGGGACCATCGTCACCTGCGGCCCGTTGGAAGACTGATCCTCCGGTGAGGACGCTGCTCGCGTTGCTCGGCGTGCTGGGCGGCTTTGCGGTCGCGCGCGCGCTGGACTCGGCCTGGGTGATCTTCTGGTACGCGGGAGACCGAGCGGTGGGCCTCCCCCTGCAGCCCGCGCTCGACGCCGGCGGGCTCGCCCTCGCGGGCGGGGCCGGCGGCACGCTCGGGCTCTGGATGGCGGGCAGGAGCGCGCGCGGGATCGGGCTCTGGATCGGCCTCCTGCTGCTCGCGGCCACGGCGATCGACCTACTGGTCGGGATCGCGAACGCGCCGTGGTGGTACGAGTTCGTCACCGCCCTGGTGATGGTGCCCACGGCCATGCTCGCTGGTGGTGCCCGTCTCCAAACCCTGCGGTCGTGGGGCGGCCGGCGGCGCCACCGCCCGGCGGCCGCCCGGTAGCCATGCGCTTCCTGCTCCGCCTCGTCATCACCGCCACGGCCCTCTGGCTGGCCGTGGTGCTGGTGCCCGGCATCGTCTGGAGCGGCTCGGCGATCGGGCTGCTCGCCGTCGCGCTCGTCTTCGGCCTGCTGAACGCGCTCGTGCGTCCGCTGCTCGTGCTCCTCAGCTGCCCGCTCATCGTGCTCACGCTCGGGCTTTTCCTGCTGGTCCTCAACGCGGTCATGCTCCTGCTCACCGCGTCCATCTCTAACAGCCTGGGGCTCGAGTTCCGGGTCGATGGGTTCATCCCCGCCCTGCTCGGGGGACTCGTGGTCGCGATCGCGAGCGCGATCCTGAGCGTCTTCGTGGGCGAAGCCCAGCGCCGGGGCTAGCGGCAACCCCGATCCGTCAGAGAGCGAGGCCTCGGTAACCCCGGTCGTAGCGCACCAGCGGCCGCTCCCCCGCGAGGCGCGCGTGCTCGACCAGAGCGAGGACGAGGACGTGGTCCCCGGCACGCTCGCTTCGCCGTACCCGGCAGCCCAGGGCGACCAGCACATCCTGGACGAAGGGATCCCCCTCCGCGGGGAACGGGCTGGGCCCCACCGGATAGGCATCCGCGAAGACCGCGGCGAGACGCTGCTGCCCCTCGGCAAGCACGCTCACGCCGAAGCTCCGACCCTCGGAGAGGAAGGGGAGCACCTGGGCGCCCGGGCCGAGCGCTAGCGCGATCAGGGGCGGCCGGAGCGAGATCGACATCATCGACGACACGGTCGTGGCGAGCACCCGCCCCTCCTCCCGCACCGCCACGACGGCCACCCCGCTGGCCCAGCGCGCCAGCGCGGCGCGGAAGGCGTCCGCCTGGAGCCCTGCACTGGAGTCGGCCCCTGGCTCGTCTCCAGGGCTCACGGCGCCGCAGCCTGGAGCAGGAGCGGCTCGTCACGATCGAAAGGGAAGCGGAACACCGCGGGGGCTCCTTGGCCGGGGGTCGGCAGGGGGCTGCACGAAACTCCTTGCTTGTCGGCGGCCCCATTGTGATATTAACGCTTGCGCGAGTGAAAAGCTGGGGGATACCCCGGTGCCAGAGGACCTGGACGCTCTGTCCACGGTCCTCTTTTTTCTTCGCGAGATAAGCGACGGAATGGGTTCGTCGCGGGAACGGAAGATGAGCGGTTGGTGCAGATTCTCACACCCCGGCATCGTCCGAGAACAGCAGAGGGAGTTAGAATGCGTACCAAGGGCACCGTGAAGTGGTTCAACGACTCGAAGGGCTTCGGGTTCATCACCCCCGAGGACGGCTCGAAGGACTGCTTCGTGCACTTCTCCGCGATCCAGGGGAGCGGCTTCCGCACCCTGGCGGAGGGTGCGAAGGTTGAGTTCGACGTGGTGCAGGGCCAGAAGGGTCCGGCCGCGGAGAACGTCACCCTCGACGGCTGACACCGGCCGGCGGGCTTTCGTCCCGCGAGAAGGCGGCCCTCCGGGAGCGATCCCGGGGGGCCGTTTCGCGTTCCGGGATCAACCCCCGTCCTCCGCCCGGAGCTCGACGGTCGCGCTCCCGTCGGCCGCATAGCTCACCCGCACCTCGCAAGGCCGGCAGCAGACCGGACAATCCTCGACGTAGCGCTGGCGCGCTCCGCTCCCCGGATCGAGCCGGATGGTGACCCATTCGCCGCAGGAGGGGCAGACGACCTCGGCGCTCTCCTGCGCCCGCCCGTCCCCCAGCGGGAAATCCTCCTCGATCCGGTCGGATCTCCCGTTCCCCCCCGCTCGCGCGATCTTCCTCCTCCATGTCAGAACCGAGTGGCAGCGAGCGCGCGGCGCTCCCGCTGGAGGCGCGCCCGGTGGCGGTGGTCGGGGCCGGCGCCGCGGGACTTCTGGCCGCGCTCTCCGCGCCGCCCGGGCCGGTGCGCCCGTCGTGCTCCTAGGAGCGCACCCCGGACCGGGGGCGCAAGATCCTCGTCTCGGGGGGAGGGCGCTGCAACATCCTCCCGTCGCTCTCCCGGCCCGAGGGGTACGTGACTGACTCCTCAGCCAACACACTCCGCCGCATGCTGCGCGCCTGGCCGCTGCCGGAGCAGCGAGCCTTCTTCGAGCGCGCGCTGGAAATGCGGCTGGTGCTGGAGGAGGAGACGGGAAAGCTCTTCCCCGAAACCAACCGGGCTCGCGATGTCCGCGACCGCCTGCTCGCGTGCGCGAGGCGGGCGCCCGAGTCGAGGACGTGTGTCCGCCTGCGGAACCGGGGAGCCCCTGGAGCGTGCTCCTCGGGAGCGACCCGCCCCTCCAGGCGGCCGCGGTGGTGCTCGCGACGGGCGGGCTCTCGGTGCCCGCCACCGGGAGCGACGGGTTGGGGCTACGGATCGCCGCCCGGCTTGGCCATCGGATCAAGCGGACCTATCCCGCCCTGACCCCCCTCCTGGTCGATCCGCCGGTGCACGGCGATCTTGCGGGCGTCTCGCTCACCGTCACCCTGCGCGCACCCGGAGCGCACCCGCGCTTCGCCACCACGGACGGCTTCCTCTTCACGCACCGCGGCTACAGCGGTCCTGCCGTGCTCGACGCGTCGCATCTCGCGGTGCGCTCGCGCATGGCGGATGGTCCACCGCAACCACTCCAGGTGCGGTGGACCGAACGCGAGCGGGAGGAGTGGGACCACGCGTTGCGCGAGGGACGGGGGGCGGTGGGTTCGCTCGTCGCGCGCGCGCTGCCTGCGCGGCTGGCCGATCGGCTGCTGCACGAGGCGGGCGTCGATCCTGCCTCCTCCCTCGCCCGGCGGGAGCAGCGGCGGCGGCTGGCGGGCCTGCTCGCGGACTACCCGCTGCCCTGGACCGGCGATGAGGGCTACAAGAAGGCCGAGGTCACGGGAGGTGGGGGGGCACTCGACGAAGTGGAGACCCGGAGCCTCGAGAGCCGCCGCCATCCGGGACTCTTCTTGTGCGGGGAGATGCTCGACGCCTTCGGGCCGATCGGCGGGCACAACTTCCTGTGGGCCTGGGCAACCGGGAGAACCGCTGGGCTCGCCGCCGTAGCTCAGTGCGTCAGGCCGTAGATGAGATAGTTGACGCCCAGCCGAAACGCGTCGTTGGTGGGAGCGATCGCCAAGAATCCGGTTCCCATGTACTCCCAGTACTCGGCCAGATCCGCGTTGTAGTTGATCAGCGCGAGCATGCGTTTGGTCGGGTCGTTGTCCTCGAAGATCCCGAGATAGGTCGGCTTGGGCAGTCCCCGCACGATCGGGTTGGGGACGTAGATGTCCTCGACGAAGAAGAACGTGCGGAAGACCGCGTGGGTCTCGTCGATCTCGATCGGCGTGTACTAGGGCAGCGCCATGCGCATCTGGCGCTCGAAGCTTTCCCAGTGGCCGTATCCGTCGAAGTCGTCGAAGATGATGAAGCCGCCCTTCAGTAGGTGCGCACGCAGATTCTTCCCGCCCTCCTCGGTCACCCGCCAGAACCCGGGCTCGGACATGTACAGGATCGGGTACGCGAAGATGGCCGGGTCCTCGAGATCCACGACCACGCTGCTCCCCGTCACGGGCTCGACCGACGTCACCTCCGCGAGCACCGCCTCCATGTTCAGGTCGGCGTTTGGGTAGTCGTGGTTCCAGGCGCCTCCGCCGTACCCGAAGCGGCCGAACCCTCCTCCGGATCCGTACCGGATCCAGAGGAGGGTGAACCGGCCGTCGTAGGGCGGCTGGGGGCGGGCCTACGGCGGCGGAGCGGCAACGACGGACACCACAGCGTGGGCGCGGAGGTCGCGGGCCGGGCGGAGCCGGCCAGCGCGGCCGCCAAAGCGACCGCTACGCCAGCGGCCAGCGCGAGCGCACCGCCGAGCGCGCTTCCCGCGCGCACGGAGCCGGAGTGCGGGAGTGCGGCTCACGGCGCCCCCGCCGCGGCCGCGACCTGCACCGCCCCGTCCTCGAGCGTGATCCGCACCGGCGGGCGCACCACCAGCGGCTCGGCGTCCATGGTCACGTGGAACCGATGATGCCGGTGGGAATCGATCTCGACCTCGCGGGCCCACAGCACTTCGAGTCCGACCGGACGGTGCGGGCGAGACCATCGTGAGCCCCGGTGAGGAGGTGTGCGCCTACCGGACGTTGCGGTACATGAGATCGATGATCTCGTCGTACATCGCCTCCGCCTGTTCCTCGCTGCCGCGAATGGCGACGGTCCCGCAGTGCTTGAGGTGGTTGCGCATCAGCTCGCGCCCGACTGCGCGCAGGGCCTCCTGGACTGAGGCGATCTGGATCATGATGTCGGCGCAGTAGCGGTCTTCGTCCACCATGCGCTGGAGCCCGCGGATCTGGCCCTCGATCCGGCGGAGCCGCTTGATGTTGCGGTCCTTGATCGCCGAGTCCACGCCGGTGGCCCTGCGTGTCTCGGCATCGCCGGTCGCACAGCCACAGCTGGCGACCGCACCGTTCTCCCGTTCGTGCGCCATCCGCGCCTCCATCCCGCGACGAGCCAGCGCCCGGCCTCGCTTCCGTCCTCCAGGCACCGCACTCGACCCCCCACCGGGGTCCGGCGTTCCATCGTCCGGTCCGCGGAGCGGGCCGGGCGGTCCGGGCGTAGCTTCGCTGATTGGAAGCGGCTACCGAGACCGCTGCCGGCTGCCGCCGGCGCCGCACCCTGGGCAGCGGGCCCGGGCACGGCTAGACTCGGTGATGAAATTCGTCCACCGCAGCATCCAGGGAGTCGACCGATGATCCGTCCCCTCGCTCTGATCTTCGCGCTGCTCCTCGCCGGGCAGCTCGCGTCCCCGCTCGCCGCGCAGGTGCCGATGGGGCTCCAGGTACGCCTGGACCAGAGCACCACGGCCTCCGATCCCGACGACGTCCCCGACGTAAAGGTCCTCGCGGCCGCCAACGGCTTCGAGGTCCAGACCGGACCCGCCGCCGTGGTCTGGAATCCGTCCAACACTGCGACCGGCGAGTACACGCTGCGCGGGACCTTCCGGCTGATGGAGCGGAGCGGCCACACCAACTACTACGGGCTGGTGCTGGGCGGCAGCGACCTCCAGGGAACGAGCCAGAGGTACCTGTACTTCCTGGTGGCGCAGAACGGCACGTACTTGATCAAGCGCCGCGTGGGCGACGAGGTCACCGACATCGCTCCCCGCGGAAGCCACGAGGCCGTGGCGGGGATGGCCGCCGGCGCCGCGCCCTCCACCAACGCGCTCGAAGTCCGCGTGGGCGCGGCCAACGTGGACTTCGTGGTCAATGGCACCGTGGTCCACTCGGCGTCCAGGAGCAGCCTGGGCGGCGCCACCGACGGGCTCTGGGGCGTGCGCATCAACCACGTGCTGCCGCGCGTGGTGGTCGAGGGGCTGGGCGTCACCCGGTAGAGTCGTCCGGCCCCGCCGACAGATCGGTACTCCTCGGGGGGCACCCGCGCGCGAGCTCCGACCCCATCGGGTCGCAGGTGCGCCCGGGCGCCCCCGGTTTCTCCGGGGCACTTGAGCGAGATGAAGATCGGGCTGGTGGGATTCGCAGGCTCTGGCAAGACGACCGTCTTCAACACGATGACCGGCCTCGACGTGCCCGTCGGCTTCGGCGGCGAGCTCCGGCACGGGGTCGTGCGGGTGCCGGACGATCGCATCGACGCGCTGTCCAGGATCTACAGCCCGAAGAAGACCACGTACGCCGAGATCAGCTTCACCGATATCCCCGGCGAGCACGGAGCGGAACAGAGGGGCCTTTCGACCAAGGCACTCCAGCAGATCCGCGAGCAGGACGCGCTCTGCCTGGTGCTGCGCGATTTCGTGAATCCCGCGATCGAGGCTCCTCCCGATCCGAGGCCGGCTCTCGAGGCGTTCCACCTCGAGAGCGTGTTCGCCGACCTGGCGATCATCGAGCGCAGGCTAGACCGGGCACGCAAGGAGAAGGCGTCAGCGCTCGAGCAGGCCGCGTTCGAGCGCATGAAGAACAGGCTCGACGAGGGCAGGCCGATTCGGAGCCTGCTCCCGGCCGAGTTAGATCGCGGCCTGCTCAAGGGCTACAGCTTCATCACCGATCGGCCGCTGCTCGTGGTCGTGAACCGTGAGGAGGCGCGGGCAGCTGAGCCTCTCGAGATCGAGCTGGCCGCGCACATCGAGGCGCTCGACGCGGCCGGGCTCGCGCTCTCGGCGAGCGTGGAGGCCGAGATCACGAGGCTCGATCCGAACGAGCAGGCCGCCTTCCTCCAGGATCTCGGCGTCGAGGAGTCGGCGCTCGCCCGCTTCATCCGCACCGCCTACGGCCTCCTCCATCTGATCTCGTTCTTCACCGTCGGGCCGGACGAGGTGCGCGCCTGGCCGATCCGCCGCAGGAGCACTGCGAGGCAGGCGGCCGGGTGCATCCACTCCGATCTCGAGCGCGGCTTCATCCGCGCCGAGGTCATCCCCTATCGGGTGTTCGTGGAGCACGGTTCGGAGCAGGCCGTGAAGAACGCCGGGAAACTCCAGATCGAGGGCAAGGACTACCTGGTCGCCGACGGGGATATCCTACACGTCCGCTTCAACGTTTGAGGAGAGGCTGGCGGTGTTGCGGGAGAACGACTTGGCTTCAGGCTGTGTCTCTACTGTGTCTCGATCGACCCCAAGAGCTGCAGTCTCAGGCTCCCTCTACCACCTTACGAATCGTGTCTGGATCAGCCGCTTGATAGGCGCTCTGCAACGCCTTCACGTCGCGCCAGCCGCCAGCGGCCATGACGTCCTGGACGGGCAGGTGCTTCCGACGCTGAGCCCAGCCGCGCCGAAAGGCGTGCCAACCTCCGCGCCTCAATGCCGGTAGCCCCGCGAGCTTCTCAGCGCGCTTCAGGTAGTAGCCAGCCATGAGCTTGTCGAGCGCCAGCTCGGTGAGGGCGGGATGGCGACGGTCCACCTAGCCGAGGACCTCAAACATGAGCGGAGGGTCCGGGGCCGGTAGGCTCGAGCGAGCGGGAATCGCGCTCGACCATATTCAAGCAGGGCGATAGCGAATGGCAAAGCTCAACTGGGGTCGCGTGCCTCTCGGCGGACTGCTGACAGCGACACCGGCTGGTGTGGTGGGCCAAGAAAGCGCAGGCGAGGCTCAGGAGGCGCATCGCAGGCACATAGAGTGGCAGGTCCAGGATCTCAACCGGGGCGATTTGGGGGCCTTGACGGGTCCTGTGAGGTTCCGCCGAGACGCTTTGTTCCCAGAGCTCGCCAAACCTTATCGTCGCGACGGCAGCGGACCCGGTGCAGCAGAGTTTGAGACGACGCCACGTCCCCTCGGTGTGCCGATTATTGCACCGGCCACAGTGACGACGGATCCCTGGAGGACCACCGCGCCAGGCGAGGCCCGCCAGCAGGCTGACTAGTCAGGATAGTTGGAGGCACGAGACGCGCTGACTGTGAGTCAGGCCCCCCTGCGCTTCGGGCGTGGTACTTCGCCTCCGCGCACGACCTGCTCGATTTGCCCGAGGATCGTATCGCTCCCGGCCGTGCTCGCGCCGAAGAGACCATCGTGGGAGCTGTCCAACCCCGCCGTTGCTCCGTTCAGGTTGAGGCAGAAGGAACGGGGCGCTGATGTGCCGCCCGTACCGGTACCACTTTCTATGTTAGACCTACGGCTAGCGGCGGTCCCTGGAGTTGAGGCATCCGGAGGAACCAAGGCGATGGTTTGATCGCCTCCGGTGCCGGGGGTAGCCCGCCCCAGGGCGCTGTGGGGTCGAACGGTATTGTACAGCCGTCTCCACTGCTTGACGAGGACGACCGCCTCGGGCAGCGTTTAGAAGATCTTTGCTCCCAGAACTTCTCCGAGGAGCTGAGGCGGCTGGTGCCGAACTGACGACAGACACCCGTCCGGTGCCGGCAACAATCTGGCAACAAATGCCCTGAAAGCTCCCTATCGCCGTCCGGTAACTGACAGGCCCACTGTGTCCCGATTGTGTCCCGCGACCCGGCGAAAGGCGGCGGAAGCACAGTTCGAAGCCGGCGACAGGAACGCAAAGAGGCCTAATCCTATGCGAAGATCGCCGGATCGGGCCCCTGACTGTCCCTCCCGCTTCAACGTCTGAGCCTTCGTGACGGGCCTTCGTGTACGAGATCAGGGTCAGAACCTCGGACACCGATCACGCCGAGCAAGTGGGGGCCGAGATCACCGCGGAGTGCGGCTTCGTGGCCTGCCGCTGCGGGCCGCGGAGGTTACCTTCGGCGCCCAATCCGGCACCGCCGGGCCGGGCGCCCCTCTTATCCTCCGAGACCGCACGCCCATACCGCACGCCTATGTCGACCGCGCAGACGCTCCTTCCCGAGCTCGATCAGGAGATAGCCACGACCCGCCGGCTGCTCGAGCGGGTGCCCACCGAAAAGGGGCCGTGGAAGCCCCACCCCAAGTCGTTCTCGCTCGGCCACCTCGCGCAGCTGGTCGCCTGGATGCCAGGCTAGATCACCGCAACCCTCCGGAGCACCGAGCTGGACCTGGCCGAAGGCGGCAGCTACTCGTTCGAGCCGACCGAGAAGCTGCTCGCGCTGTTCGACACCAACGTCGCGGAGGCGCGGGCCGCGGCGGCCGCCGCCAGCGACACGGACTTCGAGGTCCCCTGGTCGCTCAAGATGGGAGATCTGGTGATCTTCAGGCTCCCGCGCGCGGTGGTGGTGCGGCAGCACGTCAGCCACCTTATCCACCATCGCGGGCAGCTGAGCGTCTACCTTCGACTCGTCGACATGCCCATCCCCTCGATCTACGGGCCTACCGCAGACGAGCCGTGGGGCGGATCCCAGGACTAATGGCCAGCGAAGGCGTCGAACCTCACCGGAGGGGCCCGATCATGATCGGTCTCGCACCCGTGCAGGAACCCACGCTCACCGTCTCGCCGCGCGGCGCGCCGGTCGACAGCGAGGTCACGGTCTCGATGGCTGGGCTCCCGCCGCAGCTCGGGATCATCATCGGTTTCGGATCGCTGTCGGCCCACGAGCTGATCACCCAGGCCGATACCGATGCCGAGGGCTCGGTCCGCGTCGTGGTCACGATCCCCTACTGGGCCGAGCTCGACCGGCCGCACGTCTTCTTCTACGCCTTCGCCGATCAGCGGCCGCGCGGGTTCCATCCCTTCCACGTCACCGCGGCCGACGGAACCGCCCGGGTGACGGGGACGATCCGTGCGGGCGGGACGAGCTGCGTTGCGCTCGACGGACCCGACGGAGCCCTGTACACGCTCCAGGGAGAGATCGGCGACTGGGCGCCCGGCACGCGCGTGACGGTGATCGGCCGAATCGCCCAGGGGCCGGCCTGCAGCGGCGAGGGGCTGCCGATCTCCGTTCGGGAGATTCGGCCAGCCTGAACCGATGCCCAGCCGAGGCGGCCGGGGCGCTCACCCCGGCCGCTCGCTGTCCGCGCCAGCCACCCAGGCTGGAGGCCGGCGACGTCTTTCGTCCGCGCTAACGGGAAGTGACGAACCTCGCCGTGTGAACCTCGATCGTGAGCCCGGGACCGCAGGAGCTATTGTCGAGGGGGCGACCCTCGACGTGCACCTCGTGTCCCGACTAGAGACGGCTGATCTCGCCGCTCATGGCTGTGTTCCCCTCTGAAAGGGTCGCTCTGGCGCGCCCCCCCTGGGGGGCGTGCCAGAGCGTTCCCACGCCCTTTAAGGAGCAGGTTCCATACCTCGGCACAAGCACCCATAACTGATTGTAATACAATCAGTTATGAGACAAAGTGGGACTGGTTTTGCGGGAGGGCGGCCGCCTCGGAGGCGACCGCCGGGCATCCGCCCCCAGCCCCTTCAGCCGCCGGCGCCGGCGGGGGGAGGAGGCGCGAGCACGGCGAAGTCGGTCCGCATCTGGCCGCTCGACATGTACTCGATCAACCCTCCGACGGCGGCCGCCTGTCCGAAGGTGGGCAGCTCGAGGCTGTAGACCACCTCCCCCTCCATCACCCCGGCCTGCGGGAAGCGCACCGCGGTAAGACTCAAGGGCTCGCCGGCCGCGAGCCGGTCGAGCGCTGGCTTCCGCACTGACGCCATGTACGCGATCGGCGTGCCGGTGGCCGTGCTCGCGCTCCAGACCACGTCCTCCGCCGGGTTGCTCAGATCGCCGAAGTGCAGGAAGTAGTAGGACTCACCGCCGAGCGGCTGTCCCACCTCCAGGCTGATGGCCAGGCCAGGCACGAGCATGAAGCGCGGATGTTCGAAGGTGAGCCCCAGCGAATCGAGCGCCGCCTGGAGGCGCGCAAGGTCCTCCGCCGCCGCAGCGTTCTTGTCCTGGACGATCGGTTCGAGCCCGACCACGAGCGCAACGTTTCCACGGCTGACCGCGGCGTTCGTGCTCGCCCCCGCGAGCAAGCCCTGCACCGAGAGCCCGAGCCGCGAGGGAGTGCTCCACGGGCGGAGCGACTCCACGCCCCAGATCTCCGCAGCCGACCCGACCAACCGGAAGCGCCCGCTCGCGCTGTCCCCGCGCGCTTCCCTGCAGAGCGCGCTCACCATGCCAGCGCACGCCTCGACCACAGCGGGGCGCACCAGCAACACCCCCCGGCACGTGGCCGCGTTCTCGATCAGATTACCGGTGGCGGCGATCTTCTCCTCCGCCTCCCGGGTTGCGGCCGTTCCAGCCTCGCGGACCCGGGCGAGGATCGCCTCGCGCCGCTCGGTCCGTCGGGTCTGGAGGGTGGTGTCCCCGCTCGCGACGAGCTGGCGGGCCACCTCCTGGTCCGCCACGTACCACTCCGCCACGGCCTGCTCGATCGGATCGCCGGCGTTGAAGGGGGCCGCGCGCGTCGTATCCTCGAGCGCGATCATCTCGACCAGGACGGCGAGTCGCTGCGCGCGCTCGCGCAGCGGCACCAGCTCCATGTTGAGCCGGTCGAGCTCCGCCAGGAGCGGCACGCAGCGCCGCGAGCGCACTGTCTCGACCGCCGCGAGCGATGGGGGCGGAGGCAGCTCCTGGAGCGAGTCGGCAGCGACGGCGAGGGTGTCCTGGCCGGCCGCGGGCGGCGGCGCGAGGAGCTGCTGTGACGCCAGCGCGAGAACGAGGATGCGGATGCTCTTCACCAGAATGCTCCCGGGGGAATTCCAGGGTCGGTCGCGGGCCAGCTGTGATAGCGCCGCAACCACCGGGAAGATCCCCGATCCACCGCGGCCGTGCGGGCACGCCCGAGGGGCCGCCCCGGCGCTCGCGGCGCTTCGCGGGAATCTCTAGTCTGTCATCCGGAGGCTGGCCCCGGCCAGCCCTGCGACCGCCCCTGACCCACCCCCGGCTGGAGGATTCCATGCCCACCTACATCACTCTGCTGAGCTACACCGAACTCGTGGGCGCACTCGCGTGAGGCTTCTCCTCGCGGCAGGGGGCGCGGCCGCGGCGCTGCTGGCGACCGCGGCCGTGGCCCCGGCTCGGCCCCTGGCCGCGCAGGCGCGACCGGACGCCGAGCCCTTCTCGGTCGTGGAGGCATCGATCCCTGAGCTCCGGACCGCGCTCGACGAGGGGCGGACGACCTCCCGCGAGCTCGTGCTCCGCTACCTGGCGCGCATCGCTACCTACGAGGAACGGCTGAACGCGGTGATGGCCGTGAACCCGCGCGCCCTCGCCGTCGCCGACTCGCTCGACCGCGAGCGGGCAGCGGGACGCGCGGGCGGACCGCTGCACGGAATCCCGATCGCGCTCAAGGACAACATACATACGGTCGACCTGCCCACCACCGGAGGCTCGCTCGCCTTCGCCGGGCTGCTTCCGCCCTATGACGCCACCCTGACGCGCAACCTGCGCGAGGCGGGCGCGATCATCCTCGCTAAGACTGTCATGACCGAGCTGGCGAACTGGGTGGCGAGCGGGATGCCGGGGAACTACAGCGCACTCGGCGGCTACGGGATGAACCCGTACGATCCACGGCGCGATCCGCGGCCGGCCACCGCGGATGGGCGGCCCGTGCTGGACGTGGCCGGATCGAGCTCCGGGATCGGCACGGCGGCGAGCTTCTGGGCCGCGAGCGTCGGCACCGAGACCTCGGGATCGATCCTGTCGCCCGCGAGCGCGACGATGCTGGTCGGCATCAAGCCCACGGTCGGACGGATCAGCCGGT
>CAUZJY010000036.1:0-16188 GCA_963580305.1 Gemmatimonadales bacterium UBA6960
CGGCTTCTCCGTACGTGCGAGCGCACGCAGACCGTAGCGCACCAGCACCCGGTTCTCGCCCTCGAGCGGAACCAGGTCCGCCACGGTCGCCACGGCGACCAGGTCGAGGTGGGGCAGGAGCGCCTGCGTGCCCGTGCCGGTGCGCTCGGCCAGCAGTCCGCAGATCTTCCAGGCGACCCCGGTGCCGCAGAGCATCCGCTCCGGGTATGCGGAGTCGGGGCGGGCGGGATTCACTACCGCGATCGCCGGCGGAAGCTCGGGCCCGGGCAGGTGGTGATCGGTCACCACCACATCGATCCCCTCCTCGGCCGCGCGTGCGATTGTCGCCCCAGCGAGCACCCCGCAGTCGGCAGTCAGGATCAGCCGCGCGCCAGCTGCGCGTGCCGCCGCCAGCCCGGCAGGGCCGAAGTCGTAGCCGTCCTTGAGGCGGTGCGGGACGAAGGGGGCCACGCGCGCACCCAGCGCACGCAGCACGCGTGTGAAGAGAGCGGCCGCGCAGATCCCGTCCACGTCATAGTCGCCGTGCACGAGGATGGTCTCGCCACTCCGGATCGCTCGCAGGATGCGGTCGGCCGCGCACCCGGCGTCGGGCAGGAGATCCGCGGGATGCAGGTGGTCGAGCAGCGGGCGCAGGAAATGCCGCGCGCCGTGGCCCTCCGCCACGCCCCTGGACACGAGCAGCGCGCACAGGGTGGGATCCAGATCGAGCTCCGCCGCGAGCGCCGCGACCCGCTCGGAATCGGGCGGGTCGGGGAGGATCCACCGGGGCGGCACGGCCGGAACGTGGCGGCCCGCCGCGCCCCCGGGGAGGCTCACCCCTGCGCGCTGGTTTCCGGCGCGGTCAGGATCACGCCGCACGCCTCGCAGCGCACCAGCTCGGTGCCATGTCGCACCTGGTTCTGGATCTGGAGCGGTATCACGCTGAAGCAGTTTCCGCACGCGCCGTCGGCGGTGAGCTCCGCGACCGCCTGGCGGCCGGTGTGGCCGCGGATCCCCTGGTAGAGCGCGAGCTGGCGCGGGTTCACGGTGCGCGCGAACGCCTCGCGCGTGGCCTTGAGCGCCTCGGCCTCGGCCAGCACCGCCTCGCGCGCCCCGACCAGCTCCTGGCGGCGCGGCTCCACCTCGGCGCGGGCCTGGGCGAGCTTCTCCTCCTGCTCCTGGAGCCGTTGCTCGAGCTTGCGGATCTGATCGAGCAAGGTGAGCGCATCCTGCTCCTCGCCCTCGAGTGTGCGCCGCACCATCTCGAGCTCGGCGGTCACGGCCGCCTCCTCGCGCACGTTGCGGACCGAGTTCAGCCGCTCCTGGAGGATGCGCGTGCGATTGCGCTTCTCGTCGGCGGCCAGCTCGTGGCGCCGCTCGTCGAGCCGCATCTCCTGGAGGCGCGTGCGCGTGGCGGCGGTCTCGGTCTCCAGCTGGAGCGCCGGGCCGTCCACGTCGTCGAGTTGAGGGAGAAAGGCCTCGGCGTGCTGCTCCGCCTCCCGGATCTCCCGGTCCAGGCGCTGGAGTTCCTTCAACGCAGTCGTCATGCTCTGGCTCATTCGATCCGTTCCGTTGAGTTTCTGGATTCGACCCGGTGAACAGGTCGCCGATGGCGGGGCCTCACGGACCCGCCAGACGCCGGGCTGCGTACGACCATCCCGGCCCGATCTCCCGCCGCTCGCGGGCCACCTGCGCCTTCTCCACGGCGAGCGCTCGCCGCTCCGAATCGTCGGTGGCCGCGCTCAGGCGGAGGTCCAGCTCGCGCCCGCGACGCTCGAGGCCCGCCAGGCGCAGGTGTGCGAGCGCGTCACTGAACACGCGGTCGCTGTGCAGCAGCTCCTCGCGGTCGTCGAGCAGCGCCTCGAGGCGGCGCGCCGCCTCTGGCTCCGTCCCCCCGGGCGGACGGTCCAGCTCGACATCGTCCAGGAACGCCTGGAAGATGAGCCGCCAGAGGGGGTCCGTGAAGTCCTCCGGGCCGACGTATCGGAGCAGCGTCTCGATTCGTTCGTATCGCCGCTCGCGGTCGCGCGCGAGTACCTGGAGCACGGCGCGCTCCGGCCCCATGAGCGGGAGCCCCGTCATCGGCCCGGGTCGCGTGCGCACTCGCTGGGAGGCGCGCAGCGGCGACGCGCCCGACACGGCCGCACCGCGCCCGCCGCTCCGGCCCCGCTCGGCCTCGAGCGTCTCGCGCCGGACCCCGGTGCGCTCCGCGATCCTCGACACGTAGAGGTCGCGCAGCGTGGGATCTACGACCGCGCGCACGGTCGGCAGCAGCTTGTCCAGGGCACGCCTGGTGCGGTCGATCGAGCCGAAGTAGTCGTGCTCCTCGAGCATCTGGAGCTTGCGATCAAGCACGTCCACGGCCTGACCGATGTAGTGCCGGAGCCCCGCCGCCCCCTCCCTCCGCACCAGCGTGTCTGGATCTTCGCCGCGCGGGAGGGTGACCACCGCGGGATGGAGGCCGTGCGCCAGCAGCACGTCTCCGCTCCGGAAGGTGGCCTTGAGGCCGGCGTCGTCGCTGTCGAAGAGGATCTGCACCCGCTTGGTGTAGCGCGCGAGCAGCGCGGCCTGCGCTTCCGTGAAGGACGTGCCGAGCGGCGCGACCACGTTCTCGAACCCGGCGGCGGCGAGGCTCACCGCGTCCATGTAGCCCTCCACCACCAGCGCGGCGCCCTCGCGGCGGATCGCGTGCTTCGCCCAGGCGAGCCCGTACAGCACCTCGCCCTTGTGATAGACGGGCGTTTCGGAGGTGTTGACGTACTTGGCCGGCTCCTTCCCGGTGCGGCGCCCGGTTCCGCTGCCCAGGATGCGCCCGCCGAACGCCACCACGCGGCCACCGGGATCCTCAATGGGGAACATGATGCGGTGGCGGAAGCGGTCGTAGGGCTCGGGGGTCCGCTCGCTCTTCGTGAGCAGCCCGACCTCGAGCAGCAGCGCGTCGGTCATCGCGTGCCGGGCAGCCGCGTCGCGCAGCCCGCGCCACTCGTCCGGGGCGTATCCCAGCCCGAAGCGCTCCGCCGTCGCCGGGTCGACGCCGCGGTGGCTCAGATAGTCGCGCGCGTCCGCGCCGATTTTGGGATCGAGCAGCATGCGACGGAAGAAGTCCCTCCCGAACGCGTTCGCCTCGTAGTGGGCACGAAAGGGATCCTCCTCCGCGCGTCCGCCCCCCCGGGTCACCTCCTGGATCTCGACGCCGGAACGCGCGGCGACATACTTGACCGCTTCGACGAAGTCCAGCCCCAGCCGCTTCATGACGAAACCGAAGACGTCGCCGGACTGACCACAACCAAAGCAATTGTAGAAACCCTTGGCGGGCACGACATAGAAGCTCGGGGTGCGCTCCTCGTGGAAGGGACAGTTCGCCTTGAACTCCTTGCCCGCCTTCTTGAGCGGGACCAGCTCGCCGATGATGTCCACCAGGTCGGCGCGCGCCCGCACCTCGTCCACCTGCGCGTCCGGGATCACGGCCGGCGCCTGCACGACCGAAGAGGCTGAACGCCCCACGCCGGACGGAGCGAGCCTGCGCAACAGCCGAAGGCTGGCGCGCAGCGGGAACAGCTCACGCGATCCTCGCCACGGTCACTCCCGCGCCTCCTTCGCCGTGCAAGCCGAGGTGGAACTCCTTCACTCGTCGGTCGGCGCGCAGCAGCTCCTGCACGCGCGCACGCACCGCCCCCGTCCCCTTGCCGTGGATGATCCTCAGCTGGGCGAGCTCGCCCAGGACGGCGGCGTCGAGCGCGCGCGCGAGCTCGAGGTCCACCTCCTCGACCATGAACCCGCGCAGGTCCACCTCGGCGCGCGGATGGCTCTCGGGGAGCGCGGTGGAAGCCGCGCGCACGGTGTTGCCGCGCCGCGCCCGCACCGCCGCACGCGGCCTCGCGCCGCCTCCTCCCCCGACTGCCTCGAGCTCCGCGGCGGGAAGCTCCATGCGGAGGGCGCCCACCTCCACCACTGCGCGGCCGTCCTTGAGCTCCATCACCGTTCCGGTCGCTCCCCCCGGCAGCCGTGCGCGCTGGCCGGGCTCCAGCGGCGGCACCCCAGGCGCTTCCGTCGTGCGGCTTCGACGCTCGCGCTGCTCGCGCGCCGCCTCCTCGACGCGGGCCCGCGCGCGTCGTCCCGCCTCCTGCAGCTCCCTCGCGTCCGACGCCGCGCGCACCTCGCGGATCGCCTGCTCCACTTCGCTCCGCGCCCGCATCAGCAGCTGGCGCGCCTCCTCGCGCGCGCGCCGCTCGGCAGTGCGCTCCTGCGTTCGCAGCTCGGCCGCGCGCACCTCCAGCTCGCTCCGCAGGCGCTCCGCCTCGGCGCGCTCCCGGTCCAGCGACGCGACCAGCTCGCGCGCCTCCTTCTCCTTGCGCTCGAGCGTCTCGAGCAGCTCCTCGACGCTCACCTCCCCCGCTGAAAGGTGGCCTTCGGCCCGGTCCAGCAGCGCGGGTGCCATCCCGAGCCGGCGCGCGATCGCGAGGCCGTAGCTGCGACCCGGGCGGCCCTTCACCAGCCGGTAGGTCGGTTCCATCCGGTCGGGGTCGAACTGAAGCGAGGCGTTGGCGATCCCGCTGCCTTCCGTATCGAGCATCTTGAGCGCGCCCAGGTGAGAGGTCACGACGCACAGGGCGCCGCGCGCCACCAGCTCCTCGATGATCGCGCGCGCGAGCGCGGCACCCTCGGCCGGATCGGTGCCAGTTCCCATCTCGTCGATCAATACCAGGGTCGTGGCGTCGGCCCCGGCGACGATCGCCTTCAGGTTCTCCAGGTGCGCCGAGAAGGTGGACAGGCTGCCCGCGATCGACTGCTCATCTCCGATGTCGGCGAACAGCTCGTGGAAGAGCGGCAGCCGGGTACCCGCGCGCACCGGAGGGATCACGCCGGCCTGGGTGAGCGCCGCGATCAGTCCGATCGACTTGAGGAGAACGCTCTTCCCGCCCGTGTTGGGCCCCGACACGACCAGCGCGCGCTCGCCGGGATCCAGTAGCAGATCGAAGGGAACGACCTGGTGCGTGCCCGCGGCACCCCGTGCGAGCAGCAGGGGATGCCTGCCCTCCTCGATCACGAGCGCATCGGCGGCGGGATCCAGTACCTGGGGCGCGTCCGCCCCCCATTCAAGCGCCGCACGCGCGCGTGCGTGGAGCGAATCGAAGTCCACCAGCGCGGCGTGCGATCCGGCGAGCGCTGCGGCCGCCGGTGCCAGCCGCTCGGTGAGCTCGCCCAGGACGCGGCGGATCTCCCGCTGCTGCGCGCGCTCCAGATCGTGCAGCTCGTTCATCAGCTCGATCGCCACCGGCGGCTCCACGAACAGCGTCGCGCCGGTGGCGGATTCGTCGTGCACGATCCCGCCCACCTCCCCCTTCCCAGCGCGGCGCACGGGAATCACATAGCGGCCGTCGCGGATGGTGACCGAGGCGTCCGCCACAGCCACACGGTCGGGGAGTGAGCGCATATAGCCCTCGAGCCGGGCGACGATGCGGGAATGCGCGCGGCGCAGCTCGCCCCGGATGCGCTTGATCTCGCGGCTCGCCGTGTCGAGGACGTTCCCCTCCTCGTCGACCGTACGCGCGATCACGGCCTCCGTTTGCTCGTCCTCGTACAGCAGCTCGCGCAGCACCGCGAGCGCCGGAGCGCCCTCCTCGCCGGCCAGCTCGTGCGCCAGCACGCGCCCGGAAGCGAGCAGGATCCCGATCGCGACCAGCTCGTGCGGCTCGAGCACGCTCCCGGGCACGGGGAGACGTTCGAGCGCCCGCACCGCATCCGGCACGGTCGGCATGCCCCACCCTGGGTGCTCGGTGAGGAAGCGCTGCGTCTCGGACACGCGGGCGAGCTCGCACCTCACCACCTCGACGTCCACCGAGGGGAGGCGCGCCTCGACGGCCGCGCGCCCGAGCGGGCTCGCCGCGCGCGCGCCCACCCCCGCGAGCGCGGCGCCGAACTCGAGCACGGCGAGCGCGTGCGCGTTCATGGGCGGACGCCGCGCGTGAGGGCCCGAGGCACACCGGTTCCGCGCCGCCGTTCGCAGATGCCGCTGCCGTCCCCGACGGATGCGAAACGGGCGCCGGCCCGAAGGCCTGCGCCCGTGTCCTCGGCCTCCGCCGGCCGGCAGCTCCGGTGCCCGCATCCGCTCATGGCGCGAGCTCCTCCCGCACAATGCGGTTCGCTTCCTTTCCGTCGAAACGCCCCTTGATGAGCGGCATGAGCCAGCCCATTACCGCGCCCATCTGCTCGGCTCCGCCCACGATCGCCTCCCGCACCAGCACGCGCACTTCCTCCTCGGTCATCGGCTCCGGCAGGTATTCCTGGAGAATTCCCGCCTCGGCCTCTTCCTTCGCGGCCAGCTCCTCGCGGCCGCCGGAGCGCATCTGCTCGTAAGCCTCGCGGCGCTGCTTGATCGCGCGGCTCAGGACCGCGATCACGTCGTCGTCGGACGCATCCTTGCCGTTCGTGATCTCGCGGTTCTTGAGCTCGGAGAGAGTGGTGGAGAGGACCAGGGTGCGTGCCCGGTCGCGGTCCTTGCGAGCGCGATTCAGGTCCGACTGGAGGCGGGTCTTGAGGGGCTCGGCCACGGGAAGAAGCTAATCGCGCGCCGGACCGTGGGTCCACAGGTTGCCCATGGCGTGGGGTACGCGGCGTCACCGCGCGCGCTACCCGGGCGGCCATCCCATGTGGCGGCCGCCCAACAGGTGCAGGTGGATGTGGAAGACCGTCTGGCCGGCATCGGCACCGCAGTTCATGACCACGCGCCAGCCCCCCGAAGTGATCCCCTCGGCGCGCGCCAGCTCGTGCGCGAGCAGGTGCATGTCCCCGATCACATCGCGGTGCTTGGGCTCCAGGTCGTTCAAGCTCGGGATGTGGTCGCGCGGAATGATCAAGATGTGGGTGGGCGCCTGTGGATTGACGTCCCGGAAGGCCACCAGCCCGTCGTCCTCGTGGACGATCTTGGCCGGGATCTCGCGCCGGGCGATGCGGCAGAAGAGGCAGCTCGGATCGGACACATTCGCTCCGCCAGTCGTCGGGCAGGTCGTTGACGCGGCGCGACAAACTGCCACGCTGGGACCTGGCGTGCAATGCGGCCCGTCGCTTCATGGCTGAGCGCGTCGCGCGCGCGCGCACACTTGACTCCCCGTTCACCCCGCGACCCGGAGCCGCCATGGAAACGTTGGTCGAGCGCGCCGCGCAGAGTTTGAGCCACCATCCCTCCCCCGCGCTCCCACTTGACGAGCTGTCGGAGCACGTGCGCCACGGCGGGCACGTGGTGGGGCCGGGCGTGCTGTTGCGCGCGCTCGAGGCGCGCCCCGATCTCTTCCGCGTGCTCGATCCCTGGCGCGGTCCCTGGCGCGCCGCTGCCCCCCGTCCCGGCCGCACGTGCGCGGCTCAGCCGCCGGATCATGCACTCGACCCGCCCGGTGAACGCTGGGTCATCCCCCTCGGCCGTGCGACTTGCGATCGTGACGCGCGCGCGGCTCAAGGCGAGCTTGGTCCACCTGGGACGCACCCTGGACGAGCGCTCGCCGATCGAAATGGCGCGATGGTGCGCGAGATGGAGCGCACGCTGGCGCGCGGGCGCGCCGGGGAGGAGCGGAACGGCCTTCCAGGTCGCTGAAGAAGTGGGGGGCACCACCCAACGATGTGTGTGACATGAGCTTACCGATCGTGGGTTACCGGGGCACGGGGTGCCCCCCTACTTCTTCAGCGACCTAGAAATCTGGGTCAAGACCGCGGACCAGATCCTGGCCAGCATCGCCCGCTTCGCCCAGCGCACCCTCCAAGCTCACGGCGCCTGACCCCTTATGACATGAATCACTGTTACGGGACACTAAAACCGCACGAACCAACCCGACCGCCACTCGCCGTCCGCGTCGGTCTCGACCCGCGCGAGCCCGGCCCGCGCGACCTCGTCCGCGAACCCCTCCCACTCCTCCGCGAGCACCCCGGACAGGATCAGCCATCCGCCCGACTGTAGCGCGTTGCGGAGCCCCGGAAGCAGGCGGCGCAGCGTGCCGCTCTCGAGGTTGGCGAGCACGCCGTCGGCAGGTCCGAGGGCGTGGAGGAGGTCACTGTTGGCCCAGGCCCCGACCCAACGGACGCGCTCCCTGACTCCGTTACGGACGACGTTCTCACGGGCGTATTCACCCGCCACTGGATCGCCCTCGATCGCCACGATCTCGGCGGCACCGAGCAGCGCCGCCGCCACCGAGAGGATCGCCGAGCCCGCCCCGACGTCTAGGACGCGCGCGCCGGGCACGAGCGCGCGGTCGAGGAGGCGGAGCGCGCCCCGGGTGGTGGCGTGCTCGGCGGTCCCGAAGGCCATTCCCGGATCGACGACGACGACGTGCGCACCTGGTGGGAGCCGGGCCCGCAGCCCGGCCTCCTCCCACGAGGGAGTCACCCAGAGCCGCGCGCTGATCCGCCGCGGGGCGAGCCCCCGCTTCCACGCCTCGCCCCAGTCCTCGACGTCGCGCCATCCGCAGACCACCTCGACGCGGGCGCCGACCCGCTCCTCGAGGCGGCGTGCCGCGTCGGCCCGCACGGTTTCGGGGTCCGGAGGAGCGCGAACGTGCGTGACCAACCAGCCGTCCCGCTCCTCGACCGCCCGCCCGCCCAGCGAGAGCAGCGCATCGGCGAGCACTCCCTCCTCCTCCGCTTCCTCCTCGCTGCCCGGCTCGGCTCGCCGGGCGCGCAGCTCGAGCCACCGGACCACGCTCAACGATGTCTCGTCGCTGGGGCTCATCCGCCCCCGAACGCCTCCTTCACCCGCGACCAGAATCCCTTGCGGTCGACGATCCGCTCGGGCGCCTCGTCCTCCACCGACCGGATCGCGCGGTAGAGCCTCTCCTGTTCGGTGGTGAGGTGCTCGGGGATCCAGACGGTCACGCGCACGATCTGGTCGCCGCGCCGGCCTCCGCCCAGCTCGGGGAGCCCCTGCTCGCGCACCCGGAGCAACTCGCCGCTCTGCGTTCCGGGGGGGATGCGGAGCCGTGCGCTCCCATCCACGGTCAGGACCTCGACCTCGTCGCCCAGCACGGTCTGGCCGACCGTGACCGGTAGCTCGTAGAGCAGCTGCGCGCCGTCGCGCACGAAGCGCGGGTCGTCGGCCACGTCGAGCGTCACGATCAGGTCGCCGCGCGGACCGCCGCGCGGGCCGGCGTTCCCCCGCCCGCGCATGGTGATGAAGTTCTCGGAGCTGACCCCGGGGGGGACCTCGATCTCGACCTCGATCTCCGCGCGCACCAGCCCCTCTCCGTGGCAGCGCCGGCAGAGCGATTCGATCACCAGCCCCTCACCCCGGCAGGTGCGGCAGGGGTGCACGCTCACCATCTGGCCGAACACGGAACGCTGCACGAGCCGCTCCTCCCCCGTCCCTCCGCAGGTGGGGCAGCTACGGGGCTCGGTTCCCGGCTCGGCCCCGCTGCTCCCGCAGTGGTCGCATGGATCGAGCGCCTGGATCTTGAGCGTGCGCCGGACCCCATTCACGACGTCGCTCAGCGTAAGCGGCAGGCGAACGCGCAGGTTCTGCCCCCGCGTGGGACCGCGCCGGCGGGAGCCCGCGCGGGTGCCGAACAGGTCACCGAAGCCGCCGAAGTCCCGCATGAAGACCTCGAGCGCGTCGCTGAAGTCGTGGGCCTGGGCGCCCGCCGGGCCGCGCGCAAGCCCGGCCTCGCCATAGCGGTCGTAGAGCGCGCGCTGGTCGGGATCGCGCAGCACCTCGTAGGCGCGCGTGACCTGCTTGAAGCGCTCCTCGGCCTCCTTGGAGCCCTCGTTGCGGTCGGGATGATACTGAAGGGCGAGCTTACGGTACGCCTTCTTGATGTCCTCCGCAGACGCGTCCCGGCGAACCCTGAACAGCTCGTAGAAATCAGCCATCTCTGCGCCTCACGATCCCAGGATGCGGTTCACCAACGAGGACGTGTAGTCCACGATCGCGATCACCTTCTCGTACGGCATGCGGGTCGGACCGACCACGCCGATCACCCCCTTCAGACCGCCGACCCGGTACTCAGCCGTCACGAGCGTGAAGTCGCTGAGCGGCGTCGCGCCGTGCTCGCCCCCGATCGTGATCTGGAGCCCCGCGGGGTGCTCCCGGCTCCCCAGCACGGAGGACAGCAGCTCGCGGCGCTCGGTCAGCTCGATCAGCCTCTTGAGGCGCTCGCCGGCCTGGAACTCGGGCTGCTGGGCAAGCACGCTGGTCTGCCCCAGGTGCACGCCTGGGTCGTCCCCGACGAGCGGGTCGAGCAGCTCCGCGCCCGCCTGCATGAAGATGTTGAGCAGCTCGGTAGCCGCGGCGTCCTCGGAGCGCGCGTTGCGCAGCCGCTCGGGGAGGCTCCGTCGGATCTCGTCGAGGGTGAGCCCGGCGAGCTGCTCGTTCAGCACCAGCGCCACCGTAGCCAACGTGTCTGCCGGCACCTCCCCGGGCAGGTCCACGTAGATCGTGCGCGCCAGACCTCCGCCCAGAGTGGCCACCATCAGCACCTTCTCGGCGGAGAGAGCGATCAGGTCCAGCTTCTCCAGCACCGCCTCGCGCAGCCGCGGGGAGATCGCGAGCCCCAGCTCCGTGGACAGCACGGAGAGCGCGCCCGTGGCGCGCCGCACCAGCCGCTCGACGGCGGACGACCCGAGCGGGTCGAGCTCGCGGAGCAGCGCCTCGCGCTCGGCCTCGCTCAGCGGGGCGGGGTGGATCATCTGGTCGACGAAGAAGCGGTAGGCGCGGTCCGTGGGTACGCGGCCGGCGGAGGCGTGGGGTTGGAAGAGGTATCCCTTGTCTTCCAGGTCGCTCATCGTGTTGCGCACGGTCGCCGCGGAGACGCCGAGCTCGAACTTGCGCGAGACCGTGCGGCTGCCCGCCGGCTCGGCCGTGTCCACATAGGTGCGCACGACCGCATCCAGGACCCGAAGCTCCCGCTCGGAGAGATCGGATCCGGAGGGCGGGCCGGGCCCGGGCCGCTCCTTACGGGACTGGTCGCGTGGGCTGCTCATGTCAGCAGTGCGGCTGGAGTACTGTCAGACCCCCGACCTGAAAAACCCGCGCCACGGCGGGTGACGCGGGCATGCAACCCGGTCAGGGTATGCGGGGCACGAGGTGCGCGCCCCGCGGGGAAAGCCCGGGGGGTCGGGCTTCCCAAATCTCGGGGCTCGCTGGGCGACGTCAAGGATCGCCGGCGCACCACGGGACCGGTCAGGCCCGCAGGGCGAGGGACCCCGGCGCGAGCGCGGCGTCCAGCTCCACCGCGAGCCGGTCCAGCAGGAGCCATCCCACGGCCGTGAGACGGACCCGGTCCCCCTCGGGGCCGCTCTCCCTCCGGCTCCACCCCTGCCGCTCCCACTCCTCGACCACGCGGAGCGCCGCAGGGGTGAGCGCGCTCCACGGGAGGCCGCGGGCGGTGCGGAGCCCGAGCCAGACCTCCTCGAGCCGCCGCGCCGCGCCGGTCACCTCCTCCTTCCCGGCTACCGCGAGCACGCCGGAGGCGACCCTCCGCGCGTAGTCCTCCCACGAGCGGACGTTCCAGCGGCGCAGCGGATTCGAGAAGCTGTGCGCGCCGTTCCCGAGGCCGAGGTACGCCCCTCCCTCCCAGTACCCGCGGTTGTGCCGCGACTCGTGGCCGGGAAGCGCGAAGTTCGAGACCTCGTAGTGGAGGTACCCGGCCGCCGTGAGCCGCTCGGCCGCGCGCAGGTATTCCTCGCGGTAGCTCTCCTCGCTCGCCAGCTGCACGCGCCCCTCGGCGACCGACCGGGCGAGCGGGGTCCCGCCCTCGACGGTGAGCCCGTAGAGGCTGATGTGCGGGGGGGCGAGCGCGAGCGCCTCGTCCAGGTCGGCGTCCCAGCTGCGTCCCGTCGCGTCTGCACGCGCCCTAGACGTCTCGGGGAGGGCGAAGATCAGGTCGATGCTCAGCTCTTCGAGCCCCTGCGTACGCGCGGTGGCGACCGCGGCGAGCGCACCCGAGGCCCCGTGGAGCCGCCCCAGCCAGGCGAGCGTGGGCTCGTGAAAGCTCTGCACGCCCAGGCTCAGCCGGGTCACGCCGGCTGCCCGCCAGGCGCGGACGAGCTCGGGGGTGACGCTCTCCGGGTTCGCCTCGGCGGTCCACTCGAGCCCACGGTCGAGCGTCCTCGCGCACAGCCGCTCCAGCCCCAGTACGGCCGCCAGCGCTGCCATCGCGCGGGGACCGAGGAGCGAGGGGGTTCCTCCCCCCACGTAGAGCGTCTCCAGCTCCGCGGCGAGGGGAAAGCGGCCCTCGCGCTCGAGCGCGCCGAGCTCGCCCGCCAGCGCGGCGGTCCAGCCGTCCAGATCCCCGACGCGGCGGACCTCGACCGCGAAGTCGCAGTACGGGCAGCGCCGCGCGCAGAAGGGAGCGTGCACGTAGACCGAGCGGACGAGCTCCACGGGGAGAGCCGCCATCACGGCCGGCGCCTCCGCGATCGAGGGGGCTGAATGCCCCACACCGGGAGCGAGCCCGCGCGACAGCCGAAGGCTGGCGCGAGCCGCCGAAGGCGGCGGGCGCAGCTCACGACCGGCGCGCGAAGCGTCCGCCGCTGCACTGGACGGCGAATCCGTCGATCTCGAGGTGCGAGCGCGACGTGAGCGCGCGTGCCACCGGCATCCCGGCGCGGCCCGTCAGCTCGTCGACGCTGCGCGGCGCGTCGGAGACGCACCCGCCAGAGCGCCCCGTGCTCCCCGCCGGGATGCGCGAGCCGCACGGCGGGGCCCGGCTCGATGCGGAGCACGCGCAGGACGTCCTCGGCTCCGAGCGCGGGCGGGGCGCCGTCGCGGAAGAGCGCGTTCGTCCCGGCGCTGGTCTCCGCGTCCACGGGCACGGGCACGGCCAGCACGTCGCGGCCGAGCTCGAGCGCCAGCCGCGCGGTGATCAGTGCCCCGCTCCGGGCGGCGGCCTCGACCACCACGACGGCCTGCGCGAGCGCGGCCATGATCCGGTTGCGGCGCGGAAAGTGGTGGGCCAGCGGACGCGTGCCCGGCACGAACTCGCTCACCAGCAGCCCCTCCCCCGTGATCCGCCCGAACAGGCGGGCGTGCGAGGGTGGGTGGGGCACATCGGCGCCGGCGCCGTGCACGGCGAGGATCGGACCCGGTGCCTCCAGCGCGGCGCGGTGCGCCTCGGCGCCCACGCCGAGCGCCAGCCCGCTCACCACGCACACCCCGTGGCAGGCGAGCACACCCGCGATCCGCGCGGAGGTCCGGCGCCCATACGCGGTCGCGCGGCGGGAGCCGACCACGGCGGCCGCGGGCGCCGCCAGCAGCTCCGCGCGGCCGCGCAGGAACAGCACCGGAGACGGGTCGGCGAGCTGCAGCAGCCGCTCCGGGTACGCCGCGCCTCCCATCGGGAGCACGCACATCCCGAGCGCGTCGGCGGCGTCGAGCGCGCTCCGGACGGCTTCGCGATCGGGACGCGCGCCGCGGCGGCAGCAATGCCGACTGCGCCGACGTGGCCTTCACCCAGCGTCTCGGCCACCGCGCGGTCGCTGGCCTCCAGCGTGCTCCGGCCGGAGCCGAACCGCTCGACCAGCACCCGCACGCTCCGGTCGCCCAGGCCGGGCACGCGCTGGAGCATGAGCAGCACCTCCGCCTCGGCGCGCTCGGCGGCCTCGCCGTCGAAGCTCCGCGCGCGTCCCGCCGTCGGCATCAGGGGGTCCACCACTCCTCTTCTTCCTGCTCCTCGCGGATCGCTTCGCGCGTCCGCGCCCAGAGCGCCTCGATCAGCGGCTGGAGCCCCTGCCGCGCCACCGCCGACACCGCGAACACGCCCCACGCGTCCGGGGCCTCGACGGCGGGCGGCTCCGCCCGCCGACCCGGACCCAACAGATCGGCCTTCGTGAGCACGAGGCAGTGCGGAATGCGCGCCAGCGATGTGGAATGGCTCGCCAACTCGGCACGCAGGCGGTCGTACTCGGCCTGCGCGGCGGGACTGTCCACCGGGACGAGCAGCGCGAGCGTCCGCGTGCGCTCCACGTGCCGCAGAAACTGGAGCCCCAGCCCCTTGCCCTCGTGCGCCCCCTCGATGATGCCCGGGATGTCCGCGATCACGAAGGTGCGGAAGTCGGCGAGCTTCACCACGCCCAGGTTGGGCTGGAGGGTGGTGAACGGATAGTCCGCGACGCGGGGGCGCGCGTCGCTCACCGACGCGAGCAAGGTCGACTTGCCGGCGTTCGGCTCCCCGACCAGCCCCACGTCCGCGATCAACTTGAGCTCCAGCTCGAGCACGCGGTGCTCGCCCTCCTCCCCGGGCTCCCAGTGCGTGGGTGCCTGCCGGGTTGCGGTCGCGAAGCGGGCGTTGCCCCGTCCACCGCGGCCCCCGCAGGCGGCGATCAACCGCTGCCCGGGCTCGAGCAGCTCGCCCAGCACCTCGCCGGTGCCCTGATCGCGCACCACGGTCCCGGGGGGAACACGCAGCACCAGGCCGGCCCCGTCGCGTCCGGTCATGTTCTTGCTCTGCCCGTGCTGGCCGCGCTCGGCGCGGTAGTGCCGCTGATACGAGAAGTCGAGGAGGGTGGAGAGCTGCGAGTCCACCTCGAGGGTCACGTGGCCGCCCCGGCCTCCATCCCCACCGGCGGGACCGCCGCGGGGGACGTACGCCTCCCGCCGGAACGCGTTCGATCCGGAGCCCCCCGTCCCCGCCGTGATCTCCACGACCGCGCGGTCGATAAACATCATCGGCTTCGCTACGAGCCCAGGGCGCCCTGCCGCACCCGCTCCCACACCGCCCACGCGCGCTCCCGGGCAGGCGCGGCGGCGTACCGAAATGCCTCGCGGAGCGCTTCCTCCGCCTCGGCCTCGCTCGCCCCCGTGCTCAGCGCGCCGCGCATGTGCGAATAGAGCTGCCGCGGCGTGTCCAGCACCACGAGCATGGCCACGATGCAGAGCTCACGCTCCCGGAGGTCGAGCCCGCCACGACCGAGCACCTTGCCGTAGCCCTCGGCCACCATCCACCGCTCCAGATCGGGGTGGAGCGCGCGCGCGTTCTCGCGCAGCTCACCGTACTGCCCTCCGTACACCTGCCGGCAGACGTCGGCGCCCCGCCGCGTCCAGAGCTCCCAATCGTCCTCGGAGGGAAGGGGCACCGGCCGCCCCGACCGCGCGCGCCAGAGCCCGAGCGTGTTGAGCGCGACGGGGTATCCGACGAACAAATAGCTCTGGAGCAGCGCCTCCTCCACCGCGATCGCATCGGAAGCGCCGGAGAGCGCCTCCATCGTGACAGCGAGCGCGTCCTCGTCGCGTGCCGCCACGGCCGCGCACAGCCGCTGCCGGAGCGCGCGCGCGGGCAGCTGCGGCGCCGGATCCGGAGCGCGACCGCTCACGGGCACTCCAGCGCGACCTCGCCCCGGATCGCGCCCACCCGCTGGCCGCGCGTGTTGCGCACCGGCGGACAGCGCCACGCAGCCAGCGCCTCTAGCTCCTCGGCAGCGAGCAGCTCGAGCGCCGCCAGCACCTCGATCAGCGCCACGTCCACCGCCCGCCGTGCTCAGTCCTCCACCTTGAGCGCGATGCCGAGACCGGCGTCCGGGACCGTGGCACAGTAAACCCCCTCGGCGCCGGTCTTGGCCACTAGCCGGCCACGCGTCTTCGCGATCAGCGCGGTGCACAGCCGACCCGTGCCGGCCACCATGAACGGATGAGCGCGCAACGCGTCCAGCACCCCCGCCGCGCCGGACTCCGGGTCGCGCGACTCCACGCCGAAGCGCACGAAGGCATCCGCCACCCTCGCGAGCGGCATCGCGAAGGTGACCACCCCGCAGCCGTCCACCGCGGACTCGATCGCGTCCGCGTCCATGCCGGTCCAGCGCGCGACCTCGGCGCGCATGCGCTTCTGCACCGGATTCTCCGCCCGGTGGTAGCCCTCGGTCGGCCAGCCGTGGTGGACCGCGAGCGCGAGCATCCCCGCATGCTTTCCCGAGCAGTTGTTGTGGATGCTGCGCGGCCGCTCGCCGGCCGCTCCGTGTCCGCCAGACGCATGGGGGCGTGCGGCCCACACACCAGGTCCCCTTCCTCGAGGCCTGCCCTCCGCAGGATCGCCGCCGCCGCCCCCAGATGCCGGCTCTCCGCGTTGTGCGAGGCGCAGCACAGCGCGAGCTCGCTCCCCGTGAGCCCCAGGGCATGCGTGACTCCGTCCTCCACCAGCGGCAGCGCCTGGAGTGGCTTGGCGGCTGAGCGCAGAAAGCTCACCCGCGCCGGATCACCCGCCTGCGCCACCACGCGGGCACCGTTCGTAACCGCCACGT
>CAUZJY010000037.1:0-16072 GCA_963580305.1 Gemmatimonadales bacterium UBA6960
TTGAGCTGCCGTCCGCTCCGGATTCGCTTCTGGACGAACCCGTCACCCCCGAGCAGGAGGAGGAGCAGGCCGCGGCATTCGATCTCTCCGGCTTCGACGGCATGCTCGAGAAGCCCGACGTCCAGGTCTCCCAGCCGGTGGTCCTCGAGCCGGAGGAGGAGCCGGTCGTCGCGCCGGGTGCGCTCGGGGGAGATACCCTGCCGCCCCCGCCTCCCGAGCCCGGCGGCTTCGGTCTGTCCGACGCGGTTCCGCCCGAGGCGGCGGCACCGGCGCCGCCCCCTCCGCGCACGCCGGCCGCGAGCGACCTATCCCGCCCCGCGCCGCGCAGCGCCGCCGCCCGGCCGGCCACGCGGCCGACGCCTCGCCCGGCGCAGCCTACCAAGTCCCGGGTCGGTCTGCTGCTCGCGCTTCTGGTCGCCTCGATTCTGCTGCTGGTCGGCGTCGCCTGGTTCGGCTACATCGAGGTGCCGTGGCTCAGCCCCTGGCTCGCGGGGCTCCGCGGCCAGCCGGTCTCTGTGGCACCCGTTCCGCACGGGCCGTCAAGGGTGGACATCCTGGCGTTCGTGCTTGAGCTTCCCGCGCCCGACGCCCCCATCGAACGAACCGGTCACCATCTCGCATGAAGCTGCGCGCGCTCCGCGTCCACGGATTCAAGTCGTTCGCGGATACCACCGAGATCCGCTTCCACGAAGGTATCACCGCGATTGTCGGCCCCAACGGCTGCGGCAAGTCCAACATCAGCGACGCCATCCGGTGGGTGCTCGGCGAGCAGCGCCCCACCGCGATCCGCGGCGCCAAGATGGAGGAGGCCATCTTCCAGGGGAGCGTGAACCGGCGGCCGGTCAACCGCGGCTCCGTGCACATGCTCGTCACCAACGAGGACGGGTTCCTGCCGGTTCCTTTCGAGGAGGTCGAGATCGGTCGCATCGTCTACCGCGACGGGGGCAGCGACTACTCAATCAACCGCGCAGTCTGCCGCCTCAAAGACGTCCTCGACCTCTGCCGTGACACGGGCCTCGGGGCGAACGCCTATAGCGTCATCGAGAACAAGATGATCGACGCGATCCTCTCCGATCGGGCGGAGGAGCGCAGGTCCCTGTTCGAGGAGGCTGCGGGCATCGGCAAATACAAGGATCGGCGCAAGGCTGCCCAGCGCCGACTCGAGCGTGCCGAGATGGACCTGCAGCGCCTCGAGGACGTGATCGCGGAGGTGCAGACGAAGGTGCGCTCGCTGGCCCGCCAGAAAGGGAAGGCCGAGCGCTATCTGGAGCTGCGCGCACGGCGGCTGAACGTCGAGGTCGCGGTCGTGAAGAGGCAGCTGGATACGCTGGGCGCCCGGCTCGCTGAGGTGGAGAGAGAGATCGTCGGCGGCGCGCAGTCGGAGCATGGAATGGTCGCCGAGGTGCGCGCGGCCGAAGCGGAGGTCGAGTCGCTCAGGGTGCGGCAGCTCGACGCCGAGCGCGCGCGGAGCGCCGCGGCCGGACGGCTCGAGGAGGTGCGCGGGCGGCTGGTTACGTGGGAGCGCGACCTCGCGGTCGCCGACGAGCGCGCTGCCTACGCCGAGCGCAGGTTGGCGGCGATCGCGGAGGAGCGCGCGGAGGCGCGCAGCCACTCGGAGCGGCTGGCCGAGGAGGGGGAGACGCTCGGCTCGGAGACCGCGCGGCTCGACGCCGCGCTGGCGGAGGCACGCGCCGCCCTGGCCGAGCACCGACAGCGGGCGGAGGAGGTGCGCCGGCGGCTCGCCAAGGCGCGCGAGATGCTTGAGGCGATCGAGGGACGCGAGCGTGACATCGCGCGCCGGGGCGCGCAGCTCGAGGGGGACGCGCTGGCGGCCGACGCGCAGGGCGCCGAGCTCGGGCGCATGCTCGAGCGGCTCGGCGCGGAGGTCGACGAGGCCGCCCTCCAGCTGACCGATCTCGAGTCGCAGGGCGACCTCTTTGCCGACCGCCTCCAGCAGTTCACCGAGCGCGTCCAGGTGGGCGGCCGCCGGGTCGACGCGGCGCAGGAGGCGCTCGAGCGCGCGCGCGGGGCCGCCGAGGAGGCGAGGAACCATGAGCTGGCGGCTGGCGACCGCGCGTCGACGCTCGCTGCGCAGCGCGGCGCCCTCGAGGCGATGGAGCGCGACCGTGAGGGGGTGGAGCCGGTCGTGCGCGCCGCGCTCGCGCGCCAGGAGCCCGAAGTGCTCGGGGTGCTGGTCGATTTCGTGCGCGCCTCCGACGGCCTGGCCGCCGCGGTGGAGGCCTACCTGGGCCCGCTCGCGCGCGCGCTCGTGGTGCGCGATCTCGCTACGGCAGAGCGGATGCGCCGGTGGTTCCTCCGGGAGTGGGGAAACGGGGGCGGCCTCCTGCTGCTGCCCCTCGACCGCGCGCCGTACGGGGGAGGGGGGACCCTGCTCACTGCGATCGAGCCGGTGGGAGAGGGGGCGCCGTGGGTGCGGGCGCTGCTGGGCGACGTGGACCTGGTGGAGGAGGAGGCGCTGCTCGAGGGCGAGGGGCCGCGGCTGGCACGCTCCGGCGCCGCGCGCGATCCCCGGGGCGTGGTGCGGCTCGGCAATCCCTGGGGCGCCTCCGGCGTGCTCGAGCGGCGCGAGCGGCTACGGACCCTGACGGCCGAGGCCGAGACGGCCCGCGCGGATGCGGAGGCCGCGCACAGCGCCTTCGAGGCCGCTCGCCGGGCGGTGGGCGCCGCAGAGGAGGCGCTCGAGCAGGCGCGCGCCGCGCTCCGCGCTTCGGAGGACGAGCTGCGCCGTGCGGACGCCGAGGTCGCGGCGCAGGTGGACCGGAAGGCGCGCGTTGATCACTTCCGCGACGAGCTGGCGCGCCAGCTCGAGGGAACGCGCGCCGCGCGGGCGCGCGCAGAGGAGCGCGCGGCGACGGCGCGGGAGGGCCGGGCAGCTCTTGACCAGGAGGAGGTGGAGCTCCGCGCGCAGCGCGACGGGGCACGACGAATGCTCGAGGTTGTGCAGGAGGAGTGGGAGGCCGCACGCGCCGAGGAGTCGCGGCGGGCGGTCGAGGAAACGCGGCTCGACGGGGAGCTAGAGCGCGTGCGCGAGCGCCTCGAGGCCGCGGTGGCCGCGCGCGCCGCGGCCGTGGCGCGCGTCGAGGCGCTGGACCGGGAGGAGCGCTCCCTCGCCGAGGAGCTCGAGCGGGTCGCGCGCCTGCGCGAGGAAGGGGCGCGCGCGACCGAGGAGCTCTTCCGCGAGCGCGACCACGCGGAGGCCGAACTGCGGCTGCGCGACGATGCGATGCACGAGGTGGCCGAGGCGCTGGAGGCTGCCGAGCACCGGGCCCGGACCGCGCGCCAGGCGGAGCGGGAGACCTCTGACCGACTGCACGCGCTCGAGCTGGAGCGGCAGGAGGTGACCGCGCGCATCGACCGGATCCGCGATCGGCTGGAGGGGGAGTGGGGGCGCTCGCTGGAGCGGCTGATGGAAGAGGTGCAGCCGGTGGAGGGCGACGCGGACGCGCTCCAGGAAGAGCTGCGCGGGCTGGTCGTCGCAATCGAGCGGATCGGGCCCGTCAACATGCTCGCCGGCGAAGAGCACGAGGAGGAGAGCAGGCGCCTCGCGTTCCTCTCCGAGCAGCGCGACGACCTGGTGGCCGCGCGCGACGACCTGCGCTCGGCGATCCGGCACATCAACCTGACCGCCACGGAGCTGTTCACCACGACCTTCGAGCAGATCCGGGTGAACTTCCGGACCGTGCACGATCGGCTGTTCGAGGGGGGCGAGGCCGACATCTGGCTCGCCGAGGGGGAGGATCCGCTCGAGGCGCCGGTCGAGATCCACGCGTCGCCGCGCGGCAAGAAGACCCAACGCATCGATCTGCTCTCGGGGGGCGAGCGGGCGCTCACCGCGCTCTCGCTGCTGTTCGCGATCTACCTGGTCAAGCCGAGCCCGTTCTGCGTGCTCGACGAGGTGGACGCCCCCTTGGACGAGAACAACATCAGCCGCTTCGTCCGACTTCTGAACGAGTTCAAGAAGGACACCCAGTTCGTGGTGATCACCCACAACCCCCGTACGATCGAGGCGGCGGATTGGATCTATGGGGTGACCATGGAGGAGCCGGGGGTGAGCAAGATCGTCGGGGTGCGGCTTGAAGATGCGTTGGAGAAGGCGCGCGGCACGGCTGCTTAGGGCGCTGATACGCTCTTGATCAAAATGCGCCTCACCATCCTCGGTTCCGGTACCCTCTTGCCCGATCCCCTGCATCAGTCGCCCGCGCACTTCCTCGAGTTCGGGGACGTGCGCCTCCTTCTGGACTGCGGTTCGGGGGCGCTGCACAGGATGGCGCGCGAGCGTCTCTGGTGGCGCGGGCTCTCCCATCTGCTGGTCACGCACTTCCATACCGACCACGTGGGCGATCTCGCGCCCATCCTGTTCGCGCTCGAGCACGGCGTGCGCCCTCAGCGCGAGGAGCCGCTCGTCCTGCTCGGCCCACGCGGGCTCCGGGAGCACCTGGAGGCGCTCGGCCGCGCGCACGGCGGCTACGTCACCGATCCGGGCTTTCCCGTCGATGTGATCGAGCTGGCAGGTGGGGACCAGTATGCGGACGCGGGCGGGCGGTTCATCCTGCGCACGCACGGCACCCCTCACACGGACGTCTCGCTCGCCGTGCGCGTGGAAACGCCCTCCGGCGCGGTTGGGTACACGGGCGATACGGGTCCGAGCGCAGCGCTGGGCGCATTCCTCACGGGAGTGAACGTCCTGATCGCGGAGTGCAGCCTCGCCGATCCGGTCGCGCTGGACACGCACCTGAGCCCCCGATCGCTGGCCGAGCTGGCGCGCGCGGCGGCCCCCGAACTGCTGCTCGTCACGCACTTCTATCCCCCACTTCGGCCGCACCAGCTCCCGGAGCTGATCCGGCGGGCGGGCTACGAGGGGGCGCTCTTCGTCGCCAACGACGGCACCGCGGTCGAGGTGGAGGACGGGCGCGCGCGGCTGATCGAAGGATGAGCTCGCAAGGTCGAGCGCGCACGGACCGGCTGCAGGCGGACGGCGCCCTCAGGGGCGCCAGCAGTCCTCGAGGTGCTCGATCGTGAGTCCCCCCCGGCCATCCGGCTCCACCGCCATCACGTCGAAGCGGTAGTCGAGACTCGCCCGGCCGTGGCGCTCGATCCACCAGCGCGCCACCCCCTCGATCTCCCGCCGCTTCCGCCAGGTGACCGCCTCGGCGGGAGCTCCGTAGCCGCGGCCTCGGCGGCCCTTCACCTCCACGAAGGCGACCACCCGGCCGCGCTGAACGATCAGGTCCACCTTCTTGCGGTGGAAGCGCACGTTGCGCCCCAGCACGGTTCAGCCGCGCGTCTCGAGCCAGCGCGCGGCGGCCTCCTCGAAGCAGCGGCCGAGGCGGTGTGTGTCCACGCTCCGACGATGGGCGCGCGGAGTGGGTGCGCGCAGGGTGCGGGGGGCCGCGCGCGGAAGACCCGAGCCGCCGTTGACCCCCCCTCCACCCTCGGGTAGCTTTGGAAGTGTCCCAGGTCCGCAGGACGAGAGCCTACGAATCCCGTCAGGACCCCGCAGGTAGCAGCGGTAAGTGCGGTGATCGTCGCTGTGGGTAGCCTGGGGCACCCCCTTCGAGGCCGCAGGGCGCCGCACGCGGCGTTCGGCGGCCTCGAGTCTTGACCCCTCTGAACTCATACGCACCCCTTGGCGCACCAGGCCCTCGCCCGAAGGTATCGGCCGCGGCGCTTCTCCGAGGTCGCGACCCAGGAGCACGTATCCGAGACGCTCCGCCGCGCGGTCGCGGGGAGGCGTGTGGGGCACGCCTACCTCTTCTGCGGCCCCCGCGGAGTGGGAAAGACGACGCTCGCCCGCGTCCTGGCGATGGCGCTCAATTGCCCGCACCGCTCTCCGGAGGGCGAGCCCTGCGGAGTCTGCCAGAACTGCGAGCGGATCTGGGGAGGGCACACGGCCCTCGACGTCGTGGAGATCGACGCGGCGTCCAATCGCGGGGTGGACGACGCGCGCGACCTGCGCGAGCGGGCCATGTACGCCCCGTCCGAGGTGGACCGTTACAAGGTCTACATCGTCGACGAGGCGCACATGCTCACTCGCGAGGCGTGGAATGCGCTCCTCAAGATCCTCGAGGAGCCACCCCCGCGCGTGATCTTCGTCTTCGCGACCACCGAGCCGCTCAAGATTCAGCAGTCCGCCGCGCCCATCCTGTCGCGTTGCCAGCGCTTCGACTTCCGCCGCATCGGGGTCGTGGACATCATGCGCCAGCTGCACACGGTGCTCGAGGGCGAGGGGATCGGTGCCTCCGACGACGCGCTGCGCCTGATCGCGCGCAAGGCCGACGGGGGCATGCGCGACGGGCTCTCGATGCTCGACCAGGTGCTGGCGCTCACCGGGGGTGAGATCGATGCGGAGGCGGTGCGCCGCGTGCTGGGACTGGTCGAGGACGAGCGCTACCTCGAGCTGCTCGACCTGCTTGCGGAGGCCCGCCACGGCGAGGTCTTCGCGTTCGTCGAGCGGTTGCTCGACGACGGCTACGATCTGGTCGAGTTCTACCACGGCCTGGTGGACGTGCTGCGCGCGCTCCTGCGGCTGCGGCTGGGCGGTGGCGAGTGGCAGGAGCTCAACGATGAGCTGCGCGAGCTGTTCCGCCACCGGGCAGAGCGCTTCGAGCCCGGGGATCTGGCGCGCATGCTCACCCTCGCCTCCGATCTCGAGGTGGACGGGAGCCTCCGGCGGAGCGGCAATCCGCGGCTGCTGGTCGAGATGCTGCTGCTGCGCTTCAGCTACCTGGACCGAACCGTGGAGCTGGAGGAGCTGCTGCGGGCCGTCGGCGGGGACATCGGTGGGGACAGTGGCGAGCGACGCGGCGGCTCCGGACCGGCGGGTGCCCCCCGGGCTCCGCCCGCGGGAGCGCGGACTGCCACCTCTCCGACGTCGGCGGGCTCTCCAGGAGAGCCGGTCGACGCGGCGACCGCGTGGGCCCGCATGCTGGATGCCGGCGGCGCGCCCGCCGGGATGGCTCCGTTCCTCCGTGCCGCCACCGTCAGCGAGGGTCCCGGGGGAGAGGTGCGGGTGCGGCTGCCGGTCGGGCCCGGACTCGACCGGCTCCGGGAGCCCGCGCAGCTCGGCCGCCTTACATCGGGTCTGGCAGACCAGCTCGGGCGCGCGCCGCGCATCGTGCTCGATGCGGCGGAGGCAGCGGATGCGCGCATCACCTTGGAGAGTGTGCGCAGGGGCCGCTTGCACGAGCTGCTCGCCAAGGAACCCGCTCTGGAGCGGGCGGTAGAAGAACTCGACCTGGAGTTGCTGGACTAACGGCGCCGGCTTTCCGGGTCGCCCCCGCCCGGGGTGGCTCACGACCCCGGCTCTCACCTCCGAGGATCAATGAACAACCTCCAGCAACTGATGCAAATGGGTCAGCAGCTGCAGGCCCGTATCACGAAGCTCCAGGAATCGCTCGGCAGTCAGAAGATCACGGGGTCCTCCGGCGGCGGGATGGTCAGCGTGACCGTCGATGGAAAGGGCAAGCTGAAGGAGATCCGGCTCGATCCGGCCTGCGTGGATAAGAACGACGTCGAGATGCTCGAGGACCTGGTCGTGGCCGCCGTGTCTCAGGCGCAGGAGAAGGCACGCAAGGCCTATGAGGAGGAGATGAAGAAGGCGGCCGGGGGCCTACCGATGCAGATGCCGGGGCTCTTCTGATCGACCCCACCGCCTCCGGATGTCGCTGATCGATCAGCTGGTGGGGGATCTCTCGCGCCTCCCCGGCATCGGGCCCAAGACTGCGCTCCGGCTCGTCTATCATCTCATGAAGGGCTCCCCGGACGAGGCGCGCCGTCTGGCCCGCTCCATCCGAGATGTCGCGGACCGCATCCACCCCTGTGCGCGCTGCGGCAACTTCACCGAGCACGAGCTCTGTGCGGTCTGTACCAACGTGCGGCGGGATCCGGCGGTCATCTGCGTGGTAGAGGAGGCGTATGAAGTCGGAGCGATCGAGCGCACCGGCAGCTTTCGGGGGCTCTACCACGTTTTGGGCGGGAGACTCTCCCCGCTGGACGGGATCGGCCCCGAGGAGCTCAACGTCGCCACACTGCTGGAGCGGATCCGGGCCGCGGACGGCGTGGTGCGCGAGGTGATCGTCGCGACTAACGCGAGCGTCGAGGGCGAGGCGACCGCGGTGTATCTGGAGGCAGCCCTGCGGCCGTTCGGACCGCGCGTGACCCGGCTCGCCCGGGGCATTCCCGTCGGCAGCGACCTGGAGTACGTGAACGGCTCGACCCTGGTCGAGGCCCTGTCGGGCCGGAGGGAGATGTGAACGAGCGTTTGGGTCGGACTCTCAAGACCGCCGGGCTCACCGTGCTCGCGCTGGCCGCGGCGGGCGCGGTCGCCGCCTTCCTGGTCCGCGACCAGATGTCCCGGCACCGGCGGGACCTCTTCAGCCCCCACTCCCTGAGGCGCCTTGCGGCCCTGGGCTACATGGCCGGCGAGCAGACCTCGGTGGACAACATCACTCTGTTGCGCGACTTCCTCGCCTGGGAGCCACGTTCGCTGCTGCGCAGTCCAGCGATGGCGATCGTGCGCCGGATGGAGGACGAGGCGCGCATGCGTGAGTTGGAGCGGGCCTGAGACGTCGCTTCCGGTCCGCTAAGTTATGGTCCCCCCGATTCTTGGCGTCTCGAGGGGGGCTCCTTGCTTCCCGGGGGGCCGCGGTAGAGTTTAGGGGCCGTTTGTGCCGAGGTCGGGGGCAAATCCAGTCGATCCATCCGAAATGAGGTCAGGCGTGTTCCGAGCGGAGGAGCCGTCGAGGGTCGGCCCCTCCGGGGGGCGGGCGCCCGAGAAGGAGCGTAGTGCATCATGACGATGATCAACTGCGCCAGCCGCAAGCTCATCCTGAAGGGCGTGGATGGGCTCATGTTCGTGACCAACTCGCAGCGCGAGCGGGCCGAAGCGAACATCGAGGCGATGCACAACCTGTACGAGAACATCGAGTCGTACGGGTACGATCTGACGAAGATTCCGTTCGCGATCCAGTACAACAAGCGCGATATGCCGACCGCGATGTCGGTCGAAGAGATCCGCTCCCAGAGCAATCCCGTGGGAGTGCCCGATTTCGAGGCCGTCGCGATCGAAGGCAAGGGCGTTTTCGAGACGCTCAAGGCCGTGAGCAAGTTGGTCGTCAAGAATCTGAGCTGACCCGTGTCGAACGGGAGTCGGCTCACCCTCCCCAACCTCATCACACTCGCCCGGATCGCAGTCTGTCCGGTGCTCTTTATGCTCGCGCTGGCCTCTGGCGCCGGCGTGCGCTTCGGCGCCTTCATCCTGTTCTTGGCCGCCGCTCTGTCGGACGTGTGGGACGGCTATCTCGCGCGCAAGCACGGCTGGATCACCGACATGGGCAAGCTGCTCGATCCGCTCGCCGACAAGCTCCTCGTGGTCGCGACGCTCGTCCCCTTATACATCGTCTCGCGGCGCCCCGGCGAGCTGAACGACGTTCCGTTCTGGGGGGAGCTCCCGCTCTGGGTGCTGCTGATCATCTTCGGGCGCGAACTGTTCATCACCCTCTTCCGGCAGTGGGCGCAGCGGCGAGGGGTCGTGATCGCAGCGGGTAAGTCCGGGAAGAACAAGGCACTCTTCCAGAGCCTGTTCATCGGTGCGCTGCTCTTCTGGTATCCGCTCCTGGCCACGGCCGAGGCGCGCGGGTGGACCGTGCACGGCGCCTGGACCGTGTGGGCATCGATCCACGGCGGCTTCATCGCGGCCACGCTCCTGATCGCGCTGGTGCTGACGGTCTATTCGATGATCGACTACCTCTGGAGCTATCGTTCGCTGGTCGGCGTGCGGGACTGAGCTCGGCATGGCAACCGCGCCCCCGGCGCCCAAGAGCACCGTCGTCACCATCGGGGACGAGGTGCTCCTCGGCGACACCGTTGACACCAACGCCGCCCGGATCGGGCGCGCCCTGGACGAGCTGGGTGCGCCCGTGCTGCGGCGCGAGGTGGTGGGCGACGACGCGGGAGCGATTCAGGGCGCGGTCGCGCGCGCCCTGGCCGATGGCGAGCTGGTCCTGGTCAGCGGCGGGCTCGGCCCGACCCCCGACGACCTGACCCGCACCGCTGTGGCGGAGTTGCTCGGCGCGGCGCTCCGGCTTGATCCCGGCACCGCGGAGGCGCTCCGCGCACGCTTCCACGCGCTCGGTTTCCGGGACTTTCCCGAGCGCAACCTCGCGCAGGCGATGGTCCCCGTCGGTGCCCGCGTGCTGCCAAACCAGCTCGGCACGGCGCCCGGTTTGGCGCTCGAGCGGGAGGGCCGCTGGGTGGTGCTCTTGCCCGGCGTCCCACGCGAGCTCGAGGGGATGCTCGCCGGGCCGGTCGTCGAGTTGGTGCGCGAGCTCTTCGCCGGACGGCTGCGTCCACCGCACCACCGCTTCGTTTGCACCACCGGGATCGCGGAGTCGCGGCTGGCCGAGCGCATCGAGGCGCTGCTGCCCGCCGACCGCGGGCCGGTGCGGCTCGCGTATCTGCCCTCGCTCCGGGGTGTCGACCTCCGCTTTACGGTGCCGGGCGACGTCGATCCCGCGGACGCACGCGTCTGGCTCGACCGGATGGAGGACGCGCTCGGCGAGCTCGAGCGCTACCGCTTTCGGGGCGGCGACCTGGTCGCCGCCGTGGCGGAGCTGCTCGTGGACGGACGCCGCACGGTTGCGGTCGGGGAGAGCTGCACGGGCGGGCTCCTCGCCAAGCGCATGACCGATCTTCCCGGCTCCTCGCGCTGGTTCCTGGGGGGCGTGATCGCGTACGCGAACGCGGCCAAGACCGTGCTGGTTGCCGTGCCGCCGGCCTTGATCGAGCGGGTGGGCGCGGTCTCCGAAGAGGTGGCACGCGCGCTGGCGGTGGGTGCCGCTCGGAGCTTCGGCGCGGACGCCGGCGTGGGGATCACAGGGATCGCCGGGCCGGACGGGGGCACGCCCGAGAAGCCGGTCGGCACGGTCTGCTACGCGGTCGCGCTCGGCGAGGCGGTCACCTCGAAGCGCCGTCTCTTCCCCGGCGACCGCGTGGCGGTGCGCGAGCGCGCGGCCCAGGCCGCCCTGCACTTGCTGTATCGCGCGCTCCTCGGCGCATGATCGCCCGCGCCACGGGGCGGCTCGCGGGCGCCCAGCGGACCGCGCTGCGCTGGTACCGGTGGGACGTGGCGGAGGCGCGCGGAGGCGTGCTGCTCGTGCACGGCTTCGGCGATCACGCCGGGCGCTTCCCGGACGTTGTGCGGGTGCTGGGCGCGCGGGGCTATTCCGTGCTGGCCTACGACGCGCGGGGACACGGCGCATCGGAGGGGCCGCGCGGGCATGAGGACCGCTTCGACCTGTTTCTGGCCGATCTGGACGCGCTCTGGATGGAGGCGGAGCGCTCGCTCCGGGGCCTGCGCTTTCTCTACGGCCACTCCTTCGGCGGTCTCACCGTGCTGCGTTGGCTCCAGACCCGGCCGCACCGCCCCGCCGGAGTCGTGCTCTCGGCGCCGTGGCTCTCGATCAGGGTCCGGGTTTCCGCCGGGAAGCGGCTCATTGCGCGCGTGCTCCTCCGCGTCGCGCCGGCCCTCGCGATCCCGAGCGGCGCGAACGTGCCGGAGTACTTGACCCGCGATCGCGAGCGCGTGGCCGCGTACCTGGAGGATCCGCTCATCCACCATCGGATCTCAGCCCGCTTCCACGCGGAAGCGACCGCGGCCCAGGACGCCGCGCGGGCGGCCTCTCTCCCCGCCGAGGTCCCCATCCTGCTCCTGGTCCCGGGCTCGGACGCACTGGTGGACGCGCGGGCCACGCTGGAGTGGGCCCGGAAACTCGGGAGCTGCGTGGACGTCCGCGTGCGCGAGGGAGGGCGCCACGAGCTGCACAGCGACCTGGATCGGGAGGAGGCGCTGACCGCCTTGGCCGACTGGCTCGACGCCCGAGCCGGGCCGAACCCGTAGGGGAAGGGACGGGGTATCCCAGCGTACAAACCGAAATCCAGGACCGAGATAGGGACGCACGGATGAAGAAGGGAAAGCGCACCGCGGAGGACGCGCCGCTCGCGACCGAGCGCGAGCAGGAGGAGGAGGCCGCTCCCCGGGGGGGCGAACCCGCGTCCGGCTCGCCGGAGCTGGAGCAAGAAGCCGCCGCTGAAGTGGACCTGATCGGCCAGCTCGATCACCTGCAGGCCGAGTTCGGGGCGCTCAACGACCGGCACCTGCGGCTCGCGGCCGAGTTCAGCAACTACCGCCGCCGGGCCGAGACCGAGATGGGCGAGGCGTGGGGGCGCGCGCAGGCGGATTTTCTGCGCCGTTTCCTGGAGGTGCTCGACGACCTCCAGCGCGTCTCGGCGCTCGACCCCTCTGACGAGGCGGTCTCCGTCCAGGCCGTGGTCGAGGGGGTGGATCTGGTGGAGCGCAAGTTCGGCCGCGCACTGGAGGATGCGGGGGTGGAGGTGGTGGAGCCCGCGCCGGGGGACGCGTTCGATCCGGAGACCATGGAGGCCGTGATGCGGGTGCCAGCGGAGGCGGCCGACGAGGACGATACCGTGCACCAGCTCTTCCAGAAGGGATACCGGTTCCGGAGCCAACTCGTGCGACCGGCCCGGGTGAGCGTGCGGAAGCACGAGTAGCTTGAATGGCCACTGGCACGAAGGACTTCTATGAGGTCCTCGGGATAGGTGAGAAGGCGGCTCCGGAGGAGATCAAGAAGGCCTACCGCAAGCTCGCCAAGCAGCACCACCCGGACGCGAACCCGGACAACCCGCAGGCCGCCGAGCGCTTTAAGGAAGTCGGTGAGGCCTACGCGGTCCTGTCCGACCCCGAGAAGCGCAAGCAGTACGACCAGATGCGGCGCCTGGGTGCGTTTGGCTTCGGTCGGGGCGGGCCGGGGCCGACCTACCGCGACGCGGGGGCGGCGGGCGCCGGGGCTGGCGGATTCTCGTTCGAGGACCTGGGCGACTTCGGCGGGCTGGGCGACCTGTTCAGCTCGATCTTCGACCGCGGTCCGCCCGCGGGCGCCGGCGGACGGCCGTTTGGCCCGCAGCGCGGCCCAGACGTCGAGCACGTGGTCGAGATCTCCTTCGAGACTGTGGTTGTGGGCGACAAGATCACCATCGATCTGTCGATCACGGAGGAGTGTGCGACCTGCGCGGCGAGCGGCGCCGCGCCGGGCTCGAAGATCCACCGCTGCCCCGAGTGTGGCGGCAGCGGCGCGATCGCGTTCGGCCAGGGCGGATTCCAGGTTAAGCGCCCCTGCCCGGCGTGTCTCGGGCGCGGTGAGGTGCCGGACCAGCTCTGTCCCGCGTGCGGCGGATCCGACACGGTCCGTCAGACGCGCAAGCTCCAGGTCACCGTGCCCCAGGGAGTCGAGACCGGATCGAAGGTACGCATTCCGGGGCAGGGGGAGCGTGGGCGCGGCGGCGGCGCTGCCGGTGACCTCATCCTCACCTTCAAGGTCAAGCCGCACTATTTCTTCCGGCGCGAGGGGCTCGACGTACACGTGACCGTTCCGATCAACGTCGTGCAGGCCACGCTCGGCTCCAAGATCCGGGTGCGCACCGTGAGCGGGAAGCGTGTGGTACTCACGATTCCTCCGGGCACGCAGACGGGCACGCGCTTCCGGATCCGCGGCCAGGGGGTCAAAAGGGGCGGGCGCGTGGGGGATCAGTACGTCGAGGTGAAGGTGGAGATCCCCGAGAAGCTGTCGGACCAGGAGCACAAGGCGCTCGAGGAGTTTGCAGCGCTTTCCGGCCTCAAGCACTAGCGAGCGCGCATGCCGAAGATCGTACTGGACGGTCAACTGAAGAATTGGGAGGTATTCGCGAGCACCGGGCCGTACGGCTACTCCGACCATTCCTGCGTGGTCTTCTACTGCACCTCCGACCCAAACGAGCGCCCGCGCGCGTACCTGGTTCCCGGAGACAAGTCGGACGCCAAGGCGAAGGTGGCGACCGCGACGCGGAGCGAGGTGCTGGAGATGCTCGCCGGCGCCGAGCCGCTGAAGTAGGTGCTCAGCGGGCCGCGGCCGCTCGCGGCCCGCTGCCGCTCCGCGCGATCCGACCGCCTCCCAGCACGCGGTCGCCGTCGAACACCACCGCACTCTGTCCCGGCGTGACCGTGGCCTGTGGGCTCTCGAGCGCCAGCACGAGCCGCCCCTTGTCTGTATGCTCTACCCGTGCGGCGACCGCGCGGGCGCGGTGCCGGAGCTGGACCGCGACAGTGTCGCCCTGCGGTGGCGCCGGAGCCAGCCAGTGCGGCTTCTCCACCTCGACCGCGTCGGCCAGGAGCGCCTCGCGCGGACCGATCACGACCGTACGTGTCTCCGGTCGGATCGCCACTACGAAACGCGGGCCGTCGAAGCCGCCGCCCAGCCCTTTGCGCTGGCCGACCGTGAAGCCCGCGTAGCCCGCGTGCTCGCCCAGCACCTCGCCGCCCACGGTGACGAGCGGTCCCGGCTGGACCGCGGCATGGCGCGCGGGCAGCCGCTGACGGAGCAAGTCGCGGTAGTCCCCCGTGGGTACGAAGCAGATCTCCTGCGACTCCGGCTTGTCGGCGGTCTCCAGGCCGAGTGCGCGGGCCCGCGCCCGCACCTCCGGCTTGGTGAGCCCTCCCAGCGGCAGGTGAAGGCAGTCGAGCAGTGCGGGGGGAAGCCCCCACAGGAAGTACGCCTGGTCCTTGGCGCGGTCGACCCCGCGCAGGAGCGAGGTGCCCGCCGGCGTCTGCTCGACACGCGCGTAGTGGCCGGACGCGATCGCGGTGCACCCGAGGGCGGCCGCGCGCGCCAGGAGGTCGCGGAACTTCGTGAACGAGTTGCAACGCACGCAGGGATTTGGAGTGCGTCCCCGTGCGTACTCGGCGACGAAGTCGTCGATCACGTCCCGCGTGAACGCCTCCTTCACGTCGAAGACGTGGTGCTGGATCCCGAGGCGGCGTGCGACCGCGCGTGCGTCCAGAATGCCGTCGAGCCCGCAGCAGGTCCGGCCGTGGGAGCCGCTCCCGGCGTAGCAGAAGGTGCGCATGGTGGCGCCGACCACGTCATGGCCCGCCTCCACCAGCAGGGCGGCCGCGATGGAGGAGTCCACCCCTCCGGACATCGCCACCAGGATCCGCTCGCGTGCCTCCATGTTCCTCCACTGACCATGAAATCGGCGTTCGATTTCGGCCTTCGACATCGGCTGTCGCACGGACTAAGTTACCGATGTTACACCCTCTCCTGAACCCATCGACTTCGGGAGGCTCGATGGACTACGCCGCTCCGCCCTTTCCCAACGGCTGCCCGAACCAGTTCCGCGCCACCGTGCTGGGGACGGTGTTCGCGGGCCGGGATCGTCATCTCGAGGGGCTGCACGCGGGGGACCGGATGATGCTCGTCCCCGACCCCCCGGGCCAGACCGATCCGGAGGTCTGGGTCCACCTCGAGTCGGGCGACCCCGTCGGTCACCTGCCGCGCGAGATCTCGACCTGGCTCTGGCCCTGGCTGCGGCGGGGGGGAGCGGCGTCCGCGGTGGCGTTCGCCGTGCACGGTGCGGATACCCCTTCCTGGCGCCGGCTGGTGGTGGACGTGCATTGCGAGGGCGCCGAGACGGGCGCGGTGGGCGCGGGCGGCTAGAGGGCTAGAAGGTCGAGACCCGGAGCGATCCCAGAGAATCCTGGAGGATGGTCTCGCGGGTGCGGAAGGGCTCTCCGTAAGGGACCCGCACGAGCGAGCCCCAGCGCGCGCACGCGGCCCGCACCTGCTCGAGCATGGGACGGTCGCCGCCGGGAAACACCTCCCCCATCCCGCTCTTGCCGGCGAACTGCGTGCCGTAGGCGGCGATCGCCGCGAGCTTGCGTTCCATCTGCGCGGTCACGTCGATCACGAAGGTGGGCGGATTGGCATCCTCCCGGAACGCGGTCGCATACACCACCTTGAAGGGCCGGTACGGCTCGCCGTCGGCCGGATAGCGCCGGAGTCCGGCCAGGAAGCACGCGTCCGTCACCAGCTCCGCGGTGATGCGGTGGTCCGGATGCCGCCCCGACGTCCAGTGCGTCACCACGACTGGGGGCCGAAGCGCCCGGATCTGCTCGATCACCACCCTCCGGTGCTCGGGCGTGTGGAGCAGTGCCGCGTCAGGG
>CAUZJY010000038.1:0-15675 GCA_963580305.1 Gemmatimonadales bacterium UBA6960
CCGCGGCGCCGGCAGCGCACGACCCGGTGATGCGCCCCCTCGAGGAGGCGCTGCGCGAGCGGTTCGCCACGCGGGTCGCGGTGCGTGCAGGGAAGAGCTGGACCGGGGTGATCGAGGTCCCGTTCCACGGGCCGGAGGACTTCGAGCGGATCTTCGCGCTGCTCGCCGGGCGCGAGGCGTCGGACGTCGTGGGCTGACCGCCGAGCCCGAACCGAGCGCATGAACCACGGGTGGCCGCATGGCCGAGCTCCGACATCTCAATGTGATCCTGGTCCCGGACGGCGGTCGCGAGAGCCGCACGTACCGTGTCTCCTACCGGGCGCTGCGCGTGCTTGCGGCCGTCACGCTCACTGCCGGCGTGCTGCTGACCGCGATGGCTGGAAGCTGGTGGTATCTCGCGGCGCGCGCGGTGCGCGTCGACGAGCTCGAGCGGCGCCTGGCCGCGATGGAGGCCGACCGCCCGAGGGTCCAAGAGCTCGCCGCCGACCTCGAGGGTATCGAGCAGCAGTACGCACGCATCCGCGCGCTCTTCGGCTCCGAGACGAATCCGGTCACCTCGGATCTCTGGCTGCCCCCCTCCGCGTTGGCGCGCGGCGGGCGGGGCGGGCCTACACCGGTGGCCGAGGATCTCCGCCCCACCAGCTGGCCGCTCACCGAGCGTGGCTTCGTCACGCAGACGCTGATGGAGGGTGAGGGGGAGCACGCGGGCGTGGACATCGCGGTTCCGAGTGACGCGTACGTGCGCGCCGCTGGCCCAGGCACGGTGGTCGACGTCGGGGAGGACCGCGTGTACGGCCGCTTCGTGCTGCTCGATCACGGAGACGGCTTCCGCAGCCTGTACGCGCACGCCTCCACCACGTTCGTCGAGCGCGGGCAGCAGGTGCGACGCAACGAGGTGATCGCGCTCACTGGATCGACGGGACGCTCTACCGCACCCCACCTGCATTTCGAGATCTTGTTGAACGGCGAGCCGGTGGATCCTCTCACACTCATCCAACAGCCGTAGCACGGCTGTCAGGAGCTTGGCATGGCAAAGGAACGGATCGGAGGCGGAGCGCCGCCGGAGACCGTGATCTCGATCATCGGACCGGGGATGCGCGTGGTCGGTGAATGCGCCACCGACGGGACCCTCCGGATTGAGGGAAGCATCCAGGGGACGGTGCGGGCCGGAAAGGCCGTGGTCGTCGGCAAGGATGGGGAGGTGGATGGCGGCATCTTCACCCATGACGCGGTCATCTCGGGACGGGTGAGTGGGAGCCTGCTCGCCGAGTCCAGGCTCGAGCTCCAGGCCTCTTGCCGAGTCGAAGGAGAGGTGCGCGCGCGCCGGATGCAGCTCGAGGAGGGCGCGATGCTGACCGGCACGGTCCAGCTGGGGGAGAACTTCCGCGAGACCACCCCTCGCGAGGTCGCGCCTCCCGAGGCGGCCCCGGCCGCGCCTCCCGAGGCCGCCGAGGTCGCGTCGCGCGAGGCCGCGGAGCCAGACGCTGGTCCCGGGCCACCCTCTGAAACCATGCAGCGCCTCTGATCTGTGGATAACGGGTCCGCGGGTATAAAACTCTGTTTCGCTGCGGCCGCTGGCGACTCTTTTCCACCGCCGTGGAAAACGGCTGCCAGCACTGCTGTCTTGGGCGCTTTCGGCATCTCTTCGGGGGCACTTATCCCCACTCCGGTCACCATGTCGTGCCCCCTCCAGGAGGTTTCCCACCTCCGCCGGGTGAGCCCGCAAGCCGGGTTGTGAAGCTCGCCTCGCTGCTCGAGTACCTGGACGGCTATCTCCGGATTGCACGACACCCGGACTATCCGACAGCGGTGAACGGGCTCCAGGTCGAGGGGCCCGCCGAGGTGCGGCGCGTGTGCGCGGCGGTCGACGCCTCCGAGCCCGCGATCGATGGGGCAGTCGCGCGGGGCGCCGAACTCCTGATCGTGCATCACGGGATCTTCTGGGAGGGCCTCCGCCCCCTCATCGGGCGGCGGCACCGGAAGCTCGCCAAGCTGGTGCGCGGGGAGCTGGGCCTCTTCAGCATTCACCTCCCGCTCGACTCCCATCCGGAGATCGGCAACTGCATCCTGCTTGCACGCGCGCTCGGGATCGAGCCGCTCGGGCGCTTTGGCAGCTATCAGGGCACCGAGATCGGATGGTGGGGGGCCGTCGAGCTGGGGCGGGCGGAGCTCGCGGGCCGGGCGGAGGGAGTTCTCGGCCGACCCGTGCAGGTGATCGGCGGAGGGCCCGACTGCGTCGAGCGGGTCGGCGTCCTGACCGGGTCGGGCGCGTTCGTGGAGGAGGCCGCCCGGCTGGGCCTCGACACGGTGGTGACCGGCGAGGGTGCGCATCATGCCGCGATCGATGCCCGCGAGCTGGGGGTGAACCTGATCTACGGCGGCCACTACGCGACCGAGGTCTTCGGCGTGCGTGCGCTCGCCGCGCATCTGGGGGAGCGCTTCGGTCTCATCCACGAATTCATCGACCTTCCCACCGGGACCTAGCATGCGCGCGCGTTGCCCCTCCTCCGACCTCCCGCGAAATTCTCCGCGATGAACTCGGTCAGCTGCCCCCGTTGCGGCGCCGCCGCGTCGGGACATTTCTGCTCCAGCTGCGGTTCCTCACTCGCCGCGCTCACCTGCCCCTCGTGTGCGGCGACGCTCTCGCCCGGCGCGCGCTTCTGCCCCCGCTGCAGGACCTCCCTCACCGGGGACCCCGCGGGCGGATTGCGCGCGGCGCTGGGTGCGGCGGCCCCGCGGTGGGCGCGCGCAGAGCCGTCGGTGGCGTGGTGGATCACCGGGGCCAGCCTGGTCGCCCTGATCCTGGTGATCGCGTGGCCGATCCTCCGGCCGGAGGGCGGCCCGCTGGGGCCGAGCGCCGCGGGCACGCCGATGGCGGGGAGCCCCCCGGACCTCAGCTCGATGACCCCGATCGAGGCGGCGGACCGGCTCTTCGAGCGGGTGATGTCGGCGGTCGACGCAGGCGACGAGGCGACCGTGCAGCGTTTCCTACCGATGGCGCTGCAGGCCTACGAGATCGCGCGGCCGCTCAACGCGGACGGGCTCTATCACCTGGCCACCCTCGAGCGCGCCGCCGCGGGCTTCCGGGGAGCGCTCGAGACCGCGCAGGAGGGGCTCCAGGCCACGCCTGACCACCTGCTGCTGCTCGCGGCCGCCGGGGAGGCGGCGGAGGGGCTGGGGGACATGGGCACGGCGCGTGCGTACTGGCAGCGCTTCGTGGACGTCTACGAGACCGAGCGGGCGCGCCAGCTCGATGAATACCAGGCGCACGAGTTCACCCTGCAGGAATCCCTCACGCACGCGCGCGAGGTGCTGGGGGGCTGAGTCGGGACACACCACGTGCGGGTCTTCCTGACGGGCGGCACCGGGCTGATCGGCTCCCACGTCGCGGGCCGCGGGTGCGCTCGCCACGGCCGTACGACGTGGCGTTCGACCGTCCGCTTCACTCAGGAGGCCTTCCTGCTCGGCATGGCGCGTGCGCTGGGCGTGAGCCCGCGGCTCGTGCACGTGCCCCCGCCTGGTGCGCGCGGGAGCCATGTTGGGCGAGCGGCTGGACATCACCATGCCGGGAGCGGGCGACCTGTCGCTCTCCCGCTTCGCGCCTAACGCTTGAGGACAACCCCTATCCCTCGCTCCGTATCCGGCGGGAGACTGGATTGGGCCCCGGCCTTCGGGCACGGCGATGGGCTCGCCCAGACCGCCGCCTGGCTCGTGAGCGAGCGCAACGGACGCAGGCCATGAGAGACGAGAAACGCCCGCAACGGACACAACCATGAGAGACGACGAACGCGGACGCTCGCGGCCGGCGGCTTCGGACAATCCGGAGCGGGAGGGGCGCGAGGGGTGGCTCTCGAGGCGCGCTGCGTCCGGGAGGACGGTGCTCCATCCCCCCGAGCCCACCGGCGCCACCGAGGACGAGCGCTTCCTCGAGAGCACCAAGGATCTGCTCAGGGGGGATCCGTTCTTTGCCGTGGGCAGGGACGCCTGGCGCGTCTTCCGCATCATGGGCGAGTTCGTCGAGGGATTCGACACGCTCACCGGGATGGGACCGTGTGTCTCCGTGTTCGGTTCGGCACGCGTCACGCGCGAGGATCCGCTCTACCAAGACTGCGTGAGCACGGCCCGCCTGCTCGGCGAGGCCGGCTTCGGCATCATCACCGGGGGGGGACCGGGGATGATGGAGGCGGCGAACCGCGGGGCCTGCGAGGCGGGCGTGGCCTCCATCGGGTGCAACATCGAGCTGCCCTTTGAGCAGGGCACCAATCGATACGTGGAGACGGCTCTCGACTTCCGCTACTTCTTCGTGCGCAAGACGATGTTCGTGAAGTACGCGCAGGCGTTCGTGATCTTCCCGGGCGGCTTCGGGACGATGGACGAGCTCTTCGAGGCGCTCACGCTCATCCAGACCGGCAAGGTTCGGGACTTTCCGGTGGTGCTGTTCGGCTCGGCCTACTGGGGCGGTCTGCTGGACTGGATCCGGGGCACCCCGCTGCAGGAGGGGAAGGTCTCCCCGGAGGATCTGGAGCTTCTGGTTCTGACCGATTCGCCCGAGCGGGTCCGCGACCACGTGGTGGAGCGCCACCGGCTGCATCGGGCCGCGGTGGATGCGCGCCGCGCCGGCCGCGCCGAGGAGGCGGAGCAGGTCGAGCGCCCGGCGCCGGCCGAGCGTCCGGGACACCCGGCCTCCCCCGACTGATGGGGAACCCCGGCTCGCCCGCGGGCTAGAACTTCTTCCCCACCGAGCTACGAAGGCGAGTTATGAAGGAAGGTGAGCGAACCGTGATCGACGCATCGGGCGGCTACGCCCCGGGGGGCAAGGACACGGGCACGGTCAAGCCCAAGGGAACCGCGCGGATCCGCGCCCACGAGGGCATGGAGGTGATCCCCCTGCGCGCGCGCAAGCCCGGGTGGCTCCGGGTGCGCTCGCCGGGCGGTCCGAACTACCTGCGCCTGCAAGCGCTCATGCGCGGCGGCTCCCTCCACACCGTGTGCGAGGAAGCGGCCTGCCCGAACATCGGCGAGTGCTGGGAAGCGGGAACCGCCACGTTCATGATCCTGGGCGACGTGTGCACGAGGGCGTGCAAGTATTGCGGCGTCGCGCACGGCATGCCGAGTGGGCTCGACCGGGACGAGCCCAGGCGGGTCGCCGACACGGTGACGGCCATGGCGCTCGAGCACGTCGTGATCACGAGCGTAAATCGGGACGATCTCCCCGACGGTGGGGCGGCGATCTACGCGGAGACCATCCGGCGGATCGAAGATGCGGTGCCCGGCTGCTCCGTCGAGGTGCTGATCCCCGATTTCAAGGGCGACGAGCGCGCGCTCGCGACAGTCCTCGATGCGAACCCCGCGATTCTCGGGCACAACCTCGAGACGGTGACCCGGCTCCACCCCGACGTCCGACCCGGCGGCCGCTACTGGCGGTCGATCTCGTACCTGGGCGCCTCGAAGCGCATGCGCGCCGACGTGCTGACCAAGACCGCGCTCATCCTCGGGATGGGGGAGGAGCCGGAGGAGATTCGCCAGGCAATGGCGGACCTGCGCGAGGCGGCCGTCGACATCCTGACGCTGGGTCAATACCTGCGGCCCTCTTTGCAGCACATCCCGGTGGTGCGCTGGGTCACGCCCGCCGAGTTCGCTGAGTGGAAGCGGATCGGAGAGCAGGAGCTGGGTTTCCGCCACGTGGAGTCCGGACCGCTGGTCCGCTCGAGCTATCACGCGAAGGATCAGGCGCGGGAGGTGGAGGCGGGTGGGCCGAGGCGCATCCGCGAGGTGATGGAGGCGGACCTGCGGGCGCCCGCCCAGGTCGCGGCGGCCTGGCCGCCGCCCTCGCTCGTACAGATCGGGCCGGCGCGCCACGCCGCGGGAGCCTGATATGGCCGAGACGCGATCGGACACCAAGGGGGGCTGGAGGGGGGGCGGCGCGCGCGAGGAGCGCGGGGGCGACTCGCTCGACGGGGTTGCGCCGGAGGTCGTCCTCAAGCTGATGCGCGACATGCTTCTCTTCCGGCGCTTCGAGGAGAGGGCGGAGGAGGCGTACGCGATCGGCAAGATCGGCGGCTTCTGCCATCTGCACATCGGCCAGGAGGCCACGGCGGCGGGCACGATCGGCGCGCTGCGTAAGGACGACTACGTGATCGGCAGCTACCGCGAGCACACGCAGGCGCTCGCAAAGGGGCTCTCCCCCAACGCCGTGATGGCCGAGCTCTACGGCCGCGAGGACGGCTGCTCGCGCGGGCGCGGCGGCTCGATGCACCTCTTCGATGCGGAGAAGTGCTTCATGGGCGGCGCCGCCATCGTCGGCGCCCAGGTGCCCACCGCGACCGGCTTCGGATTCGCCATCCGCTACCGGGGGGAGAAGCGGATCGCGCTCTGTTTCATGGGAGAGGCTGCGCTCAACCAGGGTGCGTTCCACGAGTCGCTCAACCTCGCAGCCGTATGGAAGCTACCCGTGATCTACGCCGTCGAGAACAACGTCTATGGGATGGGCACGGCCTTCTACCGCGTGTCCAAGACCGACGTCGACCATCGCGCCGCCGTGTACGGGATCCCCTGCCACGTGGTGAACGGGCAGGACGTGCTCGCGACCTACACGCTCTTCATGCGCCTCGCCGACGAGGTGCGCAACGGCAGCGGCCCGCAGTACGTCGAGATCCGCACGTATCGCTTCAAGGGGCACTCCATGTCGGACCCGGTCTCGGGTACGTACCGCTCCAAGGAGGAGGTGGAGCGGCGCACCGAGGAGGAGGATCCGATCCGGATCGTGAAGGAGCGCCTGTTCGCGGCCGAGCTCCTGGATCAGGCCGAGCTCGAGGAGATGGACGCGGAGGCGCGCCGGATCGTCGACGAGGCGGCCAAGTTCGCGGATGCGTCCCCGCTTCCCGATCCCGCGGACCTGTACGACAGCGTGTACGCGCAGACGAACGAAGACGGCCGACTCTTCCTAGACGGTCGGGACGAGACGCCGCGAGCCAGCGGGTAGGAGCTCTGAGGGTGGCAGAGCTCACCTACCGCGAGGCGCTCAATCAGGCGCTCACCGAGGAGATGGAGCGCGACGGCGCGGTCTTCCTGATGGGCGAGGAGGTGGCGCAGTACCAGGGCGCCTACAAGGTCTCCAAGGGGCTGCTCGAGAAGTTCGGCTACCGGCGGGTGCTGGACACGCCGATCTCCGAGCTGGGGTTCGCCGGGCTGGGCGTCGGCGCCGCTCTGGTAGGGCTCCGGCCGGTGATCGAGTTCATGACCTTCAACTTCGCCTTCCTCGCGCTCGATCAGCTCACCAATACGGCGGCCAAGTGGCGCTACATGAGCGGCGGCCAGTTCAAAGTGCCGATCGTGTTCCGCGGCCCCAACGGCCCGGCCCTGCAGGTCGCCGCGCAGCACTCGCACGCCTGCGAGACCTATTACTCCCACGCGCCGGGGCTCAAGGTGGTGGCGCCCGCCACGCCGGCGGACGCCAAGGGGCTGCTCAAGTCCGCGATCCGCGACGAGGACCCGGTCATCGTGCTCGAGGGCGAGCTGCTCTACAACATGAAGGGCGAGGTGCCGGAGAATGGCGAGCACGTGGTGCCTATCGGGAAGGCCGACGTGAAGCGGGAGGGGACGGACCTCTCGATCGTGACGCACGGCCCCGCGCTGCACCTCGCGCTCCAGGCGGCGGCCGAGCTCGAGAAGGACGGGGTGAGCGTCGAGGTGGTGGATCTGCGCTCGCTGCGTCCCCTCGATGCCGAGACCATCCTCGCCTCGGTGAAGAAGACGAACCGCGCGATCTACCTCGAGCAGGGATGGCCCTTTGGCGGGATCGGCGCGCAGGTCGCCTCGATCATCCAGGAGGAGGCGTTCGACTGGCTGGACGCGCCCGTGCTGCGCGTGACCCAGGCGGATGTGCCGATGCCGTACGCGAAGAACCTGGAGCTGACTGCGAAGCCGTCGCTCGAGCGCACCCTGCGTGCATGCGAGCGCGTGCTTTACCGGAACGGCCGAGCAGGGAGGTAGCCCCGCCATGGCGACCAAGGTTCACATGGAGGCGCTGTCGCCGACGATGGAGGAGGGGCAGGTCGTCAAGTGGCACAAGGCCGAGGGCGACTCCGTCTCACATGGAGAGGTGCTGGCCGACATCGAGACCGACAAGGCCACGATGGAGCTTGTGGCGCGCGGGAAGGGAATCCTGCGGAGGATCCTCACCGCGGAGGGTCAGAGTGCCCCCGTGGGCGAGGTGATCGCGGTGATCGGCCAGGAGGGCGAGGACATCGGCGCGCTGGTCGGGGCGGGCGCCGCTCCAAAGCAGGCCGCGCCAGAGCAGGCCGGGGAGGAGCCGCGCGAAGAGGAGGCCGAGGAGGCCCGCCCGCCCGCCACGGCGAACGGCGGGCGGGTCAAGGCTTCCCCTCTGGCGCGCCGGCTCGCCGCTGAGGCGGGACTCGAGCTGTCCCGCCTGCAGGGCTCCGGGCCTGGCGGCCGGATCGTCAAGCGGGACGTCGAGGAAGCCGCCGAGCGCGCCCCGGCGCCCGCACGCGTGGGGGTCCCTGCCCCGGGGGCGCCTACCGAAAAGGACTACGAGGAGATTCCGCTCTCCCAGATGCGGAAGACGATCGCCCGGCGGCTCGCCGAGTCGATCGGACCGGTCCCCCACTACTTTCTCACGATCGACCTGGACATGGACCGCGCCAGGCAGGCGCGCGCGCGGATCAACGCCCTGCTGGATGAGCGGGGCGAGAAGATCAGCATGAACGATCTCATTATCCGGGCGGTCGCGGGGGCGCTGCGCCAGCATCCAGCGGTCAACTCCGCCTGGCACGGCGACCGCATCCGGCGCTGGCGACGCGTACACGTGGGGGTCGCGGTTGCGGTGGAGGAAGGTCTCATCACCCCGGTGATCCGCGACGCGGACCGTAAGGGCGTGGCGGAGATCGCGAGCGAGGTGCGCGAGCTGGCCGGCCGCGCGCGCGCGAAAAAGCTCAAGCCGGAAGAGTACACGGGTGCGACCTTCTCGGTCTCGAACCTGGGAATGTTCGGGATCCACGAGTTCACCGCAGTCATCAACCCCCCGGAGGCAGGGAGCCTGGCGGTGGGGCAGGTCGAAGAGCACCCGGTCGTGATGAACGGCCAGGTGGTGGTCCGCCCCCGCATGTGGGCCACGATGAGCTGCGACCACCGGGTGATCGACGGTGCTACCGGAGCGCGCTTCCTCCAGACCCTCAAGGCGATGCTGGAGGAGCCCGCGGCGATCCTGCTGTAGGCTGCTGCGAGCTGTACGCATTTCCGACCTGTAGACAGCCCCGAGCTGTAGAGCGCTTGTGGGAATCCTGCGCCTCTGGATATTAGAACCACAATTTTTGTTCGGTTTACACGGGACGCCGGCCACGCCGTGGCTTCACGTATCCGTGTGCGGTCATCCAGGCCCAGGCGTCGGCCGCCGCCTCCTGCGCCGGGCGGGATCCATAGCCCAGCTCCTCCCGTGCCTTACGGTCGTCGAAGTGGTGGGCAAGGCAACCGAGCACTGCACTCCCCGCGTTCAGCGCCGGCTCCGAGCCGGTGACGACGCCGAAGGCGGTCCCCGCCCAGCCAAGAGCCCACACCAGGGGCGCGGGAGCGAGCGCGACGGGAGCCGGTCCCCCGGTCACCTCCGCGAAGCGCGCGAACGCCTCCCGGTAGCTGAGCGCCTCTCCTCCCAGGATATAGCGCTCTCCGCGCCGGCCTCGCTCCGCCGCTGCCACGAGCCCCGCGGCCACGTCGGCGGCGTGACAGAAATCGTTCCCGCCGCCGGGCGCGAGGCGCGCGGCGCCGCGCGCGACCGCGAGTAGCAGCCGACCCGAGCTGGGCTTCCAGTCCCACGGCCCCAGCACGAAGACGGGGTTCACGATCACGGCGTCGAGCCCGCGCGCGACCTCTTCCCGCACCACGCCCTCGGCCTCGCGCTTGGTAATCACGTACGGCACGACGATCCGGCCGTCCGGGGGAGCGTGCTCGTCCGCGGGCCTAGCACGCGTGCCGAAGCCGAGGGCGTCCACGCTCGAGACGTGCACCAGGCGAGCGCCGCCCGCGCGCGCAGCCCGCGCCACCACCTCTGTGCCGCCGACGTTCACCTCGCGCAGCGCGTCTAGGCCGCGCCATCCGATCGCGACCTTCCCGGCGACGTGATAGACGATGTCGACGCCCTGCGCGGCGCCGCCGACCGCGGCGGCGTCGCGGACGTCGCCGTGCCTTCGTTCCACCGCGAGCCCGCCCAACGCCCGCGGGTCGGCACCCTCCCGCACGAGCACGCGCACAGCGTCCCCGCGCGCGAGCAACTCGCGGACGAGATTGTTACCGATGAGCCCCGTCGCGCCCGTGACCAGGACGCGCGACACTAAAGATCCTTCTTGTAGATGCGCCAGCGTCTGTACGGCGCCGCACCCATCGCCGCGAGCGGTCCGATCAACCCCTCGTTGTCCTCGAGCACCCAGGAAGCCTCCGCGCCGATCCCGGCAACGGAAGGGTGACGCGCGCGGCGGAGCAGCTCCTGCACGAAGAGCGGAAAGATGTGCTGGCCGCGATATCGCTCGCGGATTCCGAGCAGAACGATTCGCCCGTGACGGATCCGGCGCACACCCATGAGCAGCTTGAGGAGGCCGGTCGGGAAGAGCCGCCCCGAAGGGACGCGCGCGAGGATCCGGTTCAGATCGCGGATCACCACCAGGAAGCCGGCCGGCTCGCCGTTCACCTCGGCGAGAAAGCTCAACTGCGCGGCCAACAGGGGCCTGAGCTCGCGCGCGAGGTAGGCGAACTCCTCCTCGCGGATCGGCACGAACGCCCAGTTCTCGCGCCACGCATCGTTGAAGATCTGGCGGCAGAGCTCGGCGTTCCGCAGGAGCCCCGGTGCATCCAGGCTCTGGAAGGTGAGCCGGCCGAGACGCGTCCGGGCCCGCTCGGCCGCCCGCACGATCGTGGGGGTGAGCTCGAAGTGCGCTGGATCGGTCGGGATCCAGAAGCCGAGGAGATCGCGCTCCTTCACCAGGCCGCGCTCCTCGAGCAGGCGCGCGTAGTACGGCGGGCTCCAGGGCGTCATGAACACCGGGTGGGCGTCGAAGCCCTCGACCAGCAGCCCGCACTCGTGATTGATGGACGGGTTCATCGGCCCGCGCATCGCGGTCAGGCCGCGCTCCGCCAGCCAGGACTCCGCCTCCGCGAGGAGCGCACTCGCGATGTCGGGATCCTCGACCGACTCGAAGAACCCGAAAAACCCGACTCGGTCCCCGTGGTGGGCGTTGTGGCTGCGGTTCTCGATGGCCGCGATGCGTCCCACGGGGCGGCCGTCGCGGAGCGCAATGAATAGGGCACGCTCGGCGCTTCCCCAGAAGGGATCGCGCCCGCGGTCGAGCGTCTTCCGCACCAGCACACGAAGCGGCGGCACCCAGCGCCTACCCGCGCCTTGGTGGACGTGCCAGGGAACGTCGATGAAGCGCGCGAGTGCGACGCTATCGTCGGCGCGCATCACTTGGAGCGACATCGGTGATGTCCGGGACGTATGGGCTGGCCCCGGGCAGAGGGCCCGGCGTAGATCTCGGCCGCAATGGAATCGATCATAGAGGGCCGGGCCGCGCCCGCGAAAGCGGCTCCTCCCGCGAGCGCCACCGCCGCGGCGCGGGTGACGGCTGGCTACCTGCTGCTCGGCATCCCACTCCTCGTGCTCGGTCGCGGAGGGCCCGCGGGGCTCGCGATGAGCGCGGTGCACGGCGCGCTCGCGGTCGTCCTGCTCGCGCTCGCTCGCCGGCGCCCGCACGGCTCGTGCCTCGCCGGTGTCCTAGCCGATTGGCTTCCGCTCCTGCTCGTGCCGATCCTCTACTGGGAGCTGCCGATGCTGATGGAGGCGCTCCCCGGCCCGGTCCGCTACCACGATCCGTTGATCACCGCCTGGGAGGAGGCGCTCTTCCGGGGTCAGCCGGCGCTCGAGTGGGCGGGCGCGTGGCCGTTCCCGCTGCTGAGCGAGCTGCTGCACGCGTGCTACGTTTCGTACTATGCGCTGATCTATATCCCGCCGCTGCTCCTTTACCTCGGGGTCGGAGGCGTTCCCGGAATCGGAGGCACCGCGCCGGCCGCTAGGCGTGCGGAGGCGTTCCACGACACGGTGCTCGCGCTCGCACTCTGCTTCGTTCTCTGCTTCGCGATCTTCGTGGCCTTCCCCGTGGAGGGGCCCCGCTACCTGGGCGTCCCGGAGGGGGTGCCCGAGGGGCCGGTGCGCGGCCTGGTGCTCGCGATCTTAGAGCGCGGCTCGAGCCGGGGGGCGGCCTTTCCCTCCTCGCACGTCGCCGTGATCGTCGCGCAGGCGCTGCTCGCGCTACGCCACCAGCCGCGGGTGGGCCGATGGGTGCTCGTGCTCGCGATCGGCCTCGGAGCGGGGGCGGTGTACGGCGGGTTCCACTACGCGGTGGACGTGCTCGCCGGCGCCGCCCTGGGCGTCCTGATCGTTCTGGTCGCGCCCATGCTCGAGAGGAGGCTGGGCAGCAGGGTATCGCGGGCCTAGCTTCGCCCCTTCCGGTTCTCCGCCGACGCCTAGAGTGATCCCCAGCCAGGAGCGACACGGTGTCCGCCAAGCAGGAAGAGAACAGCAGCTTCGACGTCCTCGTCATCGGCTCGGGACCCGGCGGGTACGTGGCTGCGATCCGCGCCGCCCAGCTGGGCCTCAAGGCCGCCTGTGTGGAGGCCGGCAAGCTCGGAGGCGTCTGCCTCAACATCGGCTGCATCCCGACCAAGGCGCTCCTATCGAGCGCCTTCCTGGTGAACGAGATCAAGGAGGGCGAGAGGCACGGGATCCGTGCCGAGGGCCTGAGCTTCGATCTGGGGCCGGCGCAGGAGCGGAGCCGCAAGGTGGCAGAACAGATGAGTCGCGGGATCGCGAGCCTGTTCAAGAAGAACAAGGTCACCCACGTGCAGGGGTACGGGCGGCTCACCGGCAAGGGGACGGTCGAGGTGGAGGCGGACGGGAAGAAGACCACGCTGCGCGCGGAGCACGTGATCCTCGCGACCGGCTCGCGTCCCAAGGATCTCCCCTTCCTCCAGATCGATGAGGATCGGGTCATCAGCTCGACCGGGGCTCTCGACCTGAAGGAGGCGCCCGCCTCGCTCGCCATCGTCGGGGCGGGCGCCGTCGGCGTGGAGTTCGCGGACGTGTTCAACGCCTACGGCAGCAAGGTCACGATGATCGAGGCGCTCGATCGCATCCTACCGGTCGAGGACGTGGACTGTTCGGCCGTCGTAGAGAAGGCGTTCAAGAAGCGCGGCATCGACGTGTTCACGGGCGCGCGCCTGGAGAAGGCGGAGATCCACGAGCGGGGAGTCAAGGTCACCTTCAAGGACCCCAAGGGCGAGGCACGCGAGCTCGAGGTCGATCGTGTCCTGTCCGCGGTGGGACGCACACCGAACGCCGAGGATCTCGGCCTCGGCGCGGCCGGAGTGAAGACCGAGCGCGGCTTCATCGTTATCGACGAGCGGATGCGCACCAACGTTCCCGGCATCTATGCGATCGGCGACTGCGCCGGCAACCAGTTGCTCGCGCACAAGGCCAGCCACGAAGGCATCGTGTGCGTCGAGCACATCGCCGAGCAGGGGCACGGCGCATTGAACTACGAGAACGTGCCGTCGTGCACGTACTGTCACCCCGAGGTCGCGTCAGTCGGCCTGACCGAGGCGCAGGCCAAGGAGCGGGGGCTCGACATCCAGGTCGGCAAGTTCCCCTGGGTCGGCAACGGCCGCGCGGTCGCCGGGGGCCACGCGGCCGGCTTCATCAAGGTGATCCGCGACAAGCAGTACTCGGAGATCCTGGGCGCGCACATCGTCGGCCCGTACGCGACCGAGTTGATCGCCGAGTTCGTCGTGGGGCGCCACCTGGAGTCGACGGTCGAGGAGATGGAGAAGGCGATGCACCCGCACCCGACGCTCTCGGAGGGGATCGCCGAGGGAGCGCTCGCCGCGCTAGGTCGCCCGATCCACATCTGAGCGCCAGCTAGCCTCATCGGCGGCGCGGGCGCCCGCCGGTCAGACCTGGACGGTCTCGAAGGGCTCCACGTGGACTCCCCGGATCCCCACCACCCGGAGCAGCGTTTCGCCGATCTTGTTGTTCGGTGTCGACGCGCCCGCGGTAATCCCGAGCGCGAATGGACCCTCCGGCAGCCAGTCGACGTCTACCCGCTCGGAGGCGTCGGCCGCGAGCTCGGGCTTGTGCCGGATCGCGCCCGACTCGACGTCGATGCACGACGCGTCCTCCACGTGATAGGTGGTGGTATGCTGGCGGCACATGTGAGCCAGGTGGTTCGTGTTGGAGGAGTTGTAGCCGCCGATCACGATCATCAGGTCCGGCGGGTCCTCCATCATCTTGACCACGGCGTCCTGCCGCTCTTGCGTGGCCGAGCAGATCGTTCCGAAGGAGCGGTAGTGCGCTGCCGCGTACTCCTCGCCCGAGCGCTCGACCATCGACCTCCGCAGCTGCACGCCGATCGCGAGCGACTCGTTCGCGAGCATCGTGGTCTGGTTGGCGACGCCGACCCACTCCAGGTCGCGGTCGGGATCGAATCCCTCGGACGCCTTGGCGCGAAAGTGGTCGATCAGCGCCTCCCGGCTCATGTGCCCGGGGCGCCGCGCGACGTAGTCGCACACCAGCATCGCCTCGCCCATGTCCCGCACGATCACATACTTCCCGTTCGGGTGCTTGGTCACCTGCGAGGCCGTCGCGCGCGACTCCTCATGGTAGTACTTACCGTGGATGAATGCGGTGAAGCCGTCACGCGAGTACCCGTCCACGCGCTTCCAGACGTGCAGCACAGATCCGCAGGTGGTATCCACCAGGATGCAGCCGAGCGCGCGCAGCCGGTGGAAGTCCTGGAGGGTGACACCGAACGCGGGCAGGATCACGACGTCGTCCACCGTCAAGTGGGAGAAATCGAAGGTTCCGTCCCCGTCCGGGTAGATGAAGCGGATCCCCATCTCGGTCATGCGCCGGTTCACGTGGGGATTGTGGATGATCTCCCCGACCAAGTAGATCCGCCGATCCGGGAACTTGTGCACGGTTTCGTATGCGTAGTCGACTGCGCGATCCACTCCGTAGCAGAAGCCGAACTCCTCGGCCAGGCGGACCGTCACGTCCCCGAAGGTGTCCTGGTAGCCGCGCGAGCGGATGCGCTCGACCAGCGCCGAGTGGTACTCGGCCTCGATGACGCCCTTCACCTCGGCCTTGAGGCCGAACCCCTTGCGAAAATAGGTCTGCTCCATAATCGGGAAGAGAACAGCACCGGGGGCCTGGGGAAAGGTGCGGCGGACAGATCGCCCAGCCGCGCTCCGCGAGCGCCCCCGGACCGGGGCGAGCGGGGAAGGGTAGCAGGCACCCATGCTCGTTGTCCTCGCGCTTCTCTTCGTCGTCCTCCCACTGACAGAGCTGTTCATCCTGCTCCGGCTCGGACAGTCGATCGGCCTGCTCCCCACGGTGGTGCTCGTGCTCGGGACGGGGGTCACCGGGGCGGCGCTGGCGCGGGCCGAGGGACTCCGCACGCTCCGCGCGATGCAGCGGGAGATGGCGCAGGGGCGCGTGCCCGGGCGGGAGATCCTGGATGGGATCTCGGTGCTGGTGGGGGGCGCGCTGCTGCTCACCCCCGGTCTGATCACCGACGGGGTGGGGCTGGCCCTCCTGTTCCCTCCCACGCGCCGTGCCGC